>DAOUHE010000335.1:0-2610 GCA_034428715.1 Dehalococcoidia bacterium | reverse complement strand
CCCAGCCGGGGCCGTAAACAGGGCTGTTTCCAGCCATGCCGGACGACTAAACTAAAGGGAACGTGTCATCATTTTACCCACCAGACGTGAATTCCGGGAAAAACTCGGGCGTGTTCGCCGGACCGCTGGTTGAGTTTTTCCCACTTTGAAAAAAGGCAGGCCATAAAGCCTGCTGCCTGAGTGGGTGGCTGAAGCCCAGGCCCGCCGCCTTGTCCGAGACCACGGCGGCGGGCCTGGGCTTTATTGGTCAGGTTTTTGTGGGCTTTGCCCCCACTGGATAGGGTGGTGGCTGCTCGTCACGGATAATGGTGGCCTGGCCTGGCCCCTTCTGGTCTCCACCGGGGGGTCATCAGTCTTCCGTCTGGTCCCGTCGGGTAGCTTTGCACGAAAAATGTTTTTATTCCTATTTTTCGTGCAGATTTGGTCAAAATGTTCCTCAGGACGTGTCCTGGGAAGACCGCTCTAGCTTCCTGCTGTCGGTGATAAGGTCCCACAGATCGGGGTAGTCAGTGATTTGATCCCTCGGTCCCCCGTTGCCATCCAGGTAAACCTGACGGCGGTGGAATCCAGCACCGATCTAACCAGCCGGGTGTTGGGTTGCCTGAAAGGGTGTGAGCGGCTTGGGTCGTGCCGGTTCACGGCTGGAACGAGAGCCCTTGGGACAGGGCGCGGTCAAGTTGTGCGTGAACTGCCCATGGCCGGTCCGGAAGGCCCGGGGATTGGTCGTCTGAGCGTCCCGCAATGTGCTGAACGCGTGGCTTCGGCGATGGATTCGTCCACGAAGTCGTCCATTTCCTCAAATCCGAGCATTTCGCCTTGCCGGCGGCAATCCGTCTTCTGGCCGGTTACGGACATGATGCCTCGTTCATCTATGGACAGGCGGGCGTATGTACAGGCGGGCGTAGATGGCCGCTCTACGTCTCTTCCTGGGGTAGGGTCCGTTCCACTTGGAGGCCTGCACCTCCAAAGTCTGCTTGAAGGTGAGCACATTTATGGTGGGCTGGCCCGGCCAAAGGTGTCGTCTCCCCAACATTCGATGCTGCCATCCGGTCGCAGTCCGCAACCGTGACCCTCGCCAACGGTAACCGCCTCGAAGATGCCCGGTGGCGGCGAGTCATTGATACCGCCGAATCCCCAACACCCTATGTGGCCACCGTCCCACAACGCACACGCAAAGGTGTCGCCGCTGTCCATGGCCTTGAGGTTGCCGTCGGGTGCGCTGTCCGCGCCGCCTCCCCATGCCTTGTAGCTTTCGTTCTCCCTCTCGTCCACCCAGCACTTGCTGGTTCCGTCGGGTTGCTGCTCGCAGGTCTGGACTTCGCCGTCCACGCCACCCACGATACTCCCCCAGCACCTGATTTCCCCGTCAGGCCTGAACCCGCAGGTATGGAAAGCCCCGGCGTTGATGACTTGGAATGGGCCGTCCGGCGGTGTCGCCTGGCCCAGAAACTCGCCGTCAAATCCTCGATTACTGCCCCAGCAGATGACGGTCTGGTCGACACGGATCCCGCAGGCATGGTAGGCGCCCGCGCTGACGGAGGTGTATTCCCCCTCCGGTGGGGCGAACGCACCTTGGGAGACGACGACGATGGTACCCCAGCACTCCGCGCTGTTGTCGATCCTCACTCCGCATGAGAACAGGAACCCCGCGCTCACCGATATGAACCGGCCTTGGGGAGGCGCCCACATGGCTTCCATCATAGCCTTTCCCTCGGGAGGCATATCATCGCCCTCTATGGACATGCTTCCCCAGCACTTCACCGCCCCGTCCTGGCGTATGGCGCAGGAATGAAGGTGTCCGGCGTCGACCTGAGAGAAGCTGCCTGGGGGCGAGTCGATAAGCCCGGCGGACTCTGTCAGGCGCTCGTCCTGCCCGTGGGCGCCCCAACAGGTGATGGTCCCGTCCTCCCGTAACCCGCAAGTGTGGAAGAAGCCAGCAGATACTTGAATGAATGGAATGCTGGAGCGCAGTGCTGGTCTGGCCACTGTCGTGACTTCGGGCTGCTCCGTGGCTTCTTGGAAGGGAGGCGGCGTCGGTATGGTCGGCGTCGGTATGGTCGGCGTTCGTCCGTCGGTATCCGGTGCCGCTGTGGGGGGCGTGGGCACCTGAGTTGGTTGTTTGGCCTGCGTGGGTGTTGGTCCGGATGTTGGTTCGCTCCCGCGGTCCGGTTCGGGTGTTGCTGCCTGGGCGCAGGCTGCGAACACGAGTGCCAGGGTGGCTGCTGCGAGGCAGAGGACCGCCAGCACGAGGCTCGGCCGTCGTCGGGAAACTGTCATCTTCTGTTTGTCCTTTCACGAGGTTGCTTATATCTGAAAGGGATTGTCCGCTTTGTTTACACACGAGCGTGGATCTGTGCAAAATTGGATTTCCATGCCTGGTGAATTTTGCACACTTCCTCTCGGCGGAGGAAAGTGCATAAATCGCTTTCATGTGCTGCAAACCCCAAAAAATGGGGAGTTATATGAGGTTAAATCTTACCCCTAGAAATTTGGCCGGAAAGTGGTCAGAGCCGGGTAAGCGGCTACATGGCGACGTGGTCTACGCCACATCGAGGGGATGATCGTAGCCCATTTCGAGGTCGGTCTCCATGGCCCGGGTGACGGTCAGAG
>DAOUHE010000334.1:0-1500 GCA_034428715.1 Dehalococcoidia bacterium | reverse complement strand
ATCAGGTAACGCACCGCCTTTTTCATTTCGTCTGCGGTGTCCGCCTCCAAGGATTTGTAATGAGACTGTCCGCCGGTGATGGTCAAAGCCGCGGCGCAAGAGACTACCCTGGGCCCCGGTATCACTCCCTTTTCTATCGAATCTCGCACCGACACGGTGATGAACCCTTTGCCGCCCAGGTCCCTTACGGTGGTGACGCCCGTCTTAATTGCCAGAAAGGCGTTTTTCACGGCCAACACCGTCATCTCATCGTCGGTGGCCGTGCGGGCGTCACGGGCGCTGAAGGCCTCGCCGGTGTTTACTAGATGGACGTGGGCATCCACCAAACCTGGCATGACAGTCATCCCGCCGCCGTCGATGATCTCCACGCCTTCTGGGGGCGCCAACTCGTCTTGAGTCCCCACGGTCGTTATGCGGTCTCCTTCCACCAGCACGGCGGCGTTATCTAAGACTGTCCCCTTGCCATCAATCAACCTTCTAGCCTTGATCAGTGTGGTCATGGCGTAACCTTTCTTTATCTCCTAATGTAGGTTGCCGCGTGGTTTTGATTCTGATGTATCTGGCTTTTGTGAAACCCTTGGGCGCCGGTTCGGGAATTTAATCGATCACCGCGATGGCGTCGATCTCTACATCCAAACCGGGCTCTGCCAAGGCCGTGATCTCCACCAGAGTATTGGCTGGATAAATTCCCTTGAAATATTCTTTGAACAAGATCTCCTGCTCTTCGGCATTGGCCCTCCAGTCGGCGATGCTGGTTACGAAGGTGGTTATCTTGGTGATGTCTTCCGGCGAGCCTCCTTCGGCCGCTACTATGCGAACTATGCGGTCCAGGGTAAACCGCAACTGCTCCATCACCGGCTTTCCTTGGCCCTGGGTATCCCGGGCCGTGCAACCGGCGATGAACACCAGATTGCCGGCGCGCACGACCCTGCTGTAGCTGGGTCCAGTAGGGGCGATATCCGGGTAATTACGTCTTATTTTATCCATAAGGGCCTCCTTTCCCAATGCACGATCTTTTAACGGCCTGCGGGATTTAAGCGAACCGATTGGGACAAATGATACTACCTATAAACCCACATTTCCCATATGGGTGAATATCCCTCTGAGTAAATCGTCGGCATTCTTTAAACCATTGTCCATTTGTGAGACGTTGGCCGTCGATATGGCTATAATTACCCCATAGCTTGGCGAGTTTTATATAGGTAGCGTAAGCATCCTGGAGGCACCCCATGGGTGACGGCGAAAAGGCCTCTCTCCGGCTCCAGTTCAACCCCAAAGTCCGCCTGGCATTTCAAGACCGACCGGGCGCGACTGGCAACGGTGGACCAGTCTTCATGAGCAATAGCCTGATCGGCCTCGTCTAGCAGACTGTCGATGCGGCACTGGATTCGCTCACTGGCCATCATCGGATGTTAGCGTAGGCTGAATGGGTTGTCTATCCAACGATATAGCGCACCGCTGATCCCAGCACTGACACTATCGGCGAATAGTGCCGGTAAT
>DAOUHE010000333.1:0-1633 GCA_034428715.1 Dehalococcoidia bacterium | reverse complement strand
TCCGCTTCCAGGAACCCCAGCTGTTTAGAGCGTTTTCCCAGCATCCCCTGCCTCCCACGCCCATTAAATTATCCTGACAATTATATCGGAACAGTCGAGGTCAGTGCACTTTTCGGCCAGACTTCTAGGGGTAGACGATGCATCAGAGGACCACACCAAGCAGGTGGTCTTCGATTTCCAAGACCCGCGCATCTGCTACCTGCGCCGGGACACCAATGGCGGAGGCGGGGCGGCCAGGAACACGGCTATCCGCGCCGCTCGTGGACAGTACCTGGCCTACCTGGATTCGGACAATGAAATGCTGCCGAAGAGGCTGGAGGAACAACTCCAAGTATTCGAAAACTCAAAACTGGAAAACCTCGGAGTCGTGACGTGCGGAATCCTTATAGTTGATTCCGATCCACCGAGGGTGAATTTACCACTAGTGCGGGGCAAGGTCTTCGATGACCTCCTAACCATGCGCGCCGGGGTCTCGGATACGAATTGCATCATGGTAAAGCACACCCCGGGCTCCTCGGAGATACTCTGGGACGAGACATTTACCGCCGGAGAGGATCGTGACTACCTGCTCCGTTTTACCCGCCGCTACCAGCTAGATTTCACTGATCGGGTGCTGGTGCACAAATATCTTGCCCATGGCTACGAGCGCATCGGGTCTGAGCCCAGAAACGTTCTGATAGGCAGATTGGAACATATCGAAAAGTACCAGGTTGATTTGCGTGCCCATCCGAGGATGTTGAGATTTCTGCATTCGCACGTAGCCAGGATTTATTTTAGCCTCGAGGACATGAAGGGAGTTCGGCATCATACCGTACTTGCCCTTCTCGCCCATCCTTATGGCTTGAGCATCTACGCTTGGATTTTGGGCGCCCTGTTCAGTCCCTGGACTTACCGTCTGGCGGTGAAGCTTTTTCCATCTCTCAAGCTTAGGCCGTAAGCGCGTCTTGGGTGTTGATCACCATGGGAGGGTTGATTCCCGTCGTCGTGAGGGACTGGCAGGGTGCGGACGCGGAGTGGCGCTAGAGCCTCGGGTCGGAGCGTGGGTGGAAAATGGAGTCCTCTCCGGGAAAATCTCCGCTCGTTGCGGAGGCCTGGCTGGTCTTGTTTCGGCCCCAGGGGAAAAACGGGACGGAAACCAGGGCTAGGGCGGCAGTTCCCAGGCCCAATTTTGTCAGAAAGCTGCGGCGGGATTCGCCTATGGTCTCGGAAGGTATGGTCTCGTCGGTCACGGTGCGCTCCTATGGGCAGGTATGGCCCATGCTTCTCGTTGGTTGCCGAAATAAAGGCTTATTAGGCGGGTGATTCGGTAAGCAGATTTCCCCATAAATGCCGGTCGTTTAATTCTAACTGCATGGGGAGAAATTGCAACCGCGCCGGCGAACGGAGCCACGGCCATCAGGCGGCTTCGTGGTCCTCCAACACCATCTGTGCCACCCTGCGGCCCATGCGCACCGAGTAGTTGGTGCCCCGGTCTTCCGGGTATATCTGGGTAGTGTTTGCCAGGTATAGGTTCTTGATGGGCGTCCGGTGATCCGGGATGCGGCGGCTGTAGTTCACCCCGATGATGGGTTGTGCTCCATCCACCTTATGATGATGGTTTCCCAGGATCCAGGACCGGTCGAAATCGGGATTG
>DAOUHE010000332.1:0-8867 GCA_034428715.1 Dehalococcoidia bacterium | reverse complement strand
CTAATCGGTTGGCTGGTCGGCGCCGCTGCGTGGCTGGTATGGCGCGTATCCACCGGCCAGATTGACGTCGAAGAATTTAGAAGACTCGCCAGCACCATTTTCTTGAACAGGCCGCGACGATAACCCCGCTCGCTGTCAAGGGATGTGGGAAGGGCTTGTTGAAAAAGGTGACATAACCGTAGACCCGGGCGACTCCTGAGCTACAACGGCCGTGCAGTCCGTCAATTGGCTAGGAGTATTGATGCTCGAATCTCTGGACCGCTGCCGCAGGGACTCCACCCTCTTCCAGTTCACCAGCAGGCCCTTGCGGGATTTCACTGACCCCAACCATCTCCTGATCCAGATTGACGAGCAACTGGACTTCGCCAGGCTGGCCGCACCCTTGGAAGAGCGCTTACGTTCGGCTGTCGCTGTTCAGCATGAATGTCCGTCTCACCGTTCGGCAGAAATGTCACCCCGGCGACGTTGGCGCCTTCGTCAGGACGGCTGTTGCCTTGGCCCTCCGGCACCGGAGTGTTGGCTGGTAACGCCGTGGGGGCTGCGTTTTGACCGGATGATCGCCGCCAGCTGGCGGCCGGTGACGGACGCCGCGCCCATTCTGATGGCTCCTGCCCTCTTGGACTCGGAGACGTCCAGATGCTCCTTGGGTGTCCCGGGGTACTGGATATGCCTCTCGATCTCCAGCTTCCTGGCCATCTCCCGGAGTTCCTCCGGGGTGTCGGCCAGTAGGTGGGACATCAGCATCCGGCCGTCGGGGATTTTCGCGTGGTCGACGTAGAGCATGTTCTCCTTCCGGAATTATGCGCTGGCCTCTCTGGCGGGAGCGGGCCTTTCGCTGGCTTTTATGCACGCCAGCGGGATGAATTGATGAATCATGCCGCCCTTCGCCCGGATCCCCGGTGGTCGTTCATTAGCTTGTTTTCCTATAGTCTTGCCAGGGGATGAACTCGCTGTAGCGGCGGACGACCCAGCGCTGGAAGTCCTTGAGTTCCCGGTTCTCCCCGTAGACCATCGGGAACGCCCGGCAGCCCCGTTCTTCTAGCCTCCGGTGCCGGTGGAGCACCTGTTCTATGGTCTCCCCCGGCCCGTAGCCCACCAGCATGTAGACCATCAGGTGCCGGGGTGGGATTCCGGCGGCTTCCAGCCGGTCTACTCCCTGGAAGAAGATTTTCTCCTGCCCCAGGTTTTCCCAGGCGGTGTAGAGCCGGCGCCGGGTGAACCGGCTGTCGTAGTATCGCACGGAGGCGAGGGCCTGAGCGGCTTCGTCGTTGATGAGTCTCACGTTGATGCCTTGGTTGAAGTTGACCTTGAAGCGTCCTTCCCGGATTTCATCGACCCTGGCCTGCCACTGCTCCTTGGGCTGGCCGAAGAAGTCGTTGTCCAGGAGTACGATGTTCCGCTGGGTTTCCGGTCTCCAGATGTCCTGAATCGTGTTGAGCGACTTTGGTTTTCCCTCCTTCCTGGGCACCACGCAGAACCCACAGTTGAGCCGGCATCCTCTCTGCGTGAAGCCGATGCTCCAGGGGTACTCGGGGTAGATCGAGTAGTCGTAGCGTTCGTATTCATCGATTCCCAAGACCTGCTCTACCGTCAGGGAAAGATCCCCGCCGGCGCCGGTCCCGCCCATGATGGCCTCCGGGTGGACTCCCCGGAGCTCCTCCAGCCGGGGGGCGGAGTGGGAAAATATGGCTGAGGCGTAGACCAGGTCGAACTCCTCCCGTTCGAAGAGGGTTCGTTGGACGAACCGGGACAGCGTGACCTCGTCGCCCTGCTCCAGGTGCCAATGGGCCAGCTTCATGAGGGCCAGGTTCGGGAGTTTCCCGTCCATTTGGACCAGCTTGACGTGTTTCATGCAACCCTACTTCGTTTTTCTCATGCTCCCAGCATGATCTTGCGTGGTCTGTCTCTCCTGGTCAGTGGGGGGTGGTCGATTCCGCTGCCTTCCACTAGGGCCAGGTGGTGGGTCGAGTCCAGTACTTCCAGGACCTCGCGCCCGGAGGGGATGGTCTGCTCTGCTCACTCTCCCCTCCCAGTGTTCGGGGTTTTCCGCGCCGGCACACATTGACGCCGGCGCGGAGTCCATTGTCATGGAGTGACTGTCCATGATATTTCGGCGAGTTTTTTGCCTTGTTGCTCGATGCTCGCTAGGTAGTTCCCTGGTAACCAGGGTGTCCTTCTGGGACCGATTCGGTGAAGGCTACTTGCCCCAGTTGCGGCTTCGATAATGCGTTGCTCGCTCCAGTCGGATTCTGCGTGCTTGACTGTCAGTGTTACGTAATTACCCCACACCATTTGCCACGAGTCTTGTCCAGTATGGGATGAGGTAGTAACGAGTAGAACTATTGGGCCGTAGTACTTGGATGCGGAGATCGACCTTAACGGGGTCTTGTCCCATGGTGGCAGAGTCTGCTCACGCTCTAGGTGGAGGTTGGCGGAAGTTAGCTGGATCGTTGGGAGCTGCGGGGATGGCTTGATGCTCTGTGGGTTGGGATCTCCGTAGTAATGCTGCTTGATGACCTTTGGCGTTTCACCTGAGTTTGGGAACGTAGATTTGACTGATTCGATGTGTGGCGTGGTTCTCGTTTTGTATAGTTGGCGGACTGATTGTATAAACTTCTGGTTTCCAAGAATGTCGCGCAGGTCTAAGAAGAATGATTTTCCCATGGTGTAGTTGCATAGATACTTTGAGATTTTGCTTACCGTGGGCGAGTCGATTTCCAATTCGATTATGGATTGGTATATGGTGCATCGTGGTTTAGAAGATGCTATCGGAATGCCTACGCGGTCGTTTTCGATGTACGCTTCTATGATTTCGGCCATGCCTTCGTTGATCCAAGCCGCGTGGTGGTGCCAGTAGTAATGTGCCACCTCGTGGGTAATTATCTCCGCCAAGCGCTTCTCATTACCTGGTGAGTAGTGGGTCGTCACAAGGGGGTGCTGGTCGTATGTGGGAAGGATCTGGACTTGGCCACCGGAGAATGTGCCTGAGGTGAAGCTTCCAGCGTAGTTCTTTGGGACGTTTAATTTGGTGAACCGGAGCGTGACTTGATCAGTGGGAAACGGGATCCCCATAAATCTTTCTGCTGATCTGACGGCGTTCTCAAGGAGGTTCATGGCCACTGTTGATCCTGGTTGTGCTCGAAGAATCAAGAGGTTCGTCTGGCCACGTAGAGGTAGGTTGATCAGTCTTCGTTCAACTTTGATTTGTCGTGGGTCTGTCACTTCTGGGGCGCTCTCGTATGATGCGAACTCTTGGATTATGTCTATGGCGAAGGGATCTGGTTCAGCGAGTAGGTTTTCGTTGATGGTGTACTCGATGCCGTTTGAGTGGATCACTGCGTATCTGACCAAGAGTTCGACGGTATTGATCTCGAAAGCGGTGAGCTTCCTGCTCGCCCAGGGCAGATTCAGAATGTACTCTGTTAGGGATGGGTGGTTCTCGTACGCCCATTCTGGTATGGCATCTTCGGCTGTAGGAGAATGGACTGGCGTTGACGTTGGCGGAGTCTGGGTTCCTCCGCGGAGTTCCTGCGTCGAAGGTATATGCGGCCTGGTGGGGGTAGGCCGGGTTGAGGTGGTAGGGGTAGGCCGGGTTGGGGTGGTCGGTAAGTTTGCTCTGCTTGATTCTTCCCTCACGGTGACGGTGTAGAAGTTCTGATGCCACTGCCTGAGACGAGAGTAGTAGAGCCAGCAGCTGGCTCCATCGGAGGGACGTTTGGAAACATCGAGGTTGAAGTAGACGATGATGTTGTTCTCGTTGTCGCGGCCGGACGCTGTACGACTGCTGTAGGCAGAGGATTCCCGAACCAAGAGGCCGGCAGGCATGTTCGCATCACCAACCTTCGACTTCTTCGAAGCTTCAGTTTCGTCAGCACTGGTGGCAGCCGTGCCGACATTCCCATAGCAGTTCCCGACATCAGTAGACAAGTCCACCACCGTCGGATTCCAGACCTCGGCTTCGCACTCCTGCTGCTGCGCCTGGATCTGAGAGATGACGACGTTCATCCGATGCGTGGTGCTGGCCCCCCGCTGGAAGGTCAGCTGGTTCTTGAGGATGTTGTCGCAGTTCAGGCTGACGTTCTGCTCCATAGCGATGCCGTCCACCGGCTTGATGCCGGCGGTTCGCTCCATGGGTGGAAGCGGGACTGGCGTGTACGTGGGGTATGGCGTGTACGTAGGGTATGGGGTGTAGGTCGGTCTCGGCGTGGGGGTTCCGGTGAATGAGCACGCCATTGCCAGCGTGAGGAGTCCGGCGGCGACCAGGATCATGGTTCTCATGGCTCTCCAGTCGGCCGAGATCTCACGGATTTTTTTTGCCCAGGTATTCCTGTTCGGCGATTCTGGATCCAGACTATCAGGCTGAAGTAGGATCAGGGTTTTGCTGGTAAGAGCCGCAGGCAGCTGCCTCTTCGTCTCGGTCGACTGCTGGGCTGGGGTTTTGCTTTTGGTCAACTGGGGAGTGGGGAATCATGTGGCGCTTCGTTCCCGGCTCCTCAGGAGGACTCGTCCCGCATCATTCTGGCGTGAAACTTGCAGCTGGTGCCCGCCGGGGTCTCGGTTGTCCCGTACTGCTGGATGCCGGCCTGGCAGTTCGGGCAGTACTGCTGGTTGGTCACCGTGGGGCCGCACCGTTTGTGGACGCAGCCCGCGCACTGGCAGATGTATCCCCGGTCGACCATGATTTCGCGGCCCAGGTCCGTCAGGGTGAAGCCGTTGGATGCCCGGTGGTCATCGCTGTACATCCAGGTAGGGTCTGATTCTCGGACGAGTCCTTCCTTGATGGCTTTTGTTCCACCCTCGGGCATTGTGTGCCACCCCCGCCGGCTCGCGGCCTGCAGCAGGATTCTCCCATGGGTCTCGAAGAGTTTCTGTTTTGTCATTTCCTCATCTCCATTTGGTTCTAGGGCAGCCCGGCGAGGCCTCTCACCAGGGGCCGGGCTGCCCGTCAGCTTCAGGGAGATGGCGTAGGATCTGGCCCATGCTGGTTCCAAAGCAGAAGTGTGTATTCTGGAATTGCCGCAGGATCTACTTCATCCTCATCCCCGGTTTCTCTCCGCCCTCGATCCCCGCTAGCTCCATCTCGATGAGCCGGACGATCAGCCCGTCCAGGTTGTTTACCGTGAACTGCTCCACGCTGTGGGGCGTGTCCAGTTTTCCCTGGGGGCCATCCCGGTACAGGATGAACAGGAAGCTTCCCATGGTCTGCTGGGCGATCTGCCGGAAGATGTACTCTCCCTGTTGGTCCAGCCCGCTGCTGGCTACGGAGAATATCTTTATGCCCTTCTCCCGGGCCCGCACCATCTCTGCCGCGTAGTCCTCGTCCTGCTGGTAGTCCAGGTGGGGCGGGGCGTCGGCGATCAGAAAGGTCAGCCTTATCGAGTTCTCCCGCCAGGAGGCGTCGTTCACCGCTTCGTGGATCGCTTGGTTCAGGGACTCGGGGTAGTCGCTGCCGCCGCTGGCCTCCACGCCGCGGATCGTCCGCTGGAACCGTTCCACGTTTCCGTCGAAGTCGTGGAGCCGGGTGACGTAGCTGTCCTCCCGGTCCCGGTAGCTGACCATTCCGAACCGCAGGTCCGGGTTGGCCGGCAGGTTGGATACCCGCTTGGCGATGGATTGCAGGGTGGCCTTGATCTGTTGGATCTCGTCGTCCATGCTGCCGGTGGAGTCCAGCAGGAAGAGCACGTCCAGGGGTACGCTGTTGCCGTAGGTCATCTTTCCGTTCAGCGTGATGGCGTGGGTCGTGGCTTCCCCGAGGATGATGCTCCTTTCCGCGGTGAAGCCGTCTCTTTCCACGCTGATGCTCAGTTGGCCCTTCTCCCTTTGGCTCTCGCCGCTCCTGGAGGTTGGCCGGCCTTGGAGGGCATCCGGGAAGAGGAGGGTCCGGCCGTCGGCGTAGGTGAGGTACTCCGCCAGCTCCTTCCCGCCGTCGCTTACGGTGACGAGGGCGTTGGGCACGGGATTTCCATCCCGGTCCAGGACGATGATTATCTGCCGGTCCGCCAGGCTGGTGCGGTGGACCGGGGGGCCCTCATAGTCCGCGACGAACCGCAGGTACTCGTTCCAGCGTTGGTTGTCGTCCACCTAGCCGGCCTTGAGGTCCGCTTGGGGTTGGATGGGCCGGCTGCCGTGCTTTCCTGTTTCTGAGGAGCGGCCGCCGTGCTCTCCAGTGTCTGGGGGCCTGCGGCTGGAGTAGGCCTCGGCGTAATCTTTCGTTGTGGCGCTGTACGTACCCGGGTCACGCCCTTCACTCCGTGGAGCCGGGGTTGCCAGGTGCACAGGCGTTGTTTTGGCGTAAGCTTCCGGCGTGGATTCTTCCATACTGGTGGCGCCTGGTGTTTCCTGGGCGAGGTCCGGCGGCGGCTCAGGCTCCCGGGGAGAGTCCGTTGGGACCTTCGTCTCCCGTGTCGCGGCGGATGCTGCCGGTGTCCCGGGTTGGGATTCCGTTCCCGGAACTGGCTGGGCAAGTGGTACAGGAACGGATCGAGGACCCGTAACGGGACTGACTGCGTTCTCCGGTGGTGGCTCTGTGACGGGCCCGATGTCCGGGGCGCCGCCGCCGCAGGATATGGATGCCAGGAGTACGGTCATCAGGATTAGAATTGCGGCCAGGTAACGCATCTCGGATTCCTCCCTGTTGATGATTTTTGAAGGGTTTGTCTTCCCGCCCTAGGGCGCTGGACTCTTTGCTCTCTCAGTATATGGTGGGTTTGAGATTGCAGAATTTGGTGGATGGGGATTCGTTTTCCCGCTTCGTTGATGGGAGGACTGCGGGCTGGCTGTTCTCCTTCTTGGTTCTCCAATAGAAAGGCCCGCCCTGATGAAAGGGGCGGGCCTTCGGTTCTGATAAATAAGGCCAGGAGAAGGGGATCGAAGCCTTCAGCTCTTTTGAGACAGGACTTCCAGCATTTCTTCCCATTCCCTCTGGGACATTTTCACCGTGGGGCGGAGTTCCTCCAACTCCGCTTGGTGTTTCCCGATGAGGGTTTTCAGCAGCATCATTTCCTGGGAAGAGAAGGTTCTGGCATTGAGTTGGTAGTCCAGGAAGGCCTCGTGGGTCAGTGGCACCCAGGGCTTCACCAGTAGGTCCAGGATCGCCTCGGCGTAGACCCGGATTTCGTGCTGGGCGTGGGGGTCGGCCCGCAGCCGCAGGAAGTTCAGCAGGTTGTGCAGGTCGATTTTCCAGTACCACTGGGTGTAATAGTTGAGGCTGAGATTCATCCGGGCCAGCTCCCGGGCCAGTCCGATCCGCGAGGGGTCCCGTGGCCGTCCCTCCCGCTCCTCATTGAGCATTTCCTCGTAGTGGTCGTAGGCCCTCATGGCGTCCTGGATCAGGAGCTCCTGTACCTGCTGGGCCTCCTCCGCCGAGAGTTGCTGCCCCCTTCCCTGCCGGTTGGTCTGGGACTGGGCGGACATTACCTCCTGGCTGGGGATGTAGAACTCGCGGTCGAGGATGGAGTATCTGGCTGAGTATTCGTTCAGGTTGGCGGTGCGGTGCCGCACCCATTGGCGGGCTACGAAGATCGGCATTTTGCAATGCAGTTTGATCTCGCACATCTCCAGGGGGGTGGTGTGCTGGTGCCGCATGAGGTAGCGGATCAGCCCCCGGTCGTCGGATATTCGCCGGGTGCCCCGGCCGTAGGATACCCGGGCGGACTGCACGATGGCCGGGTCGTCGCCCATGTAGTCGGTGGGTCGGATGAAGCCGTGGTCCAGCAGGGGGATGGGCAGGTAGAGCAGATCCTCCAGCGCCGGCACTGTGGCCCGCCGGGTCTGGTGCAGCATAGATCTCTGGTCATCGATCTCGGACTGTTGTTCTGGAGTCAGCAGCGTATCTTTCGTGGCGTGGCCTCCTTGGTTTTTCGAGCCTTGGTTTTGGGAGAAAATTGCAAAACTGTCGTACCGGTCCCCACGGCCCGGATTTGGGATGCAAAAGGTACGAATTACGGAATCGAGGAATCGCTAAAATAGCTTGGTGGGAGTCACGTCCTTGCACCCCCACGAGGCCGGGGTTTATCAGAAAGGAAGAGTTGGAGCGAACTGAAAATGCGCTGCTCATTTGTCTTATTGTTAAAACTCGGAGGACACCATGCCTGCACGCATAAAGGGAAAATCGACCCAAAAACCGTCCCCCACTCAGTGAGCTAGGAAAAGGAAAGTTGCGATGGAGAAGGTGAAGATGAATCTGCTCAAGACCGCTCCGGCCTCGGGCTCTGCCAGGAGCCATTCCGGCTCGACGGCATTTCTGCGAAGTTCATCCTCCTCCGGGGGGTCCCTGGCCGGCCTCGGCCAGGGCTGCGCCTACCTCTGCCCTGAAACCAGGGAATGTGCTGTCGGTGATGATCGCGCTCATGACCTGGCCGAGCAGGTGCCGGTTAAGGTCCTCGGCGCGGAGAGCCGGTGCCTGGCAGGGCTCCGTCTGGTCCGGATTGCCGGGGCAGGTGTAGACCGGGGCCGGTCTGTCCTCCAGGTGCATGGGAGCGCCGCACTGACCGCACTCCAGGAGTGGGTCCAGGGGGAAGCGCTTTGTGGCGTTGATGGTCATGGGGAGTTTCTCCTCTGCCGGGGGTTCTCTCCCGGCGTCCGTGGTTTGATTTTACGTCACACGCAAGTCGCGGGCTTTGTCCGTGGCGTCATTCCGAATTCTAACCCAGGGAGGTTCAAGTATGGTTGATCATTTCGAGGAAGGCGGATACCCCGCCGGGTCCGGCGGGGTATCCGAGGGCACTCACCTTAGCGTGGCTGCTCAGAAGGAGGAAATCTTGCGGTTCCCCGAGAAGGCCGGCCTTCAGGTCGTCGGCTGGCACGTCGGCAAGTGCTGCGGGATCGACATCCGGCCTGCTCTGAAAGAGCTTCTGATCCCTGCTGGG
>DAOUHE010000331.1:0-6728 GCA_034428715.1 Dehalococcoidia bacterium | reverse complement strand
CAGGGCGAGGGTGGACGGAAGAATCAGCCCGGCATTGGCCACCAGGCGGTGATCGTCGAAGGCGATGCGGATGCGGTCGGGTTGGTGGCGTGGTAGCATCTATTGGGTGCTCCTTTTCCGGGACCGGTTATCCCAGATTCAGAGGAGCACCCTTTGGCCACTTCAGGACGCTGACCCGACGCCCTCCTTCGGTGGATTCGGGCTAAACCAAAGCCTAAGAGCCAGCACTTGATCGGGAAAGGCTACGCAACCCAATAGCCTAACCTTCAGAATCACTGCACAAGATGCCCCAGCGCTCCCGGTAAACGCCACCTCGAGGCATATCTCGTGACCGTCAAAATGTACCATCGGGCGTGTGGTATTATCTGCCCGTGATGGCGCTGCTCCACAGGATTGGGCCTCGCGTAGGGCTGCTGGTCCTATTGGCGGTTGCGCTGGGCTGCTTCTTTTTCCTTTTCGACTTATTCATCGACCTTACATCCACCGGTAGCAACAATTCATCCGGGGACGGACCATCGTCAAGCCCGACTTTCAAGGTCCCCAGCGGCGTTTCCCTGATAGCCACTCTCGCGACGGTCGCGTGCATTGTCTTGGGAGCCGGTGGCATTGTTCTCTTCCGGCGGTGGCTGAAGGATCGTCCAGGAACACCCCGTTGGGTTATGGCCTGTGCGATGGCTCCGGCAGCGTCGATGGTGGGTTTGGGCATTTACCTGTTTGTGTCGGGGGCGTTACTTGGAAGCCTTCCGTACGGCGGCGTTCCCTATGCGGACCATCAAATTGAGTCCGCAGGGATGAATCCTTGGGTTTTGACGCTGTTGATCACCATTGTTCTCTCCGCGATGCTCGTGGGAGTTACCAGGTCCCGCTTCTCGATTCTGCCGTTGGCGCTATGCTTGGCTGCTATTCTGGTCTTCGGGTTGCTCGGGTTATCCCCCGTCAAGGGTCTCAATCTTTTCAAGAACCCTACACAAATGGAACCCACGGCAGCATACGCCGAGGAAGTCAATGCACTACGCCAGCGGGGGCCGGCCGCGGCCGTAACGGAAGCGTTGGCCGCGGCCGACCCGAAGCTTACGGCGACTGCCGTCGAAGGATTGATGAAGTTGGGGGTCCCGGAAGCCGCCGCAGCCTTGGCCCGCACCCTGGCCGATGCCGATCCCGAACTCGTGGCTACTGCGGTCGAAGCTCTGGGGGAGTTGGGCGATCCCGAGGCTTCGGCAACCTTGACGCGAGCCTTATCTGACGTAGACCCGGAGGTCATGGCCTCGGTTGCCCAAGCCTTTGCGGATTCGGCGGACCCGGGAGATGTGACGACCTTCGCTGAGGCTTTGTCCGATATTGGTCCTGAGGTCGTGGCCGGCATCGTGGAAGCGCTTGCGGATTCGGGTGACACGGAAACTATGGCGGCTTTAGCTGGAGCCTTGGCCGACGTCGACCAAGAGGTCCTGACTGGCACTGTGGAAACACTTGCGGATTCGAGTGACCCGGAAACTATGGCGGCTTTGGCTGAAGCCCTGGCCAGCGTAGACGAGGAGATACTGGCCGACACTGTGGAAGCGTTGGCGGAGTCGGGTAACTCTGAGGTCCTGGGTTCCTTGGCTGAAGCCCTGGCCGACACAGGTGGCTCTGCCGCTATCGGGCCACTGGCCGCAGCCGCTTTTGCCAACGACCCCGATGTGCGGAAAGCCGCGGTAGAAGCCTTGGGGAAGTTGGACAATCCCGAGGCACTGGCGTCAGTGGCACAGGCCCTGAGCGACGCAGCCCCGGAGGTAAGGCAGGCCGCGGAACAGGCTCTGGCTGGACAGGGCGCCACCGTCAGTCCTCTGGAAACCGGCGGCAGCTTGGTGTCGTTGGGTAACGTTCCATCCAGCGTAAGCCCAGGCGCCACCACTCGCCAAGCGGGCGGGCCATCGCATACGCCGGTCTTCCGGGTGAAGGGCGCCGTCAGGGTCAGGTATCTACGGACGGGCGTTGGCGATGTATATACAAACGGAAGTTGGACCCAGATGCCCCAGGTGGAGCTTCCCTATAATGGGAGCAGCCGGGTGCGAGAACTGGTCAGCCAAACGCTTCCCGAACAAATTAGTACCGGTCTCTCCCCACCGCAAAATGCCGGGTCCGCGCTGCTGGCCTGGCCGGCGGAAGGTCTTGGGAAAATCTCTGAGCCCGACGAAATCACTGTAAGCCCCGTTCCCACGGCGGCTCAAATCCCCGGGGGCGTATTGCCCATATCCCTGCATCTGGATTACATCCAGGCCACCGGGGCCTACCGGCCCTTCAGCGTGACTTTTCGTAGCGAGACGTCGCTTCCTGAGGTAGCATGGACCGTCCGCCTTCCCGTGTTCACCTCGGACCAACTGGAACGGGCAACAACATCTCCCGGTCCCGCCTACATTCAACTGCCGCATAACCTGCCTCAACGTATACGGCAGTTGGCCCGTTCGATTACCGACGAACACGCCGGCGCTTACCGGAAAGCCAAGGCTATCGAGACCTTCCTCCGAGGCCGCTTCACCTACGCCTTCGCCACGCCGGACTCAGGTTCTCCACCACCGAAACAGGACCCGGTGGACTGGTTTCTCTTCGAGAGTAAAACGGGCACATGCGGCCAGTTCAGCAGCGCCTTCGTGGTGCTGGCAAGGTCAGTGGGAATTCCCGCGCGGGTAGTGTCCGGCTGGGCCGTTTCGCCGGTGGAGGGGCTGCAAACTATACACACCGACCAAGCTCACCAATGGGCGGAAGTAGCCTTTAACGAGCTGGGTTGGGTAACATTCGAACCAACCGCTCCCGGAGGCGCCCCGTCCAGAACGCCGGGTTTCGGGAACGCAGCCGCTGCTGTAGAAGAGGCCGGCATTGATCCCAAGCTCGAATCAACGCTGGAAAGCATCGCATCAGAAAACCCCGGCTTGGCTGCCGTCATATCGGGACAGGTAGACCTGTTGACCAGTGAGGGTTCGCCGGTTGTGGACCAACTGGCAGAGAGATTGCCTGGCGACAGGCAATGGGCCTGGGAGTCTGCGGAAGAAACCCTGCAGGCTATGGGAGCCTCCGTTACCCGGTTGGAGAACGGAGGCTCGGCAATCGATTGGGGCGATACAAGCTCCTGGGTCTCGGGGACGGCCACTGAGCAGGCGGAGGAGTTACCGGCTACTCCTTTATTCCAGGTCACCGGCGGCCCCGGCGACGGATACCTGAGAACGGCGACCGGAGACATTTACGCGGACGGGCGGTGGGCCCAGGCGGACCTCGCTGAGGTGCCCTACAAAAGAGGGGCGGACCTCGCATCCCTGGTTGCCGGTTGGGACTCAACCCCATCAGATTCATCGCAGCAGGTGGACTCGCACAAATTACCTTGGCCAGGACCCGGGCATGGTAGGTCCACTGGCTCTAACAACATCACGGTCTCGGCGCATCCGATGGTTGGAAACATACCGGGCCAAGGAATGCCCATCTCCCAAGGCGTGGAGCAGATCTCGGTCAACGGTAGTTATGACCTCTTAAGCGGAACCTTCTCCAGCGAAGGCCCGCTAAAGGAATATGCATGGGTTGCCAGGGAGGTGGAGTTTTCCAGGGACGAACTGGTGGGAGCCGGGGCTTTTGAAACACCAGCCTATACCCAACTGCCCGACAACCTGCCCCAGCGCATAGGGGACCTGGCCCGGTCGATTACCGGTGAACACGAAAGTCCTTACCTGAAGGCCGAAGCAATCGAAACCTTTCTCCGGGAAGAGTACACCTACGCTTTTGCCGGTCCCGAGTCGGAGTCACCTCCCACCGGACAGGACCCGGTGGACTGGTTTCTCTTTGACAGCAAAACGGGCACCAGTGGCCAATTCAGCAGCGCTTTCACGGTTTTGGCCCGGTCGGTTGGCATACCTGCCAGGGTAGTATCCGGTTGGGCCGTCGGAGAGACGGATGAGACCCGAACGGTTTTCTCCAATCAGGCCCACCAATGGGCGGAAGTGGCGTTGCAGGACGTTGGTTGGACCAGCTTCGATCCCACTCCTGCGGGAGGAGCCCCAGAGAGGGCGTCCGAGGGCGTGTCCGCCGATGGGCCTCTGTCCCAAGGCGCTCCAAGTGTTGAGGACACTGTAACCAAAATAACGGAATGGCCGACCAGAACGCGGTTGGGCCACCCCTTCACCATCGGAGGAACCGTTATCTCTTCATCCGGGGTCACTATCGATGGAATGGAGGTGGAATTTTTCATCAACAAGAAAAAGGAGCAGGGCGGAGTCCTGGTGGGTTCAGGCGTCACCAATCAGGGACAGTTTTCAGTGGGAATTCAGTTGCCTCGCCGATTTGCCAAGGGCGATTATCAACTGATTGCCCACGCCCTTGGGAGTCCCGGCTATGCCGAATCGTGGAGCGATCCCGGTATTGGCGTGTACTCGGGCACCAGGTTCGACCTTAAGGGTCCTAGCGAAATTTCAGCAGGCACACCGGTTGAATTTCATGGGAGGCTGTCGGAAGAAACCGGCGGCGCCGTCGCACACCAGGAGGTCTTAGTAAAGATTGACGGAGTCCCCCTGCCTCCAGTGATGACCAATGCCCGCGGGGAGTTCAGCTTTGGGGTCAGTTTCGATGAAACAGGGACCCATTCTGTGACAGTCGAAATGAAAGACACGGGTTTCCTCTTGGGCAGCACTGGGCTATTGGACGCCCCGGTTACCATGCCCACCCTCCTTGAACTGGATGAACTGCCGCCGGACAGGCCCGGGGAGGAATTCTCCATCAGCGGAAAGCTGCGGGACCACTTTGGAAACCCATTGGGGGGTCAGACAGTGGAGCTCACCATAGAGGAAGAAACTACCCGCAGCGTCGTCACAGACTCCGAAGGCAACTTCAGCGTAGACCAAGCAATCGGCAGTCCGGGAACACACAATATTAAGGCCAACTTCAGTGGGGATGATTCCAATCTGGAACCATCCCAAATCTCCAACCCTGTCACCGTAGGGGAGCCGGAAATTGCGGTAAAGCCATTGGAACCCGTGGGGCGGGACGGGGAACTCGCGCTTGAGGGAACGGTATCAATAAGAGGCGAACCTGTACCGGACGCCGCCGTAACCGTTGATGGAGAAGAAGTGGCGCGCACCGACGCCAACGGCGCTTTCTCCCTGGACTACCCGGTGCCGCCGGACGCTTCCTTGGGGGATATGCCGCTCGAAGTGGGCGTCCCCGAGTTGGAGGCTGAGACCACAGTGCAGGGAGAGGTCAAGTCGGATACGAACCTGGTCGTTACTCCGCTGGAACAAGCGGAGCCGGGAGGCCCCCTGTTGGTGGGGGCACAGTTGTTGGACGGACAGGGCAAAGGCATTCCCAACGCCGCGATTCACTACGGTGCGGACTCGACTGCTATCACAGGCCCTGACGGCATCGCCAAATTCGAACTACCGAACCTTGAGGGCACAGATCCCTCCGAGAACCCGCTAAGCGTGAGGTTTGAGGGCGATGAATCGAACCTCCCAAAGACTGTCGAGTTCGACGGTGAGAAACCGGCCTCTTCAGGGAGAACCAGGTCCGATGAAGCCAGCCGCGAAATTTTGCGTACCGACGAGTCGGTAGCGCTGCCCTCGTCCAGCGAGGGCGGGTTTAATTGGCAGCTCTGGATAGGAGTGCCGTTGGGACTGGTATTGGGTTGCGTGGTCGCATTCTTCGCCGTGCGGGCAGGTGCGGGGTTGCTCAGCCGGTCCGGCGGCCTCCCGGCGTTTCGGCTGTCCGCGCCAAGGAGGCGAGCCAGGATCGCAGGCGAAGAGGGAGAGCGTATCCCTGCCCTGCTTGACCTTACCTTCCCGGGGTTGCCCGATGACGGGGGGAAGGTCTGGCAAGTGGGCGAACGAGTATCGCTCCGCTGCGTCCTGACCGGAGAGTCCGGGGAACCGTTACGGCGGGCAGTTGTGAAACTGGACTGGGGCGGTTCGGGGGAGCCGGTAGTGCTGACAACCGATCGGCGGGGCAGGTGCATGGCGGGCTGGTCCGGGAACGCCGCGGGGACGTATATAGTTACTGCCCATTTCGCCGGTGACGGAAGTCATCAGCCGGTCACCGCCAGCGCGGAGTTCAGACTGCGCGCCCCCAATCCCGGACACTTGATCGCCACTCATATAGACCTTGTTTTCGTAAAACCGGCGGAAGACCTCCCCAACATTTGGGGGATCGGCGAGCAGGTCAGCGTAGATATCACGCTTACGGATGTGTTGGGAGAAAGTGTGAGCGGCAGGCGAATAACGGCAACCATGGGCGAGCCGGGCCGGCCCTTGGAACTTGTGACCGACGTAGAGGGACGGTGCAGCACGGCTTGGGCCGGCGACATTCCCGGAACGTACATGGTGGAGGTGAATTTCGGCGGCGACGACCGATACGCTCCAATATCGGCCCAGGCTGAGTTTGAAGTGGTGGACTTCCGGGAGGAAGTAGTCCGCCGGTACAACTCCTTCCTGCCATGGTTGCGGGAGAGGGACCCCAGCATTTCGGACCAAGCCACCCCCAGGGAAATGGAAGTCATGGTTGTCACCAGCGGGATACCGATAGACCAACGGGCGCTGGAGGTGGTGATCGCCCGGTTCGAGGAGGCGGACTACAGCCTGCACGAGATCGACCGTCCTCGGTTCGAGGCGATGTACCGGGCCCGCCGGGCCATAGTGGGGGACTGAAACGGGCATGGAAACCGGCCGCCGGTTGACGGTGTCGTTACTACAGGTGGTGGTGATAGCCGCAGCCGCGTTCGG
>DAOUHE010000330.1:0-2350 GCA_034428715.1 Dehalococcoidia bacterium | reverse complement strand
AGGTCTAGGCCCTGGTCACGGAGCGAAATGCCGCCCGAGCCACCATTAACTGGCGGTTCAACACCCAGGACGCCAGGGGCAAACTTCACCGCCTCTATCCCTTCGATTCCAAACATGACTGACTACTAGAAGGTTGGCGCCGAAGAACAGGACGCCAATGGACACATAGAGGTGCCGGACCACATTGGCCAACTGCGGAGACGCAGCCTGCAACTCGGCAATGGTAGTTCCAGCAAAAGCCTCCTCAAGTGAGAGCGGATTTAAGGCGGTGTTAATGGCAATGGCCATGAAAGCCAGGGCTACAGCGACGACGATAATCCATCCTGCCCGAAGTGGCCAACCTTTCTTGCTAAACATTCGGTAAAACCTCAAGAACTGGGGTTAAATCGTGTCTTAGTGGTGATTTTCTCACCTGCTTCGCCTAGAAGCGCCATTCGATTGATTTGCGCCACTTTGTAGCCACAATGAGGCAATGTCACGTCGAATGAGACGACTTGTCCACCGTATTTCATCGTGTCGGCGCAGAACATGCATTGTAAGGCGGCGCTCCACATTGTCTCATACACTGCCCGCCGTGGCGCTGGTTTCAGTCCTTCAGGGCCATGGCGTCTTGGCCGGCGCTGGTGCCGGCTAGGCGGCCGAAGACCATTCCGGCCGATAGACCGGAGCCGCCGGGGTAGTTGTAGTAGAACAGCCCGCCAACCATCTCTCCCGCGGCGTAGAGGCCCGGGATGGGTTCTTGGGCGTTGGTCACGATACGGCCGCGGGTGTCTATCTTCACCCCGCCAAAGGTAAATGAGATGCCGGTGGTGACGGCGTACCCAACGTATGGAGGAGTGTCGATGGTCTCGGCCCAGTTGGTCTTGGGAGGGGTTATGCCCTCAGTGTGTCGCCCGTCTTTAACCGTGGGGTTGTAGGGGATGTCGGTGCGCACGGCTGCGTTGTATTCGTCTATGGTCTTGACCAGGCCATCGGGGTCTATGTCCAAACGGGCCGCCAAATCAGCGATGGTGTCGGCCTGGGCCATGGTCACCTGGGGAATGTGGTATTCGTCCCTGAGCAGGTGCTTGACCTTTTCGTCAAAGATCTGGAAGGCCACCCCTTGGGGCTGGGTGAGCAAAGCCCGGCCGTAGGTGACGTAGGTGTAGTTCCGGAAATCCGCGCCCTCATCCAGGAAACGGTTTCCCTCAATGTTGACTATCAGGCCGAAGGGATAAGAGTGCTTCTGGAACAACTCGGTGATCACCCGGTCGCCGAACGCCGGGGCGTTGATGTCCCAGGCCACCGCGTGGCAGCTGCTCCAATGTCCATGGGCCTGGGCGCCGGCCTCCAGGGCCATGCGGATCCCGTCGCCGGTGTTGTATGGGACGCCGCGGACCTTGACCAGTTCCCAGCCCTGACCCAGGTATCGGCAGCGCATCTCGGCGTTGGCTTCAAATCCGCCCGAAGCCAGCACCACCGACCGGGCCTTGATTTCCTGGTATCCATCCGGGCCCAGCACCCTTAGACCGGAGACCCTGCCATATTCGTCGCGCAGCAGGCTCTCGGCCTGGGTGGAATAGCGTACATCTACCCCGTCCTTGGCGGCGATTTCGAATTGCTGGTCGGATAGGCCTTTTCCCGCCCCTACCGCTTCCACCAAGAGGCCGCCCCAGAAACGGTATTTGTCTCCGTCTTTGAAGGCTTGACGGCCGAAGGACAACACGAACCGCACGCCCTTCTCCCGCAGCCACTTCATGGCTGGAAAGGACTGGCTAACCAGAATTTGCGCCATTTCGGGATCGCTTAGGCCCTGGGTGACGCGCATCATATCGTCGTAAAACTGGCTCTCAGGATAGCTTCCCACGTCCACCGATGCCTCTTCGGTGGACGACATGTCGGGAATCACCTCCTTGATGTCTTCAATGCCATTGAACGGGAAGCGTATGATCCCGCCGGTGAAATAGGTGTTCCCGCCCCGGAAGAACTCCGGCGCCTTTTCCACCACCAACACCGAGCCGCAGATCTCTTTGGCAGCCATGGCCGCGCTCAACGCCGCGTTGCCCGCGCCCACCACGATTACGTCATAGCCATCATCACCGTTTGGCAAGGGGAACCTCCTGAGTCCTGATTAGCGGCCCGCCGCCCACGAGATGACAAAGAACGCGCTGGGCCCGCATAGAAAATCTGCGCCAATGATAACCCTTGGAAGTCCATCTCTCAAGAAACGGCCACTTCAATATCACTAGTAGTCAGTCATGTTTGGAATCGAAGGGATAGAGGCGGTGAAGTTTGCCCCTGGCGTCCTGGGTGTTGAACCGCCAGTTAATGGTGGCTCGGGCGGCATTTCGCTCCGTGACCAGGGCCTGGA
>DAOUHE010000329.1:0-55811 GCA_034428715.1 Dehalococcoidia bacterium | reverse complement strand
AAATAGCCAACTTATTGCATGTATTATATCTGAAATACGGCTAAGAAATTCATGTAACGACTAGAAAAGCAAGAAAGTTGCCTATTTACCGCATCACTTGTTTGAGCCAAATGGGGAATACGGGCTAATAGCATAGCCAAGATAGGCGACTTCGGACTGGCAGTTGCCCTGGACCGCTCCCGCCTGACCACCGAAGGCATGATGGTGGGCACCGTGTCCTACATGCCCCCGGAGCAGGCGATGGGTGGCGAGGTGACACCCCAGTCCGACCTGTATTCCTTAGGGGCCATGCTCTACGAGATGGTCACCGGCAGACCGCCTTTCCTGGGAGACGACTCGGTCGCCATCATCGGCCAGCACATCAACACGCCACCCGTCGCGCCCACCTGGCACAACTCGTCCTGCCCTCGTGCATTAGACGCGCTGATCCTGCGGTTGTTGGCCAAGGACCCGTCGGAACGGCCCGAGTCGGCGTCGGACGTGTTGGCTGCCCTGGATGCAATTGATTTGGCGGCAGACGTAGGGGCGCAAGGCCTTGCGCCCCTACGTGGCGAGGAACACTCTTTAGACAGCCTGGCTGGTGGTGTCTTCGTCGGCAGACAGCGCGAGATGGGCGACCTGAAGGCGTGTTTAGAAGACGCTCTGTCCGGGCGGGGAAGGCTGGTCACATTGGTGGGCGAGCCGGGAATCGGTAAAACGCGTACGGCCCAGGAATTGGCTACCTACGCCGGCCTGCGGGGCGCCCATGTGTTGTGGGGACGTAGCTACGAGGAGCAGGGGGTGCCGCCCTACTGGCCATGGGTACAGGCCATCCGATCGTACGTGCGGGAACGAGATCCAGATCAGCTACGTTCTGAGATGGGCGCTGGGGCGGCCGACATCGCCGAGGTGGTTTCCGACGTTCGGGAACGCCTGCCCGGCCTGCCGGCGCCACTCCAGTTGGAGCCGGACCAAGCCCGGTTCCGCTTGTTCGACTCCATCGCCGCGTTTCTCAAAACAGCGTCGCAACGCCAACCCCTGGTGCTGGTGTTGGACGACCTACATTGGGCCGACCAGCCGTCGTTGATGCTGCTCCAGTTCGTGGCCAGGGAGTTGGGCGGCGCTCGTCTATTGGTCGTCGGCACCTACCGAGACATGGAACTATCCCGCCAGCATCCCCTGGCCGAAGCATTAGGCGAACTAACCAGGGAGCGCCTGTTCCAGCGGGTACTTTTACGGGGGCTAGACCAGGAAGATGTTGGACGTTTCATCGAGATGGCCTCAGGGGTTACCCCGCCCTCAGCTTTGGTCACTTCCGTCTATACCCAAACCGAGGGCAACCCCCTTTTCGTCACTGAGGTCGTGCGGCTCCTGGTGCAGGAGGGGGACCTAACCTTCGAAAAAGTTAGGGAGACTGACTCCTGGACCATACGCATTCCCGAGGGAGTCCGGGAGGTGATCGGGAGGAGCCTGAACCGGCTATCCGAGCGTTGCAACGAAGCCCTGACAGTGGCCTCGATGCTTGGGCGGGAGTTCACGTTGGCCCAACTTAGAACGCTGGTCGAAGAGGTATCCGAAGACCGTCTTTTTGAGCTTCTAGAGGAGGCGCTGGCCGCACGAGTCATTGAGGAATTGCCTCAATCTGTGGGACGCTACCAGTTTACCCACGCCCTTATTCAGGAGACCCTCGCCGCTGAATTGTCGCTAACCCGACGTGTTCGGTTCCATGCCAGAATCGCCAAGGCCCTGGAGGATTTGTACGGAGACGATGCCGACGATCACTCTGCCGAGTTGGCCTACCACTTCGCCGAGGCAGAGGCGGTTCTTGGGGCTGAAAAGCTGGCGCGCTACTCCCTATTGGCCGGCGAGCGGGCGCTGGCCGCCTACGCCTGGGAGGAGGCCCTGGCTCACTTCCAGCGCGCCCTAGTGGCTAAAGAGGGACAGCAAATTGACGATGAGACCGCGGCCCTGCTGTTTGGGTTGGGACGTGCCCAGTCAGCAACACTCGAAATACACCAGCATGAGGAGGTGGTGGCCAGTCTGAGCCATGCCTTTGAATACTACGCTGCGAATGGTGATGTGTCCCGCGCTGTGGCAGTAGCCACGTATCCGTTGCCCTCCACAACTATTGGCAGTCCGGGGGTAGCTCAATTCACCTCCCGCGCGTTGGCCTTGGTTCCACCGGATTCCCACGAGGCAGGGTACCTCCTTTCCACCTATGGTAGGGTCTTGGGCACAGCAGAGGGTGACTACACAGGTGCTCAGGCTGCGCTGGGCCGGGCACTGGCCATCGCGCAACGAGAGGGAGATATCGCCCTGGAAATACGGACGCTGTCTTGGGGCACCGTCGTGGACCTCTTCTACCATTGCCATGAAGAGGGCCTGAAGAAGTGTATGCGGGCTATTGAGCTGGTCCGCTATGCCGATGACCCCATCGCTGAAGTTAACGCCCATTTATACGCCCTATTCCACCGTACCATAACGGGCCTGCCTGAGGCAGCAAATCCACATGCGGCAGCGGCCCTCACTGTGGCGGAGAAGTTGCGAGACCGAAACACACTGGCCCATGCGCTTTGGGCCAACGAACTGTTTTGCCACTCCAACGGCAACTGGCGTGCCGCCCGCGACTACAGCGACCGGGGCCTGGCGGTGTCATCTATGGACCCGCGCCTCCTCTCTAGTCGTGTACCGATGGATTACCAGTTGGGTGACTTCGGGCAGGGCGAAACCCACCTGGAGAGACTATTGGAGGCCCTTCGCTTGGCCGACCCTCGGTATAGCGGCATGCAATATGCATTCACGGCCATGGCAATAACGGTGATCTCCCAAATTACTGGAGACATCAGCCAATTCGACCTAGCTAAGTCAGCTGCCGAAACCGTTCTATCATCGCCGACTGTTAGACCTTATTTCGCCAGCGTAGCTAGGGTTAGTCTGGCGCTGATGGCGGTGCAGCAGGGCGATGGGGTGATAGCCAGGGAGCAGTACGGCGCTCTGGAGTCTCGGCGAGGTACCTTATTGGCGATGAAGATAAGCACCGACCGTGTGCTGGGTCTCCTCGCCCAGACCATGGACGACCTTGAACAAGCTGCGGCCCACTTCGAAGACGCCTTGGCCTTTTGCCGCAAGGCGGGCTACCGGCCCGAGCTAGCCTGGGCTTGCTGCGACTACGCCGACACTCTTCGAGAGCGGGATGATTCCGGTGACAAGGAGAAGGCCATTACCCTGTTGGACGAGTCCCTGGCCATCTCCAGTGAGGTGGGCATGCGGCCCTTGATGGAGCGAGTGCTGTCCCGGCGGGAGATACTGAAGGCTTAAACCACACCCGATAGGCACACCCGGAATCAAGTGCTTGACCGGCAATCTGCTTACGCCTATGATAATGTTGTTGTCCACAACACCAAGCGGAGTTTGATAGTGACACAAGAGGAAGATCTAAAGCTGAACCAAGTGGCACAAGAGCTTGGAAAGTCCCTAGAACAGGTTCGCCGCTATGTAAGGGAAGGGAAGCTCCCGGCTCGGAAATTGGGCATGCAATGGTTTGTCACCCGCCGGGACCTTGACGCCTTCAAAACCCCTGACCGCAAGGTCAACCAACAAGAATTGTTGGAGCGTATTAAGGTCAATCGGGAACGGATCAGGGCCAGGGTTGGTCAAATCAACGTTCTCGATCTTTTGGACGAGGTAAGAGGAAGCCGGCCTTAGATCATGCCGCCGGTATGTGTGGACGCTTCTTTGGTCCTAAACCTCCTCTTGCCTGACGAGGCAGACCACCGTTTGGCCGATTTATGGTCGGAATGGATGGAATCCCAGATCACACCGTTCGGACCGCCTCTAATTCATGCTGAAGTGCCTTCCGCACTCCGGCGTTCCGTGTACTCAGGCCGGATTTCCGCCGACGCGGGCGATTCGGCATTTCAAGATTTTGGTCAAATGGGCATAAGGATCAGCGGGAGAACCGACCTCCACATCATGGCTTGGGATATTGCCAAAACGTACAACCAATCCAGAATCTATGATGCCATGTATTTGGCGGCAGCCCAGGCCGAGGGGTGCGAACTGTGGACCATGGACCGGCGGTTAGTCAACGCCGTAAATCTCCCCTGGGTCCGTTGGGCCGGCGCAGTCCAGGGCTGAACCGGCGATTGACCTCCGTTCCCCAGGCTGCATATAATGGGCCGGGCCGACCCTAACAGGGTGTTTACCCGACAGTTTAAGTTTCTAGCGAGGAGACTCGATGACAACACAAGAAGCGGTGATTCACCCGGCGGCGATCATCGATGAACTGAAAAAGAACGACGTCACCCACGTGGTGTGGCTTCCCGATAGCGAGACAAACTTCATGTACGAGCTCCTGACCGGCGAACCGGCGCTTGACCTGGTGCCCGTCTGCCGGGAAGGCGAAACCATGGCCATCGCGGCGGGTTTATGGGTCGGCGGCAAAAAGCCTGTGGTCTTGATTCAGAACACCGGAATCTTCGAGTCCGGCGATTCCATCCGCGGCCTGGGCTTGGATGTCCACCAGCCCCTGGTGATGCTCATTGGTTACCGGGGTTGGAGCCGCCACGGTCTGACCAACGATTCGGCGGCACGCTTCATCGAGCATATCCTCCATGCGTGGGGCATCAACTACTATCTTGTCGAAACCGATGAAGATTCCGAGCGCATCAGCCTGGCCCTGGCCGAAGCCGAACGCAATCAAACACCGGTGGCTGTGCTGATGGGAACCGAGTTCGGCGCATAACCTATTCTACTGGAGATAATCAGTCAATGATAAACAACGCAGAGGCGGTAAAAGTCATCGACAGCAAGCGCGGAGACGCCGTGTTTGTGGCCACCATGAACGCAAACAACGTCAGCTTCGGATTGCCCACCGTAACCTCCAACGAGCAGCTGGACTTCCCCTTGTCTGGCGCCATGGGGAAGGCGTCCTCTTTGGGCCTGGGCCTGGCACTGGCCCAACCCCAACGAAAGATCATGGTTCTGGACGGCGACGGCAGCCTGCTGATGAACCTGGGTAGCATGGTGACCGTGTCCAGCAAATCCCCCACCAACCTGTACCACTTTCTTTTCGACAACGGGGTGTACGCGGTGACCGGGGGGCAACCGGTGCCCGGCATGGGCCGCACCGACTGGGAAGAAATGGCCAAAGGGGCGGGTTACGCCGCGGTTTTCAACTTCGACAACCTGGAAGACCTGACCACCAGCATTGACCAGGTGCTGGCCACCACGGGCCCTGTGTTCATCCGCCTGGCGATCACTCCGGAAATCGAAAACACTGCCGTTCAGTTCCGGACCAGGCCCAGCCGTTCGGTGTTGACGGCGTTTAAAGAGCTCCCCGAAGCCCTGGCGAAAGGCTAACCGGGCATTTTGGCCAAAGCCTTTGGTCCTGGCTCCTCCAGGCTCTTTTGAAAGCTGTCTAAAGCAACAAAGCGAAGCGGTGACTTGCCCATCGCCTCGTATCATTTTATATTGGATATGAGAAACTCTAAGCTAAAATGGGCGATTCGGTCCTCCGGTTCATGGTTAAAGGTATTTTGGGCCGATTGGTGGCCTTCGGAGCCCTCACGGCAGGGTTAATGCTACTTTACCGGGGATTCCAAGCGGGGAATCTGGGAACCGGCGTTCCTTTATGGTTGGCCGGCGGCGCTGCGATCTTGATAGGAATGTACTTGATGGCGGTTGGCAAACGGGGAGAAGCTCCAACGGCTAAATCGGACCAAGGTCCGCTGGACAGCGGGATAGAGGAGGACGAAGCGGGTGATCCCATCCATGGAAGCAACCAAGGCTCTTAACTATCACCGCCAGGATTCCCTGGTGGTGTCAACCTCTTCGGCCCTGCGTGAGTGGAACACCGTTTCCACCCGCAGGGATCTAGATGTAGACCTTACAGACTGTATGGACCGGGCGCCGGCTATCGGGTTGGGGCTAGCCTTGGCCCGGCCCAATGATAAGGTGATGGTTTTGGACTGCGACGCGACCCTGCGCACCGACCTTGGCAGCATGGTCACCATCGGCGAATCCAACCCCGAGAACTTGGTTCACTTCGTCTTCGACGACTCCTCACACATATCTACGGGCGGAATCGCTATCCAGGGAGTGGAGAACGTCAATCTGGCGGCCATGGCGCTGGGCGCTGGTTACGCCAAGACATACGAGTTTGGCGAACTGGAAGAGTTACTGATTGGAATGGAAGAGATCATGGAGCAGCCGGGACCGGTGTTTGTGCTGGTAAAGGTGTTTCGTGACCAAGAGATCCTTCCCTTCCCCGAACGTACGATGGCAGACGGTTGGGCCGAGGTTAGAAATACTCTTTTGGCTGCGGGATGAACCGCCTACCGCAAGCCAGGCCAGTAGCTTGATAGGCGGGCGGGTTGTTACGCGCCGTCAGGCGGGCGCACCACGATCTGGGTGGCTACGTTGTAACCTATAGACACCCGGTCCTTCGCCGACTTTACGATCAAAACACCCCGGTACGGAGCTGCCTCAACCACCTGAACGTCTTGGTCGGGTATGATCCCCGCTTCAGAAAGGAACCGCAACAACTCTGTGTCTTCTTCTGGCACCCGGTCTACCGTGAACACGGTGTTGGGCGGCGCGTTATCCAGGGTTTTGGTATTCACCGGTTTTTCGGGTTGGCCAGGCAAAGGTATCGGCCTGCCAAATGGAGAACGCCTGGGGCACCCCAGGCGTTCCATCAGTTTTTCCTCGAATTCTGGCGATATGCCGTGCTCCAGCCGGTGAGCTTCAATGTGGGCTTGCCGCAATTCCATGCCCAGTAGTTCTACCACCAGCCACTCAGCCAGGCGATGCCTCCGGGCGATATCCACACCGCATTCCAAACCCCATTTGGTCAACCGGATCCGTTTGTCAGAACCTATATCCACCAACTCTTGCCGCTGCATCCGGCGAATCATCCCAGACACCGACGGAACCGAAGTGCCCAGACCTTCGGTGGAGGGTAATTGCTTCAAGGTATCGGTCAATTGGGTGATGGTAGGAGTCTCAGAGTCTTCCCACAAACGGTAGAGGCAAAGGAGATAATTTTCGGTTCCCGGCGAAAGCCGCTCTGTAGCAAGGTCTAGTTGGCTCCCTGCTCCGGCTGCTCTATTAGATGTTTTTTTTGTCCGTGGCATCACGAATCCTATGAATCACGCTGGTGGGTCACGCCTGACTCGGGCGTTCTTTCATCAGCTTCCGGCCTGTTTCAGGTAGGATCAGACGGCGCGGCCGTTTAGGAAGGGGGTCAAGGCGTGTCCGTTCCGCATTCCCACCTCTACGGTTGTCCCCACTGAAAAGGTCTCTGTGTGGGAGAGCAGGCACCGGACCGCATGTCCTGAAGGCAGCGATACGTGGTAAAGGTTGAAGGGTCCTCGGAACTCCCGCTGGGTGATGGTTCCTTGGCCATGGGGCGAAACATGGCATACGAGACAATCCGGCCGGACCATCACTTCTAACTGGTCCCCGACGGCCTCAACCACTTGGTAACCGTCAAATTCCGGCCATTGAGTGGACCCGATCTCCGTGGCGACAGAGTTGCCATCTTTCCAGGCTGGGATAAAGTCCGCCATGCCGATGAATTCCGCCACGAAACGAGTGGCTGGATGGTGGAATATCTCTTCGGGCAGGCCGGCTTGCTCCACCGACCCATGATTCATGACCGAGATGATATCGCCCATGAAAAGGGCTTCTTCCTGGTCGTGGGTGACAAAGATAGCGCTGACCCCGCTTTCTTTGAGTATTTTCAATACGTCTTTGCGCACCTGTTCCCGAAGCCGGGGATCCAGGTTGGAAAAAGGCTCATCCAGCAACAGTACGCGGGGGCGGGACGCCAAGGCCCGGGCCAAGGCCACCCGTTGATGCTGCCCGCCGGACAATTCGTGGGGCATCCGCTGGCCAAGTAGTTCCATGCCCACCAGCTTCAGGACCTCTTCGATTCGGCCGTCACGCTCGCCGTTGCGCTTCGATCCCGTGGGCAGTCCGTAGGCAACGTTCTGTTCCACGGTAAGATGGGGGAAAAGGGCCCCTTCCTGCAAAACTATACCCACCTGCCGGTTTTCCGGCGGCACCATTTCGCCTGGCCGGGAGACCGTCTGGCCATTCATCAAGATAAGCCCGGCGTCGGGTTCTTCAAAACCCGCGATTAGCCTAAGCGTAGTGGTCTTGCCACATCCGCTTCGGCCCAGCAACGCCATGACCTGTCCCTGCTCCAAGACCAGGTCAAGACCAGCGATGACAGGCTCTCCACCAAAGCCTTTGACTACCTCCCTGCATTCCAGCGCCGGGATGGAAAGCCCGGTATTGCCATTGTCTACGGACATATCAGGCGAAACCTCCGGATTTAACCCGGAGGACGCGTTTCGCTTATGTATATTCCGGAAAAACATATAGGCTAACCAACAAGTTAAGAGTCTAATGACAAGACGGTTTAATGTCAACATGTTTTCTAGGTATCATACACAAAATTATGCACGGCCAAGGTCACACAGTCACGTTCAATCCTGGAGGCAGTGCATGATTGGGTAGATTCAAGCACCCGGCATGCCCGAATTCGGAAGTGGGTTGACATTCGAGGCGTAGGCGCATATCCTTTTTAATGAAAAATGTACATGCATATTAAAATTATAATGAAGCACGAATACAATATGGTGTGCCATCATATAGTATAAAATGTGGAGGCTAATCGATTGAAAAAGCAGTTGCAGATCCTGATATCCGCGCTGGCTCTAGCAGCTGTCTTGGGTTGCGGCGCCGGCGAACTTGAAGGTTCGCCAGGTGAATTGACCATTTATTCCGGCCGCAGCGAGTCCTTGGTGGGACCGCTGATCGACCAATTTAGGCAAGCCACGGGTGTAAAGACGTCCGTTAAATATGCGGGAACCCCGCAGTTGGCCGCCACGCTGCTGGAAGAAGGTGACAATACCCCTGCCGACATATTCTTCGCCCAGGATCCCGGAGGACTGGGGGCCGTAGAACACATGCTGGCCCCATTACCTGGGGACATTCTGGACCGGGTGCCGGATTGGGCGGCATCTTCCACCGGCAGATGGGTCGGCCTGTCGGGACGCGCCCGCACGGTGGTCTATAACACCGAGGCGTTAACCGAGGCAGACCTTCCCGCAGACATCTACGGCTTTATTGACCCCAAATGGAGAGGCCGCATCGGCTGGGCCCCGACCAACGCCTCTTTTCAAACCATGGTGACCGCCATGCGGTCGGTCTGGGGTGAGGAAAAAACCGGCGAGTGGCTGGAGGGCATCCAGGCTAACCAACCCAAGATCTACCCGAAGAACACCCCCATAGTGGCGGCGGTGGGTTCCGGAGAGATCGACGTTGGATTCGTGAACCACTACTATCTCCACCGGTTTTTGGCCGAGGAAGGCGAAGGTTTCCCCGCGCGCAACTATCATCTCAAGGCCGGCGGACCTGGCGCCATAGTCATGGTTGCCGGAGCGGGCATCCTGGAACGATCGAGCAACCGGACCACTGCCGAACGGTTCCTAAACTTCATGCTATCCCAGGTAGCCCAGGAGTTTTTCGCCGGTAAGACCTTCGAATATCCCCTGGCGGAAGGGGTGGCCCAGAGTCCAGCTTTGGTGCCATTATCGGAGATTCCAAACCCGGCGCTGACGGTGGGTAAACTATCCGACCTTAAAGGCACCCAGGAAGTCTTACGGCAAGCTAGATTGCTTCCGTGAGCCACCGCCGAAGCTCGGCCCGTGGGCCCGTTGTGCCGTCCAGCCGCCTTATCTTGAGCCGCCTGTTGTTCGGCGGCGGCAGGCGCCCGCCCGCCGTGGTGTGGTTGACCGGTCTAGCCGTGGGAGCGGCCCTGGTCTTGGCGCCGGCCTACCTGTTGGTGCGGACCGCCGGCGCGGGGACCGAAGCGTGGCACTTGCTTTTCCGTTTGAGCGTGCTGGCAACCCTGGCCCGAACCGTGCTGCTGGTGGTGTCGGTCACCGCCGGGTGCATCGCTCTGGCAGTGCCTCTTGCCTGGATCACCGTTCGCACGGATTTGCCCTGGCGCAAGATTTGGGCTGTCGCCATCGCTCTGCCTTTGGTTATACCTAGCTACGTGGCCGGGTTCATCGTAGTGGTAGCGTTGGGCCCCAAGGGCATGCTCCAACAGGTGCTCGAATCGCTGTTCGGCCTGGACCGGCTGCCCGAGATCTATGGATTCCCCGGCGCTTGGCTGACACTGACGTTTCTCAGTTACCCCTACGTGTTGCTCACTGTGAGCGTAACCCTTTCGCGCATGGACCCGTTACTGATGGAAGCCTCCCGGGGACTAGGGCAAGGCTCATGGGCGACATTTCGCCGCGTGATTCTTCCCTTGCTGCGCCCGGCGATCGCCTCCGGCGGCTTGCTGGTGGCCCTATACACGCTGAGTGATTTTGGGGCGGTGTCATTGCTCAGGTACCAAACTTTTACTTGGGCGATATTCGTACAGTACGAATCGGGATTGGACCGAACTTTGGGCGCCGCCCTTTCCCTTGTGCTGGTGGCCATCGCTTTGGGCATAGTGGGATTGGAATTCGCCAGCCGGGGCCGGTCCCGCTACTATCGAAGCGACCCGGGTTCTCCCAGGCCGGGCGGGATGGTCCGTCTTGGCCGGTGGCGCTGGCCTGCGCTGGGTCTTTGCAGCCTGGTCTTGGCGGTGAGCCTGGTCCTGCCAGCATCGGTCTTGATCTACTGGGCCGTGAGGGGCATTTCCGCCGGTGAGCCCCTGGTCTTGCTTTGGGGCCCCGCCTGGAATTCCCTTTTGGCCGGCGGGCTGGCGGCCGTAGCAGCGGTGATCGCCGCTTTGCCGGTAGTGGTTTTAGCAGTCCGTTACCCCGGAGCGTTTAGCACCGTGTTGGAGCGGATGACGCACATAGGGTTTGCCCTTCCCGGCATTGCCGTGGCGTTGGCGCTGGTGTTTTTCGGAGCAAACTACGCAACGCCCCTATACCAGACGTTGGGATTGCTGATATTGGCTTACGTGGTTTTATTTGTTTCCCCGGCGGCGGGAGCACTTAGAACGTCATTTTTGTTGTTCAACCCCCGGCTGGAAGAGGCCGCGCGCAGCCTGGGCCGGCCCCCATGGCGGGTTTTGGCATCGATCACGTTTCCCCTGGCCAGGCCGGGCATCGCCGCGGCGGCCGCCCTGGTTTTCCTGCTGGTGATGAAGGAACTTCCGGCCACTCTGATATTGGGCCCCATCGGATTCAATACCCTGGCAACGTCGGTTTGGGGCGCGGCATCCGAGGCGTTTTTCGCCCAGGCCGCGGTGCCGGCCCTATTGTTGATCCTGATCTCCTCTGTCCCACTGGCGTTCCTCATGCTAAGACAACGTGGTTAAGCTATAATCCTCCCGTTGGTTTTTCGCCGGTTCTACCGGCGAATACCTCAAGCAATAATAAGGGCCGCATAGTCCGGTCCTCACAAATCCCCGGAGGACCCATCTTGCCAGCATCCGAACCGGCCTGGACGGTCATCCGTCCGGGCAATTTGATTGACGCCCAGGGTGGGCCACCGCAGACGGGCCAGGCAGTGGTGATCCAAGGGTCCACCATCCATTGGGTAGGGCCCATCGCAGCCGCTGAAGCTCCCGGCGGCCCTCTGGCAGCCCAGCCGGTTTATCAAACTCTGGACTATCCCGATGCCACCCTGCTGCCCGGTCTTATCGATTGCCACACCCACACCAATATGCCCGGCGACGGCCGCAGTGGTGAGAAGGTCAACCTTGATGACACCGACGACATCCGGTTGTTGCGCTCGGCCCAAAACGTGAGCGTGGCTTTGGCGTCTGGGGTCACGACTGTTTGCGACTGCGGGGCCTGGCACGACACGGCATTCTCCTTGCGCCAGTCGGTGGAATCGGGCTTGGTCCAGGGCAGCCGGGTCCTGGCATCCGGCAGGCCCATCACCGTAACCGGCGGACACCTTTGGTACATGGGGGCCGAGGCCGACGGTGTCGAGGGTGTGCGCAGCCAGGTACGCCAACTGATCAAGCAGAAAGCCGATTTCATCAAGGTCGCAGCCTCTGGCGGTAGCACATCCACCAGCGACCCTTACCGTCCGTCCTTCACCGAGCCCGAAATGGTCACACTGGTGGAAGAAGCCCACAACCGGGGCCGGCCGGTGGCCGCCCACTGCCGCTGCACCGGCGCCATCAAGAATGCCCTAACCGCCGGTGTCGACATGGTGTTGCACTGCTTTTTTTGCGAGTCCGACGGCACGTACCGTTTCGACCATGACACCGCCCGGCGGCTGGCCGATGCCGGTGTGTGGGTGAATCCCACCTTGCACCTGGGCAGGACCCGCCGGAACGTGTTGCGCAAGAAACGGGAGATTGAAGAGTTGACTCCCCAGGAGCAAACCCAACTGGAAACTCTGGAAGCTAACGACGGACCGCGTCTAGAAAGATGTGCCAGCCTCATCGACTACGGTGTGCGGCTCATTGGTGGCTCCGACTGCGGTTGGGGAAGCTATCCCTTTGGGGACTTTCAGGGAGAGTTGCTAGCCATGGCCGACGCCGGTCTTTCTCCCATTGCCGCCATCATTGCCGGCACCCGGGACGGCGCCATCGCCATGGGCGTCTCCCAACGGCTCGGGACCATCGAACCGGGGAAGGAGGCCGATCTGCTGATAGTGGAAGGTGATCCAACCCGCGACCTGGAAAACCTGCGTAAGGTGAAGGCGGTGTTCCGTGGGGGAGTCAAGGTGCCCGGACTTAATACTTCCGGTGGCCACCTGTAATGCACCACTGGGAGGTGGGAGGAACCATCAACATTGGCTGGCCGGACTACGGCATAGCCGAGCAGGGTTATGCCATAGTCGAATTCGACCACCTGGGACAGGTCTTCCGGGCTAGGGTCACCGACGGTAAAAAGGAGGGCGGATTCCTGGTGGTGTTTGACTGCCCCGGCGTGGTTCTGGAGATCCTGGCCGAACAGGCCACCCAAGCCGTGGGGTTCAAAGTGATAGTTTCCGGACTTAGATGCAGCATCGAGGGTATCGTGGTCCACAGCCTGGACTACGAATGGTACCCCACAGAAGAGTACGCGGAACGCCCCCATCTGCTGGCCGAGACGGTGGCCGGTCTGTTGGCCAAAATGCGCCAGCAGAGCCAGGAGTAGCCGAAATGCCATGGTACGTTGTCACGCCTGGCCCGGCGAGTTATCATTACCGGCGGAGCCGCCCTTCTGAGGGCATTTCCGAATAGGCAACACTTCAAATATGACAAAGATTTAGGAGGATTTGATGAAAGTCGTAACCATGAGCGACATACCCAGAGAAGCAGCGCCGATGACCGGCGGCCTGATGACCGGCACCCAGGTTTGGCGCCAGTCGATCTTGCAGCCCGCCGACAGCAGCAACTTCAATTTCGCCATCGTGGCCTTCGACGCCGGTTCCCGCAATAAATTTCACAAACACAGCGGCGACCAGATCTTGATCATAACCGAAGGCACCGGCAAGGTCGCCAACGACACCGGGGAAATCATCGTTAAGGAAGGTGACGTGGTGGTCATCCCCGCTGGAGAGAACCACTGGCACGGCGCGCCTGACAGCACCTCCATGGCCCACATCACCGTAACCGTCAAAGGCAGCGAAACCGAACAGACCGAGGCGTGATCTAAACGGGCATACCGGTTTAATAGCGTAGGGGCACGGCAGGCCGTGCCCCTACTGTTTCACAGGAATCATTTGATCGAGACGATCTACTCCGGGGGCCGCTTCACGTGGGAGGCCAGTTGGGCGATGGTTTGTTCCAATGACCTTTCCAAGTCTTTGGACTCCGGAGTCTCATCCCCCAGAGGCGTGCCGCCGATCAACCGGTACATGTCGGCCACGCCTTGGAACAGGTGAGGGGTCATCCCCAATCCGCTGAAGGTAGCCTGGATCTCTTCCATCTCGCTGACCCACCGGCGGGACTTGGCTGGCACTCCGGGCAAACCCCGCTCCATCCGCTGGTATACCGCCCCTTGCCCGTCCTGGAACTCTGCCTTGAGATGGCCGGAAAGCCCCATGAGTTCGGCGGCCATCAGCAGCTGGGTATACAGGGCCGATGAGCCTTTGGTCATGGCGGCGTAACACATCTTGATGCCCGAAGCTTGCCCTGTGTCGGGCCCAATATTCCTGACGTCTAGCCCGAATTCCCTAAGCTGTTCCAATTCCGATGCCCGCGGGCCAGAGGTGTAAAACCGGGGGCTGGAGCCGTTTCTGGGCGGGCCCCCGATTATGGAAGCGTCGACAAAACGCGCCCCTGAACCGGTGATCACAGGCTCGATCTCCCGCGCTACCTGGGGAGCGATGGCGTTACATTCGGCGAAAAGCACATCGGTCCCCGTTGACCGGACGGCATCGGCTACCATCTGGGCGACGCTAACAGCAGATTCAGACACGGTGATGGAAAGCACGATGTCCGACTGCTCGACCATCTGTTCAAAGTCTGGAACATCAACTATACCTGCCTGCTCCGACAGGGTTCGGGTGCGCCCGCTTCGTCCCGTCAAAAAGGTGACCACTTTCAGTTCGTGCTCCCGGAGAAGCTGCCCTACAGCATGACCCATGTCTCCCGGGCTCAGGATAGCCACTGTCTCGATTGCCAATCTTACAAACTCCTAAAACTAAAACAGGCCTTGTACGAAGCCTATCTGATACATCAAGAACCCACCGAAAACAATGCTCAAAGCGCCCACGGAGAACTGTATCAACCGGTTCAGGTTGGGCAATTTGTTGGCCGACGCCACGAACGGCAGGCTGATCAGAATGGTCATCACCCCCATGCTGAGGACCGAACCCACACCAAACAGCAGGATATAGACCAATCCCGCTATTGAAGATTCGATGGAGGCCAAGATCAACAGAGTAAGGGCGGCGCTTCCTGCCACGCCGTGAACCGTGCCCACCAAGAATGATTTCTTCCTAAAGAACGGTTTCCCTATCCCGCTCTCCCCGTGGTGGACCTGGTTGGCTTCGGCCTCTTGGGCGTGGGAGTGGTAGTGTTGATGGCTGGCTTCCTCGTGGCCATGGGCGTGCTGGTGCACTTTCTTTTTCCAGAACCCGTACACCACTTGCCCGCCCAGTCCCACCAGCATGACGCCCACAAAGAATTCCAGCAGCAGGGCCATCCGGTCAGGGATGGTAAGCCTGAGGGTGATGATGACTATGCCTATAAGGAACAGGGTTGTGGTGTGTCCCAGTCCCCAAGACACTCCCACCCAGAACGACTTCAATGGATTTTTATACTCGCCGACGATGGTGGAAACAGCCACCACGTGGTCGGGGTCCAGGGAGTGTCTCAACCCTAATAACACGCCCAAACCGAGGGCCGCAATAAGGCCCAATTCGGCCAATTGTTCTTCCATGTTGTCTCCTCAAATCGGCGGGTGGTTGCCACTCGTCCAGTGACGCTGTAGCTGAAGATTTAACCAGCGTTTGAGACTTCACCGGAGTCCGGCCGGCACTGAGAGCACACCCCGGTGATGGTGAAATGCTCCAGATCCGGCTCGAAGGAGAAATCTGAGATCAGCGTCCGGCGAAACTCTTCGAGATAGTGGGGCCCCAGGTTAAAAGCGCCGTTGCACATGCGGCACACCATGTGATGATGGCGGCCCGAAGGGTCGGTTAACTCATAGTGCAACCGGTCGCCGATGGCTACTTCGGTCACCACGCCCAAGTCCTTGTAGAGATGAAGGGTGCGGTACACCGTGGCGATGTCCATGTAGGGATAGGCGGCCTTGGCCCGCGTAAAGACGTCGTCCACACCCATATGGCCATCGCCTTCGGCAACGATCGAGAGCACCAGCAACCGCTGCGGGGTCAGCCGGTGCCCCTTTTTACGCAGGGTCTCTATCGCCTCTTCATACTTGGCCATGCTAACTGCCGTTGTTGCAACCGTTTGCAATTACGCAGTTTAGCAGATGCTCATGCCTTGTCAAGTCACCAATTGCTATATGCCACCAAGCGCAAAAAGGAAGGCGCCCCGGGTGGGTCTAACCTAACATCCGGCTCCATGAATTTTAATTTGCTTTCCGGATGAACCAGTACATGTGCCGGTACAGCTTCAATCCCTCCTTGGCCAGATCCCACACACCGCCGCCCGAAGGCCGAACGTGGTCGAAGGCCAAGACCTCGGTGTACCGGACATTTCCCCGGTCTCTCAGGGCCAGTTCCAAACGGCGGGACTCAAATGAGGGCACCAGCCGGTCGTTGCGGTCGTGCATGATCATCACCGTAGTCTTCAGGTTGTCAACGTGGGTGCTGGGAGAAATCTGTTCCATGCTTTCCCGGAATCCTGGAGGAAGAGATTGGTACAGGAGCCGTGCTTCCTCCTGGGAGGTTCCCTCCAAAAGGCGCCGGACCCCCTGGGCCGGGGATGAAAGACCGGCCAGATCTTGCTCTGACACCTGGACGCCGTTTAGCAACAGGCCCTCCAGCAAGGCCTGCTCTCGGGGGTCTTGCAAGGTTTCAACCAGTTCGTTGGCCAGTACCCTCATGGTCGTGATATCCGGGTCCCAGGGCTCCCGTTCGCCCTGGTAAAACCGGGAGCGGGTTGCCACCTGAAGCAACAGGTCTCGGGCATCGTAATAAGGGCCGAAGGCGTTGACGAAAGCTACGTTGTCGCTAATTCTGGGGTCGGCAGCCGCTACCAAGGCGAAAGAGGCTCCTACGCAGAAGCCTCCCATACCCAAACGCTGCCGGTCCACGTAGTCCTGGCCAGCCAGGTACCGAAAGGCCCAGACCAGGTTCTCGATTTCATCGGGATCAATGTTGTAGTGCAGCGCCATGGTCGGCGACCAGTGGAACATTACGACAAATCCCGAGCGGGCCAGGGCGTTGCCCAGGTTGATCACGTCTTTGTCGTCCCGTCCGGCCGCGTTGGCGCCGAGAAAGATCAGCACCGCTGCCCGCCCCGGCGCGCCGGCTTCATCAACGATTCGGTAGATATCGGCTACTCCGTCACCGTTGGCCTGAGGAAAGGTTACTTCTTGCCGTACTGGCTGACCCGTGAACCACCCTTGGGGCTTGACCCCCAAGTCCAAGACCTGGGACACGAAGAGAACGGTTTGAAACCCGGCCCGGCCCCATGGTGTCGCTGTCACGAAGATAACCAGGGCCACCACCGCAATAGCCAAACCGGACACCGCCCGCACGGCTCCCTTGGCCACGCTTAGGCGATTAAAAAATCTCTGGGGCGCCAGACGGCGGGTCCAGTTGCCAACCAATCTTTTCAATGGGTGACCTCGAACGGGAATAATCTCAAACCCGAACCCGGCTGATCATAGCCGCGGACATCAGCCGGGTTGCCGCCATGGCTATGAAAACCACCGGCCAAGGGCTGCCGGTCAAATCCAAAACCACGCTAAAGACGATGGCCTGCAACCCGGCATAGGCATAACCGTGGGCATCCAACAGTCCGGCGGAGGTGCCTGCCATGCGCCTGCCCGCAATGTCTATAGCCACGGTGGAAATTGGGGACAGCCCCATGGAAACGCCGCCGATGAGGAGCAGAACAGCCCCCAAAGCAACGTTAACTGGCGGCGCCAGGGCAATTGCCACCAGGGCCACCGCGCTGATCAGGCAGGAGACGATGACCATCGGCCTGCGGGCGCTGTGTAACAGCCGGTCGGAGATCAACCCTGAGACCGGAGGCGCTATGAGGTATCCCAACGGCAATAGAATCGTGAGCAACAGGGTGGACTCTATGCTCAACCCACCCTGCTCAAAGTAGTAGATGGGCACCCAGGTGGTGAGGCCGTAGCGGACAACGTTTTCCAATCCCTTTACGTGGCTAGCCAGCTGGAAGTGGGGATTGGACAGCAACTCTCTATAAGGCCCAAAACCCTTGAGCCGTTCCGCAGGGACCGCCTCGGGAGTGGCCGACACCTCGTCATCCTCCACGTACTCGGGCAGGCCAACATCGCCGGGGCGGTCCCGAGTGAGAAGGTAAAAGGCAACACCCAGCACACCGATGATCAACGGCGGATAGCGGAAAGCCGCCCGCCAGCCGAACTCCGCGCCCACAGTTCCGGAAACCCACCACATCAAAAGCATGGCGCCGCCGGTAAAGGTGCCCAAGATACCCATGGCCATCCCCCGGTCTCGGCGGGGCCACCATTGGGAGATCATGCTGATCGCCGGGCTCCAACACGCCGCGTTGACAAACCCCGCGATTCCCAAGGGTATGGCGATGGTGACGGCGCTGGTGCCGAAGCTGGTGGCCACATTTAGCAGGGAGGTAAGAATAGCGCCCAGAGCCACCCACAGACGCAGGCCGTAGGCTTCCGCCAGGCGGCCGTGAACCAGATCGCCCAGGCCGAATCCCCATAACAAAAGGGCATTAATGATCCCGATCTCAATGTGGCTTAGGGAAAGGTCTTCTTTGACCAGGGGCGCCACCGGCCAGAAACCGAAGCGGCCCAGGTAAACAAAGAGATAGAACCCGCAATACACCAACAGGATTCGCCATTTCCAGGCATGGTACGTTGAGGGAAGGGCGTCGTAAGGTTGGGGAGTTGGGGCGGGCCCGTGACCGACGGCATCACCGGGATGGTTTATGGGATGCCCTGAAGGGTTATCGTCGTCCATCAAATATTGTGGGGACTTTGGCGATGATTGACACCGCCGGTTGACCGGAGGTGTCAATAGCAGATTCCATGCTGAGGATGTTGAGGCATGGGTCAGCCGCAACCAAGACGGCAGCGGCTGACCGCGAACTATTTGGGCTGTTAGGAGGCGGGTATGGCTGCCCGGGCGACATCCAGGAGCTGTTCGACGCTTTCTTCCAAATCTATTACGTCACCGTGCGGCTGAGGTACATCGAACCCGGTTCGATAGTAAAGCTCGATGCGGTTGCCTTCCGGGTCGAAGAAATACATTCCCAACGCGTTGCCGTGGCTTACCGTGCGTTCGATGGTTATATTTTCGGCCTTGAGGCGCTGATGGTACTCTTTCAGGTCTTCAACGCTGTTGACGATAAAGGAGATCTGCTGGATTACCTTGGCGTCGTCTCTGGTGACCCGCCCCTTCATCAACACGAACTCGTGATGCTCGCGCTTAGGATCGGCGCTCATAAAGACCATTCCCCGGTTCTCGAGGTCCTCATCGGCTATCTGCAATCCCAGGACCCTGGAGTAGAAATCCCGCTGCTTCATCAGGTCTTCCGCGTAGACACCAACGTGTCCCAAAGCTTCGATGGCAGGCATATCAGCGATCCTCCATTAGAATATGAGTGATTGCGGTAATTATAGCATTACCCCCGGCGCCGGCATCCTCCACTGCGTGGTCTAAGTCTAGCCGTCGAATATTTCACCTAGGGACAAGGAAAATCCCGGCAATTGCTCGGGCTCTTCGAGATTGAAATCTTCGCCATGGGTCTGGGCAATCCCGCCGGAGCGGTGGACCACGACTCTGCGGCTATCGGGATAAACCGCCCAGAAACTTTTCGTCCCGCTGCTCAGGTATTCGGCCACCTTTATCTCCAGATCACCGGCGCTGTCTGACGGGGAGACAATCTCCACGGCCTGGTCGGGGGCACCCATGAAGAAGGCACGGGGCAAGCCATCTGTTGGCATGCGGTCTTTCGTAACGAATGATACGTCTGGACCGCGCACTGTATCCGGCTGATGCTCCAGGCGAAAGCCCGTTTCCACCACGACCCGGCCTGGTTCACGCTGCCGCACAAAGGTCCCAAGCGGGCTGACGATATTTACCGCTATTCCACCATGAACCCCTCCCGGTGGCGGCATTTCAATCACTTTCCCCTTTACCAGTTCATAATTGCCTTCCTTGTGGCTGTATTGCCAAAAAAAGTCATCAGCCGATAGGAGCGTCCGCTGCTCTGCCATCGTCTTGTGACCTCCTATGCCGGTGCGATTGGAGTGGTTGACGAACCGACGTGTCACTTCGCCTGGCCCGTCGACGTAGCGCCGAATCGACTACCGCGATTGCGAACGATGGGAAATGGGTAAATTATCAACCACATTAGGGACGAGATATATTATACCTTCGAACTGACCCCTTGCCGCTGGCGCCCAATTTGAGCAATCCAACTACAAGGTAAACAAAACTTCACGATCTCGCTGGCATCATTTGAACCCAAGGCGACCGCTCCGCCATTCCCAAATCTATTACGCCACCAGTTTCAAAGCAAGCTGGCCGAGGGTGCGCCTGGGGACGCCGGTAGCGCCCCCCGTTTGGGTGACTCCTTGAAACAGGTTGACCACCAGGGCAGGAGTCTCAAACTGGGTGACGCCGCCAACCGTTACTTTGATCTGCGAAACTCCACCATTCGTTAAACCGAACTTTTTACCTAGCCGGTGCGGCGGCTACCTGACGATAGTTGAGCCACCACTAGCTCTAAAGGGCCGGAGATGTCCTTAGACGAATCCACTAGCAAGTGGTCTCTTTCGATCGGCTCTTCAAACGGGCGCATCCGGTTGTGAATGCGCCAGGTGGCGTCGGAATAGCCGGCGGGATCCCGCCCCATTTCTCTATCTGCAAGCCTTTCTCTGACCAGGGTTTGGGGCGCCGTGAACCCAACCAGCACCAATCGCGCTTCCCGTTTTTCGGCAATGTAGTAAATGGGTTGCCGGAAATCCTCGGTGAGGTTGGTGGCGTCGAGCAAGACTTTCTTTCCCTTTTCCAAATATTCGTCTATCAAGAGATAGCAGACGCGGAACACCCGCCGGTGCTCGCCAGGGGTGTACTTGGGCTTGGCCACCAGGATTTTGCGCAGCCGATCAGATTCCAACACCAACATTGGTATCCGTTTGACAAGTTCCCGGGCGAAATGCGATTTGCCCGTACCCGGCAGCCCGCACAACGCCACCAGTTTCGGCCCCAAGTCCTTTTGACCCCCAATCTCCTGGTCCAAAACCGGTCTCAGTAAGGCAGCGTCCTGGGCCAGGCGGTGTTCCTGTCCTGGTGGAGGTTTTAGGTGGGAAGGATCCCATGGGATTTGACGGGGCATTCCGAAGGATTATCCCGACTGTCCGGTTCTGGCGGAGATTTCCTTTTTAAATCCGTATACCGAATTGGGAGCAGCAAAATCTGAAGAAACAAACATTACCGTGTCGAAGCTTGGGACTGGGCGTTCAAGACGGCATCCGTCGCTGGAGCGACCAACCGGCAAAGACTTGGAAAAAACGATATCGTGGTTGCCGCCGTCGGACCAGATGTTTACAACTACGGCTATGTCGAGTTGGCGGACCAATTGTTCATCACATCATCGCCAGGGCCTGGCGGCGATTGGCTGGGTTCCATATGATGTTTGTTCCGGTGGGAATCTAACATCGCCGGACTGAGGAGAAAGGCCACGGACGCGATGATCATCAACAACACGGCGACCATATCCAAGCCCACGGGCAAGGATGCGGCGGTGATCACGACCAGGATCACGGTGGACATCGTAAGGAGCCCGATCCGGATAAGTCTGGGCCCAACTTTAAGGAAAACGGCGGTCGTGACGGCCAATGCCAGAAAGATGAATGCCCTGGCGGTGTCCGTGTCTTGAATTCGTTCACTGTGATCGGTCCAAAATCCGCCCTGCCAATTGAGAAACAGCACCCACGTTGTGAGAAATGGAAATGGAAGGGCGGTAAGCGAAACCAACAGCCAGTCCCGCCGCACAACTTTTGATATCACCCGGCAAACTATCCACATGGAGAACGGCACGTAGCCGATCAGCAGGAAAAATAGCACTACGTTGAATGGCAGGTTCCCGGTGGTGAGCAGCGTCCACCCGCCGTACCCCAGGGTGACCAGCGCGAATAGCCAAGATATTATGGGAGCAGCCAGGGTGTATCCCAACCAGGAGTAGGACCATTTACTGGGAGTGCCCGCGCGCCAATTTTTCCAGGTCACCAGGGCGAATCCGGTTAGGATGATGGCCACTAAAAAGTAGTTGCTCCAAAGGTGCAAGGCGAACAGGGAAGCAAGCAAGAAATGCGGGACGGTTGACAGCAAAACATCCCGCCAAACGCCGGTGCTGTGGACTTCGTACATGCCCTTGGCAACCGCGGCGCCGGAACCCATGTCCTGAATGGCTAGGTCAAGGGCTTCCTCCCGGCTCATCCCTTGAGACTGAAATTCAGCGGCCTTATCTTCCAAATGGCCTTCCAACTCCAGGGTTATCTCCCGCTCTTCGGCAGGTTCCAAGCGGAGCTGCCGGGCCAGGGAGTGGATGTAGTTGGCGAATTCGGTAGCCATCGGTAAGCCTACGGGGCTAGATTACGGGCCTTATTCCGGCCTTGGCAGCATCACTGAGTTCATCGCCCGGCTGAACCGTTGCCATTCCTTCTGACGGTCGGCCAAGGCTTGACGCCCCTTGGCAGTGATCAAGTAATACCGGCGGCGCATACCAATTGGCGTATCCTGCCAGCTACTATCCACCAATTTGTCCCTTTCCAGGCGATGAAGGGCAGGGTAAAGAGTCCCTTCTTTGAACGCGAAATAACCGCTGCTGCGCTGGTTCACCTCTTTGAGGATCTGGTAGCCATACATGGGCTCAAGTTCCAAGAGGGCCAGAAGGAGGGTTTCTGTGTTTCCCCGGAGCTGTTCTTGTTGGTGCATAAACCGCTCAACCCAGGTTGGATTGCATCCCAATTCTAAAGACGGCCTAAATTCAGGTCAATACGTAAAAATTGCCTGACCTTCGGCCATGCCTTCCTGTGGTTAGCCAGCGTTGAATAATTTGGGAATAACAACCCCTTTGATGAATATCAGGATTAAGATGGCCGCCATTGGGCTGAAATCCAGCGCACCGATATCGGGCAAAATCCGGCTTATGAAGCGTCGGATGGGGCCGAGAATGGGCTCTGTGACTTGATAAATGATCGCGTTGATATTCAACAAGATTTGGGGAGGCCTGTCGCCGGAAATTGGGAGCACAAATGAAAGAATCGCTCGGGCTACGATGGCGAACAATAATATATTTAAGATCGTTACAACCAAATCCTCGACAAACAAACCGCTCACCCTTGTCCTAATCGGACCGACTTCCTGTATGCGGCGTCCACGGCTTCAACAATGATGCCGGGAACTCCTCCCTTTTCTAAAGCCTGCAACCCTTCCGCGGTGGTGCCGCCGGGAGAGACCACCATATCTTTCAGTTGGGCCGGATGCAAACCCGTCTCCATTACCAGTTTGGTGCTTCCGTACACTGTTTGCAATGCCAAAGTGCGCGCCGTGTCCCGGGGCAACCCGACGTAAACCCCGGCGTCGATGAGCGCCTCTATAAAAAGAAAGACGTAGGCGGGGCCGCTGGCGCTGAGGGCGGTGGCCATATCCAGATACTTTTCATCGTCTACGTAGATTTCCTCACCGACGGTTGCCAAAACAGATTTTGTCAGGTCCCTCAGGTCTTGGTTAACCGAATCGGAACAGGTCCACATGGTCATGCCGCAGCCGATCTGGGCCGGCGTGTTGGGCATCACCCGGATTATGGCTGAATGGTCTAATCCTTTGGTGAGGGTGTCCATCTTGGCGCCGGCGACTATGGAGAGAGCAGCTTGACCAGGCTCGAGGCTTGGCTTTAATTGGCTTAACACCACCGGCAGGTCCTGGGGTTTTATCGACAGGACCACTAGGTCTGCTCCGGCCGCTGCCTTGGCGTTGGACTCATGGGTCTCAACCCCGTATTCCTTGGTAAGAACGTCGCGCCTGTCGGGCCGGGGCTCTCCGATCCGGACGTCTCCCGGTTTGGCGATACCGGCGTTCAGCACACCCTTTAGGATGGCTTCAGCCATGATGCCTCCGCCGATAAATGCTAACTTCATCAGTCCCGCCGCCTCCGGTTTTAATGGGCGATCATGATGGCCCACGTATGCGATAGCGTCACATTATATCACCACGGTTCCGGTGGGCTGGGCATATTTGGGATGTGCTTTTAAGGTGACTAGCCCAACGCTAAGAGTGCTTCGGTTTCGTCACGTCATGACCGCGGCCCAAGGATGGCCTTATTCCAGCATAAGGATCTTGCGGGTATCTACTTTGCCGGTATCGCCCTTACCGTGGTGCACGTGCAGTTACAATTTCCCTCATTTTCCGTCCAGTGATGAGGTCTAAAATCCGGTCTTCCGAACCGTCAATTTGCGATATCATCTGTTGTATGTTCTGGTCGCTGGCCCACGTTATCTCATGCGGCGCCAACGCGGGTTTTTAGTTATTTTTTTTATTTATTTAGGTGTGGTCCAACGCCCACACCGGGCCGCTCCCGGGGCTCTTCTTCGCCTGCTGAAATCACATTGGAGGGAAACGTGCTTTTTCTCGTCGTCACCAAGCCAGCCCCAACGCGTCCTTCGGATGTTAGATCGAATCGCCAAAAACTTTGGGAATGGGCGCGGCCCTTAATGGATCGAGGCGTGATAAGAGACCGTGCGATGTATGCCAAGGTTGGCCGGGGAGCCATGGCGATCTTCGATGTGGCGTCAAATGAAGAGTTGCATCTTTTATTAAACCAATGGCTTGACCTGGTACCGGGGGAAGTCGAGATCTCGCCACTGATGGATCATGACGCCATGGCGGCGTTCCTAAATGAGGGCCCAACCGGGTGACTGGACTAATGGCCAAAAGCTCTCTCTGGTTGGAAGAACCACCCCGGCGCGTTCGCCACTCCGGCGGTTGATGCGGTAGCCCGCCGTAAGCCCCAGCCAGACGATATCAAGCAGTGGGCAGTGCGTGCCTGCCTAGTACCTGCTTTCCATGCAGGGGACATCAGAAATCGGCCAGGCCGTCACCCTTGGCCAAGGCTACCGCCAGGCGGATCGATTCCAGCATGCTGAGATGGTCGGCGATGCCTTTACCCGCGATGTCGAAGGCCGTCCCATGGTCCACCGAAGTGCGCACGAAGGGCAGGCCCAAGTTGGCGGTGATACTTTCCTCAAAGCCGTAGACCTTGACCGGGATGTGGCCCTGGTCGTGGAACATGCAGAGAACCACGTCGTATCTACCCTCGATGGCCTGATGGAAAACAATGTCGGCGGGAACGGGGCCGATGGCGTCGATCCCTTTCGACCGGGCATCCACCACCGCCGGACCGATCTCCTCCTTCTCTTCGCTCCCCAATAATCCGCCGTCACTGCCGTGGGGATTTAGGGCGGCCACGCCAATACGAGGTTTAAGGAATCCATATGTGACAAAGCTGGCGTGGGTCAGCTCCAGAAACTCCAATATCCTGTCGTGCTTCACGTAATCGCAGGCCAGACGCAGGGACCGGTGGGTGGTCAGGTGCACCACCCGCAGGTTTTTGGCCATCAACATGGTGGCCACCGTCTTGATCCCCGACATTTCCTGCAGCAACTCCATATGGCCGATGGACTGGTATCCCGCCAGGCTGGCGGCCTCTTTGTTCAGTGGCGCGGTGGCCAGGCCGTGAACCACCCCGGCTAAGGCCAATTCGCCGGCCTTGGTGACCCACTCCATCGCCGCCTTGCCGCAGGCCGGAGTTATCTTTCCCACGGCGATGTCTTCTGGATTTAGATTGTGAATGTCCACCACGTCGACCGACGCGGGGTCCTCCCCCGCCGCGGCCGGGTCGACGCACTCGCGTATCTTCAGCGGCAGGCCGGTGAGTTTGACCGCCTGTTCCATGGCGTGAAGATTACCCACCACCAGGGGCCGGCAGGAGTCATAGACCTGGGGATCGGCCAGGGCCTTTACCACGACCTCGGGCCCAATCCCGCACGGGTCTCCCATGGTGATGGCGATGGCCGGCTTGCTGGCCTGAATCATGTCGTTGCCTCCAGAACATTGAATGGGACGTTGACCATTAGATCGAACGGGTGTTTATTTTAAGCGTGCTGCGGGCCGGTTAAAACGTGATTATAGCACCCGTCAGAGGCCGGGCACGGGCAATGCATGGCGGTAAAATGGGCTAGTAACGTGCCTCCAACGTCTTGTAAAATAAAATCAGTCACTTTAATATTTTAAACAACCGCTGGGGCCTTGATGCCTCCGGCACGCCCTTCGGGGCAAAAGAGAAGCCCCCGGGGCCAGCCGGGGGCTTCAGGGAGGAGGGCAGGCGGGCGCTAACCCAATCACCTACGAGGCATTGCTACCTGTATCGTAGGCGAACACACCAACCACACCGCACACACCCGCCTGCTCTCTCCGGACTCGCATAAAATCGCGCTCCATAACGGGCTTTTTCGTTAGGCCAGCCGTCCCGCTTCCACTACTCGCACTTGTTCCAACCGCAGGAAACGCACCTCTGGCACCCTTCTTGGAATATCACCGGGGTGTTGCACTCCGGGCACTTCCGCGCCGGAAGATGGCCGTTGCCATTCCCGTTAGTTACCACCGTCTGAGCCGAAAATGCCAGCTGAACCGCGTCTCCAGAGGGATTTTGAGTATGGGATTCCACGTGGCGCTCCAGAGCCAGGGCTAGAGCGTCTGGGCTTGAACGCACCAGCGTACCGCTGTCCCAAGCGGGGCAACAGGTAATGCCCCTAAGCTGGTCAATCACGATATGGGGATCGATTCCTGAACGTAAGGCCAGGGAGACCAGACGTGAGATGGCTTCAAGTTGCGCCGAATCACAGCCTCCAGCTTTGCCAAGCGTGCCGAAAACTTCAAAGGGTTGGCCACCGTCATCGACGTTGATGGTCACGTACATGTTGCCGTGGCCGGAGCGCACCCTTTCGGTGGTCCCACTTATCTTCTGAGGCCGCTCGCGGGGCTCCAAAGTATCCAATACCGGCGCCGCCACGGATTCCGCTTCTTTGGTCCGTGAGAATGACAGCACCTGTCCCGACTTGCTGCCATCCCGGTAGACTGTGATGCCTTTGCAGCCCAGGTCGTAGGCCAGCATATAGGCCTGGCGGATTTCGTCGACCGTGGCGTCATGGGGAAAGTTGATGGTCTTGGAAACCGAGTTGTCGGTGTATTTCTGGAAGGCCGCCTGCATCTTGACGTGCCATTCGGGACTGATGTCATGAGAGGTGCGGAACACCTCTTTTACCCATTGGGGCACGTCCAGGGTTTCCAGGCTGCCCTTCGCCGCCAATTGCTCCATCAATTCCGCCGAGTAAAACCCCTCGCTTTTGGCCACGGCCTCAAAGTAAGGGTAGCCTTCCACCAGGCGGGTATTGTCCATCACGTTGCGCACGTAACTCAGCGCGAACAGGGGCTCTACACCGCTGGATGCGCCGGCGATGATACTGATGGTGCCGGTGGGAGCGATCGTGGTCGGCGCGGAGTTGCGCATCAGGCCCACGGCGGGCTCTCCCTGGGGGCCCGTCCTGTTATAGATGCTGCCTTCCCAGGCGGGGAACGGCCCCCGGACCGCCGCTAACGCGACCGACGCCCGTATGCTCTCTTGCTGAATTCGCCCCATAACCTGCTCCGCCACGTCCAAGGCCTCCTCGGAGTCATAGGGAATGGCCAATTGGATCAATAGGTCGGAGAACCCCATCACACCCAGGCCGATGCGCCGGGTGCGCTTGCTCATGTCTTCGATCTCTTTGATGGGGTAATTGTTCATGTCGATGACGTTGTCCAAAAGATGGACCGTCGTCTCAACGGCCTGGGCCAAGCGGTCCCAATCGATTGAAACCTGGGTAGACGCGCCGGCGTTTCCATACTTGACCATGCGGGCTAGGTTAATAGACGCCAGGTTGCACGACTCGTAAGGCAGCAATGGCTGCTCGCCGCAAGGATTAGTGCTTTCTATATAACCCAACTGCGGGTTGGGGTTGTCCCGGTTGATGACGTCCAAGAACACCAGGCCGGGATCACCGGTCTGCCAAGCCATATCCGCCATCAGATTAAAAACCTTACGCGCGTTTTCCTGGCGGACCACTTCGCCGGTGCGGGGGCTGAGCAGATCGTAATCCACCCCGGCCTTGACCTTTTCCATGAATTCGCCGGTCGCCCCCACCGAGATGTTGAAATTGTTAAGGTTCTTCCCGTCTTCCTTGGACTTGATGAAGTCCAAGATGTCGGGATGAGTAACGTTCAGGATACCCATGTTAGCGCCGCGGCGGGTCCCGCCCTGCTTGACCACGTCGGTAGCGGTGTCAAAGGCGCGGATGAAGCTGACGGGCCCACTGGCGATTCCGCCGGTAGAGCCCACCACGTCTCCCGCCGGCCGGAGGCGGCTGAAGGAAAAGCCGGTGCCGCCGCCGCTCTTGTGGATGATGGCGGTCTGCTTGACCTTTTCAAAGATAAAATCAAGCGAATCTTCAATGGGCAATACGAAGCAAGCCGAAAGTTGCTGCAACTCGCGCCCGGCATTCATCAGCGTTGGCGAGTTGGGAAGAACCTCCAGCCGCCGCATCATCTGGTAGAACTTCTCTTCGGTTTCCAGCCGCTGGCTTTCCGTAGCTCCGTAAAGCAAGTCTGCCTGGGACAGGTTTTGGGCCACCCGGCGGAACATCCCATCGGGTTCTTCCAAAACGTTGCCCTCACGGTCTTTGGACAAGTACCGCCGTTCCAGCACAACCTTGGCGTTTTCCGTGAGCTCCGGCGACAACATTGTTATCTTCTCGGCGATGCCAGTTTGCTCTAACGCCTTGGTTATCCGCTCACGGTTTTGCTGGAGCGGGTTTTTTAGATCATTGATATCAGACATATTCGACCGGTCTAATGGAACTACCATCCCGACCCCTCAAGTATCGTCAGCCCCAACTGCCCGTCGGGGCAAAAAATTAAACTGTGTTCACCGCCGGTGGACAGATGCCTTACCGGGCCTGGAGCCGGCAGCTAAACTTGACCGAAGGTATAATCTACGAGCCAAATTCCCTGTGCTACGGGGGACCAAGGGGATTTACTCCTGGTAAGGTTTAGCAACTTGATCGCGGCTTTGAATATTTACTGAAACCTTATTTTTGTACCATTTTCCCCGCGGAATTTCGCCTGGAAAGTGTCACTGGCACCCATTAAACTTTGCGGGAAGCCCCGGTGGCAGAATTTCTATCGCCGCGTCTGCCCACTACTATATAGTGTGTTATAACAACGTATAACTACTACACCTTGTAGTGCCGCATTCTATCTTTAGTGATCGGGAAAGTCAAGGGATTCCGGGGCCAAAATCGGGAGAGGGGCTTTGCGGATCGGATATAAGACAGGCCGGTGAAATCTGCCTTCGCCCGGCCCAAACGCCGCTTAACCGGCGCATAAAATCTTTTTGCTAGACGGTGTCCAGGAGGCTATTACTCCGGTCCGGCGGAGTCGGCTAGCCAGAGGGTGACCAGGCCGGCACGGACGGTCTGGTCAATATCATCTTGTAATTCTGCGATGCGGCCGGGAGTCAATACTAATGAGTCCCGTTGGCCGGTCGGGCTGTCAGGCAGATTCATGTGCGTCAACTGATAATCCAGATCGTATGCTCTATTGCTAAACGCCAGTAACCTGGACAACGCCGCCTGGCTAAGACTGCTATTCATGACCGGTTTCTCCTGCTGGTTTAGACTCTGGAGCCAAAGAGCTCTCGGCAGACGCTTCTTCTTTGGCTACCTTATCCCCAGATAAATTTTGGGGGGGCTTTCCGTTGCGGGACTGGATGCGGGGACCGGCCGGCCGGCCGCGCCGCCGGGGAGACCTGGAAACGAGAGGAGCATCATCCAGCAAAGGAAGCTGGGTATTCTCCCCTTTAAGGTCTTTCACCGCGTTTTCAAAACTCTCTATGTCTTGAAAATCCCGGTAGACGCTGGCAAACCGGATGTAGGCCACACGGTCTATATTTTTGAGCCGGTCCATCACCATGGTGCCCAGCCGGTTGGAATTCACCTCAGATTGGCCCAGATGTTGTAGTTCGAATTCTATGTCTTCCACCAATTTCTCTACGGTACGGGAAGACACTGGGCGCTTGGCGCAGGCCTTACGGATCCCGGACAGTAACTTGTCCCGGTCGAACTCTTCCCTCCGGTTGTCCTGTTTGGTCACCATTAGGGTAGTGGTCTGAATCCTCTCGTAGGTGGTGAAGCGGTCCCCACACTCCTGGCATTCTCGGCGGCGCCGTATGCCGTTCTCCACCACTCTGGAGTCGGTGACCTTGGAATCTGAATATCCGCAATACGGGCAATTCATTTAACTGGTTGAAGTTTCAAAAAACTTTTAGATGAATTTTAAATACTATATAATGTGTTATTGTTAACTGATACTACCATTAGTTGTATTCAGATTGTACATTGCCATCAAATCCAAGTCAATAGATAACGAATATCGAAACAACGAGAATAAGACCATTGTCGTGGGGATTCTCCCAGATTGGACTCACCGAACTGCCTATTCAACCATCGTAATGGCGTTGCATATACCATGCCATTTTGAGGAACGGAGGGACGAAGCAACGGAAGTGTTGGTGCAGGAATCACCGTTATCCGCTAGTAACATTTTAGATTCTTCGCTTCCCTCAGAATCGTTCATGCCGGTTGCCACCGGCGCCACCAAGGGTGAAAGTGGGTTTGCGCCGGCTGGCAAGAGCGGTCGCCGAATTCCGTATTTTCGAAGCAATGACATTGTGGGTGGGTTAATCAGAATGACATTGTGGTTGTGCTAATCAACATGGCAGACGGTAAAGCAGGTTTCGAGGCGATGCCACGTTGACGGAACCAAAGAAAAATGTCACGGGGGGGCATAACGGGGAATTTCAGGAGGATTCTAGGGGTGGGAAATTAAAGAGGCCACCTTCCTTTTCAGAAAGACGGCCTCATGGCGGTTCCCGGCGCCTGTTTGGGTTACCGGAGAATTGGGAATACTGCGCTTAGGCCTCCGAGAATATTACTCTAGGTGATACGGTCCCAAGCCAGGTGCCTGGGACCGGTTCGACTGCCCTAAATCCTTTCCAGGATCGATTAGCGGAAAAAGCCCCGGCTCTTGTTGGTGGACTGGCGGCGCAGGAACGCCGGTACATCCAGTTCCTCTTCCGAGTCCGGGATCACGTCTTTCAAGAGCCTTTCCAGCTCTGCCTCCCGGGCCAACTGGCTGTCCTGTTGCAACGGGAAGGCCGCGGCTACCATGGTAATCTTCACCTCGTCTTCCAGTTTGGGGTCGCGGCAGGTTCCAAATATTATGTTAGCTTCCGGGTCAGACATTTCTTGAATGACATCGGCGGCATCTTGCACTTCCTGCAGGCTGAGGCTGGGGCCGCCGCTTATGACGAAGAGCACCCGTTTGGCTCCGTCCATGGCGATATCCAGCAACGGGCTTTTGGTGGCCATCCTGGCGGCTTCCACCGCCCGGCCCTCTCCCTTGCCCCGGCCAATGGCCAGCCATGCCGGGCCGGCGTTGCTCAAGATGGTCTTCACGTCGGCAAAGTCCACGTTGATCTCGCCGGGGACGGTGACGACTTCGGCAATGGCTTGGATACCCTGTTGAAGGACTGAATCGGCCATCTTCAAGGCGTCTTCCCAAGTGAATGGTTGATCCGTATGGCCGTTCATCTGTAGAAGCCGGTCATTGGGGATGACGATCAATGTATCAACCTGGTCTTTCAGCCGGTTGATGCCTTCCTCGGCGTTTTTCCGGCGGGTGTTGGCCTCGAATGCAAAAGGCCTGCTAACCACCGCCACGGTCAATGCTCCAGATTCCTTGGCTATCTGCGCCACCACCGGCGCAGCTCCCGTGCCGGTGCCGCCGCCCATTCCCACGGCCAGGAAAACCATGTCCGCCCCTTCCAGGGCCTTTTCGAGTTCTGCCCGGCTCTCTTCAGCCGCTTGCCGGCCAAGGTCAGGCTGGGCTCCGGAACCCAAACCCCTTGTGAGGTTCTGCCCGATGGCGATGCGGTGGGCTACGTCGCACCGGTACAGGTGCTGGGCATCGGTGTTCAACGCGTAGTATTCCACCACCGGTAATTTTTCTTTGAACATCCGGCTGACCGCGTTACTGCCGCCGCCGCCAATACCCACGACTTTGATCAACGGCACCCCGCCTACTATCTCCGGCACCAGGTTTAACTGGTCTGGCATATCCGGGGCCGGTTCCCAAGAGGCTGAACTGTCGAACACCATATCGTCTCCCTCCACTTCACTTATTACTTTTTTGCGTACATCGATTATTGGGACGCATGGCTTCCGCGCCATCCGTTGGAGATACTGGATCTACGTTTTAACTTGACGCCCGCCTTGCTAATTGGCGCCAACCTTACGGGTCTGGGTTTCGGTAGACGATGCCTTACTCCATTGGAACCTGGAATGCCACGAGTTTTTTTCCACGTTCCGGTAAGGGCGTTTCTCTCCCTGATGTTTGATCCCCCACAGCAGCAGTCCCACCGTCGTGGAAAATGCGGGTTTTCGCAACTGTGACGGCAGGCCGGCGATGCCGCTGGGATAGGCGATCCGCACCGGGCCTCCCAAGGTTTTCAGCGCCAATTCTTTGATGCCGGGCAATTCAGCGCAACCCCCAGTGATCACAAGTCCCGCCGTGGGGAACTGGCGCAGTCCCGACCGCCGCACCTTCAAGAGCACCAGCTTCAGCAGTTCGACGAACCGGGCTTGAAGCGGCTCACTGAGGTCCTGCCTTTTTACCACCCGCCTGGCCTGCCCTTGGTAGCTGGGTATCACCACTTCTTCATCGACACGCACCAACTCGGGCATAACGTTGCCCCATTTGATCTTCATCTCTTCGGCCAGCTGCCAATGGGTACGTGTGGCCACCGACAAATCCCTGGTGAGCTGGTCTCCGCCCACGGGTATCACCGCCGAATACCAGGGGTTTCCCTGCCGGTAAATCGTTAGGTCGGTGGTGCCGCCGCCAATGTCGACCAAAACCGTTCCCATCTCCCGTTCATCGCCGGTGAGGGTCGCCTCGGCCGAGGCCAGAGATTGCAGCACCAGGCTGTGTACCGAGACCTTAGCCGACTGAACCGCTCTTACCGTATTCTTCAATGCAACAGCGTCACCTATCACTACGTGGGCTTCCACTTCCACCTGCTTGGCGTGGAGACCCACTGGATTTCTCACGCCGGAAAGTCCATCAACCCGGTAACCAATGGGGATGATGTGCAAGACTTCCCGGTTCGAGTCCACCGGCGGGAAAGAAGCCTCGATGAGCTGTTCAATACTGTTGGGAGTGACGTCGTCCATCTCGCCGGGGTTTTTCAGGATCTCTTTGGTGTTTAGGCAAGTGATGTGCGTTCCACTGACTCCCGCGTACACGCCCGATATCACTCCCCGGCCAATATACCGCTGGGCTTCTTCCAGCGACGTCTTCACCGCCGCCTGAACTTCGTTGATGTTTTCGATGCGGCCCTTTTGCACTCCCTTGGAAGGCGTCAGGCCCGTGCCCAAGATCTTTAGTTCGCCCTCGGAACCTACCCGGGCCACAATAGAACAAACCTTAGTACTGCCTATGTCTACGCCGGTGTAATATAGCTCTTTCGCCACTTTTTACCGTCCTTTTATCCAACTCGCCATCGGGATGCCCATTACGGGACAATAATCCAACGGACGCATGCTCTAGAGCCTTTCGGCAACCCTCATCCGGGCGCTGCGGCTGCGTGGATTTCGCCTCACTTCTTCGGTTGAAGGTTTGACCACCCTCCTGGTGATGTTCCTCATGCGCGGTTGATGTCCGCAAACGCAAACCGGCAATCCCGGTGGGCAGATGCATCCCGCCGCTTCCCTGGCCAGGGTGGTTTTCACTATCCGGTCTTCCAGGCTGTGGTAGCTGATCACCACCAGGTTTCCGCCGGAGGCCAACAGGTCTATAGCTTGGGCAAGGCCCGTTTCCAAATGATCCAGTTCTTCGTTGACCGCGATGCGCAGGGCCTGGAAAGTCCTGGTCGCAGGGTGGATCCGCCGGCGGCCCGGCCCCATTGCTCTGGCCACGACGCGGGCCAACTCGCCGGTGGTGGATATGGGCCGTGAGCGAATTATTTCCCGGGCGATAGACCTGGACCGCGGTTCTTCACCGAAACGGAATATCAGGGACGCCAATTCTTCCTGTTCATATGTGTTGACGATCTCCGCGGCTGTCAAATATTCCCCTGGGTCGTAGCGCATGTCCAAGGGTTCGTCCCTCTGGAAGCTAAAACCGTACCCCGGACTTTCGATATGCCGGGAGGAAAACCCTAGATCCATCAACACCGCATCCACCTGGGAAATGCCGTGGGACTGGCATAGCTCGGCCATCTGGCGGTAGTTCCCTTGGATCGGAATGAACCGGTGGCCATGATCGGAGAGGCGTTCCACCGCCCGAACCAAGGAACGGGAGTCCCGGTCGATGCCAAGCACCCGTCCGCCGGGCGCCGATCGATCTAAGATCGCCAGGGCGTGGCCGCCCTCACCGACCGTCGCATCCAGGTAAACACCGCCATCGCGGAGCGACAGACGGTCCAATGTCTCCCGTACGAGGACGGGCAGGTGGTAGCCAGCCCCATCCCAGGCATTTCCCACCTGATCGGCCATGCCGCTCAAGTTAACTTCCCTGCCGGCGGCCGCGCCGGCTCTTGGGCCAACGATTGCTAGGGTCACCGTGTCTCCTGGCCATTATGATTGCCCCTGGGCCGGCCTTTGAGATCGAAAGCCGTGTCAGAGCGAATTTCCTAGTCACCGGCGCCGATACTTGGTAAGGGTCTTGGCGATACCCGCTCGCAAAAACATTATCGCGCCTTGAAACCTGGATCCAGCGGCCGCCCAAATGATCGGTTAGAGAGGCCGGAGCCAACCGGGTCATGACCGGATTCCCGGTCTGAGGCGGCTAGGTCTTGGCAATGCTCCAGGGAGACGTTCTACGCGTCTACCCCACATTTCCAATGCAAAACGTTAGAGCCAAGGTACCAATCAGCCTTTGGTTATGTCAACGAAATTTTGGGCGGATTTTAATCAATATTTGAAATTATCGCCAAATGTCAACACCCGATTGACAGTCGCTGCCGGCGAGGCTGCCCTACCTATTAAACAAGCCGGTCGACCTGCCGTAGACCTGCTGATAGAACTGCCGGGCAAGCCCAGCCAACTTTTAACCGGTTGGTGACTGTGCTATACTTTCGCTACCGCAAGCCGTGCGAATTCCCTATTTGGGACGGGCCGGCTGAAGACTGTAAACTTCGGAGAATATTGCCGGTGAACGTCACCAAGGAGTCGGAAAGCCCCACCGAGGTCACTCTTAACATCTCCATGGACTCCGCCGATGAAGAGCCGTTCATCGGGCGTTCCTACCGCAGATTGGTGGGCCGTGTCCAAATCCCCGGATTCCGCCCTGGAAAAGCGCCTCGTTCCATCGTGGAGAGGCACCTGGGCCGCAGTACTTTGGTTCAGGAAGCGCTGGAGTTCATGATTCCAGAGACGCTGGATCAGGTGTTGAAGGACGAGGATCTAAGCGCTTTCGCCGAACCCCAACTGGAAATCTTGGAAGTCGAGCCTGTCTCCTTCAAGGCAGTGGTGCCGCTGGAGCCCATAGTGGATTTGGGGAACTTCCGCGAGATCAGGTTGGAAAAAGACGCGGTGGAAGTCACCCCAGAACAGGTGGCAGAGGTCATGGAGCAACTACGGTTGGAATCGGCCCCATGGGAGCCCGCCGACCGGCCGGCCAAATTTGGAGACCTGCTGAACCTGAACGTCAACGGGACCATTCTTGGAGAACCGGCCATCAACGACCAGGGAATAGACTTTATTCCGGAACTCGAGAATCCTCTGCCCATACCTGGTTTTTCTGTATATTTAGAGGGAATGACCGAGGGCCAGGAGAAGGAATTCACGCTGACGATTCCCGAAGACTCTCCCCAAATAGAATACGCGGGGAAAGAATGCCACATTTCGGTAAACGTCCTTTCCATAAAGGAAAAGAATCTGCCGGAACTGGATGACGAGTTCGCCAAAGGGGTGCGCGACGGCTACGACAGCCTGGAGGCCTTGCGAGAAGACGTTGAAAAACGGCTTGTGGCCGACGGCGAATCGGCCGCCCTGCGCCGGTTGGAGCAGGCAGGCATGGAAGAGTTGTTAAAGAGCGCCTCTATCCAAGCCTCCGATCTGGTATATCAACGGGAACTGGACATGATTCGGGAAGACCGTGAGCGGGCAATACGCAACCAACGCCTGGACATGGACACCTACCTGAGTTATTTGGGCCAAACCCAGGACGAATGGCAAGAGCAGCTACGCCCCCAGGCTGAAGAACGGCTTAAGACTTACCTGGTGTTGCGCAAACTGGCAACGGAAGAAAACCTGGAGGTTTCCGACGGGGAGATCGACACAGAGATTGACACGGTGGCGTCTTCGTCCAGGGAATCCGAAGAATCGATCCGCCAGATCTTCACCACCGACAGTTCGCGAGAATCCCTTCGTTCGTCACTGCTGAACCGGAAAGTGATGGGCCGCCTGGTGGAGATCCTCCAGAGCGAAGACGTGGCAAAGAGCGCTGACACCGCCGGCGAACCGGAGGCACCCCAAGACCTCAATGACGACGCCGATGGGGATGGGGGAGAAACGGCCGGCCCAGAACCTGACGCGGAACAAGAAGGAGCAGAGCCCAATGCCAGTTGACCCTTTCAGTCCATCTAATAACCTAGATAGCTATAACGCCCAGCAGTCGGAGTCCGGTCTCTTCATTCCCCATAACATCGTACCCATGGTCATAGAGACCAGCCCCAGGGGTGAGCGGGCCTTCGACATATACTCGTTGCTGCTTAAAGAGCGGATCATTTTCTTGGGAACCGGCATCAACGACAATGTGGCCAATACCATAATCGCCCAGTTGTTGTACCTGGAGAGGGAAGACCCCGAAAAGGGAATCAATCTCTACATCAATAGCCCAGGCGGCGTCATCAGTTCGGGCTTTGCCATCTATGACACGATGATGCTGATCACTCCGGAAGTGTCCACCATTTGCCTGGGAATGGCGGCCAGCATGGCCACCGTGCTGCTGGCGGGCGGACAAAAGGGAAAGCGTTACACCCTGCCCAACTCCACGATCCACATGCACCAGGCCATGGGTGGCGCCCAGGGGCAGGCCAGCGACATAGAGATCGCCGCTCGTGAGATCCTCCGCTTGCAGGATAAGCTTCGCACCATCTTGTCGGAGAACACCGGTCAATCATACGAGAAGATAACCCAAGACACCGACCGGGATTACTACTTGTCAGCCGAGCAAGCCGTTGAATACGGATTGGTGGACGAGTTGCTAGGCAAAAAGACAGATGAGCAAAAAACGGACGCTGCAACGGAGGAGAAATCTTCCTAGCGTGATTCCTTGAATGATTCCCGGGTAAGCTCCGGGAATCATTTTTAATTTCTCTAGTTCTGGGGGGTGTGGTGGCCAACGGTAGGAACGGACTCGGTATCTCGCGTTGCTCATTTTGTGAAAAGAGCCAAAGACCTGCCCAACTGGTAGTCGCCGGCCAAGGGCGCGCGGCAGTTTGCTACGAATGCATCCGAGTCTTGGGCCAATTGATGGAACAAGACCCCCCACCTCCACGGCCGGTACCCGACCGAAAGGACGCCCTGGTCCCACGGGATATCTACGCCAACCTGGACATCTATGTGGTTGCCCAGGATAGAGCCAAAAAATTCCTTAGCGTGGCTGTATACAACCATTTCAAGCGAATTTGGAATGAAGTAAACCCCACCGATGTTGAACTAGAAAAAGCCAACATTCTGTTGGTTGGACCCACCGGCTGCGGCAAAACACTCCTGGCTGAAACCTTGGCGCATACCTTGGATGTGCCTTTCGCAATTTGCGACGCAACCTCATTGACCGAGTCAGGTTACGTGGGCGAGGATGTGGAAAACATCCTATTGCGGCTGATTCAGGCTGCGGACTGGGACGTTTCTTTAGCTGAGCACGGCATCATCTATATCGACGAACTGGACAAGATAGCCTGCAAAGAGGGCGTCAACCGGTCTATCACCAGGGACGTCTCCGGCGAGGGTGTTCAACAGGAACTCTTAAAGATCATTGAAGGCTGCGTCGCCAACGTCCCTCCCCAGGGCGGCCGCAAGCATCCCCACCAGGAGTTCTTGCAGATAGATACCCGGAATATTCTCTTTATCTGCGGCGGCGCCTTCGACGGGCTGGAAGAGATCGTGTCCCGCCGGTTGGCCTCAGGGGTTTCCCGCCTGGGGTTCCTGGCCGGCGCGTTGAGTGAACTCGAGATCTACACCGTCGATACTGAATAGCTGTTGATACTGCTTTACGATGGCGTTTTTAGGCTCGGTCAACACACGAATCAGGGCGCCGCGGTCCAGGGGGTCCAGGGCGGCGGTAACGGGCAAACGCCCCACCATCTCAGGTATGAAGCCGTACTCAAGCAGGTCTTGAGGTGTCATTTGGCTGAGGACGCTCTCTTGAGACTCCCCTCCTGGGCCCTCCCGGCCGATAGCGCCGTTAGCCACCCCACCGGCGCCCGGTGCCTACGCTATGTCATCGAAGAGGCTCTTCTGGATGTGATGTACGAGCTTCCCTCATTGGAGGACGTAGCGCGCTGCGTAATCGACCGGGAAGTCATTGAAGGGCGGAGAACTCCGACTCTGGTGACCAAGAGCGGAGAAAGCTACAACCTCTACGTAGACCGGCAGCTTAAGTCGGCCTGAGCCCCTTCATTTGGACTAAAATCCGATGGCTAGGTTAATCTCCGGGTCTAACCTCAAACCACCGGGTGAGGCTGCTGCCAAAGGCCGGCCCAAAGAATCCAAAACCTGCCCATCTTTGATCAACACCTTTCCCTCAGCCACCGCCCGCAGCGTCTCCGATAGCAGGTAGGGTTCCTTCCGGTATTCAGCCTGACGAATCATCTGGAACAGGGGGTAATCCTCTCCCTGGGTCTTTTTGATCTTCTCCAATTCTTGCCCAGACAATGCGCTCCAATGGCGGGCGAACCGTCCACCGGTGATTGGGACGGTGCAGTGGGATATCACCGGTCCCCGGTCCACGTCCTCGGTGGCCAGGTGCACCATGGCCCCGGTCTGCTGAGCCCGGTTTGCGATAAGGTCCCAAATCACTTCCTGCCAGGTGCCGGTGGGGCCGTCTGGCAAGGCTGGATGGAGGTTCAACAGGGGGAATCGGCGGCACATGTCGCCGCCGACGATGAGCATATATCCAGCCAACACGCATATATCGGGCCGGAAGCCGCCTACGCACTCCATCACCAGGGAGTCGAATTCTTCCCTATACCGGGCGAACGGACCGCGTCTAGCTTTACGGAATTTGGCCGATGATAGGGTTAAAAGATCAATACCGTAATCTTCCACCAGTTGGAAATACCGGTCCGAGCCTTCGGCTTCCCCATGCTCACGGTTGCAGAAAACAAACTCTATGCGGGCGTCCAGGCAACCTTTAAGAATGCGATCATGCACGAAACGAAGCAAACCCTGTGACCCTTCACCCCTTCCCGTAGAAAACCACCCAACGCTTAGCATGTGCCCCCAACCCGTCCTGGCTTTGGTGATGACTGGTCGAAAACCTTAAAATCAATAGCGCCTGCGGCGATGAAATCGGCGACGCCCGGTGTCGATATCGGTTCTTTAGAGGTCTAAAACGGAAGCTCGTCCAGTGGTGGTTCACCGGCCTCTTGGTCATCTGGGCCCTGGCCGTTGCCCGCATGGGAGTAGGCGTCTTTTAAGCTTGTAATCTTCAACTCCGTGGCGTCCAGAAGCTGGTTGCAGCGGCGCACAAGCACCATACCCTGCTCGTAACGGGCGATGGCTTCCGCCAGCGTCAGTCCGCCGGCATCCAGAGACTTGGCTAGTTCGCCCAACCGCTGGTAGGCTTGCTCGAACGACAGGGAGTTTACGTCCAGCTCGGGTTCAGTGCTGGGATCGTCGGCCATACGTGGATACTCCTAAGCACCGTTGGACTGAGATACCTGGACGCGCCTATAACAGCCGCTTCATCCCTTCCCCTTTGGGCGCCGCCCGGCGTTTCCTGGCAGGGGCCTTGGCCGCCGTTTTGCCGCCGGCGGTAGCCGGGAAAACCCCGTCGGTCACGGTGATATTGAGACCCTCGCCAACCGCCACTTGGCTGGTGGATGTCACTACCTGGTCTGAGCCGGCTTTTTGAACCACGGAAAAACCCCGTTTCATCGTGGCCACCGGATCCAGCGCGCCCAGGTGCAGGCTAACGCTTTCAACCTGGCTCTTGGCCAGGGTCAACCGTGCCGCCATAGCGGAACTGGCGTTTCGGGCCAAGTCATCTATCCGCCGCCGCCAGGTCTCGCTATCGGGCAGGCCGGTTTCCAAGCGGCGGACCAGCCTGGCAACCTCGGCCCGGTTGGATTCGACCAAATATCCCATGGCCCTGTGGTACCTGTCCAGATATTCGGCCAACTCCCGGCGCAACGCCCAACCGTCGGGGACAACCAATTCGGCAGCCGCCGATGGCGTTGGCGCCCGCACGTCGGCCACCTGGTCGATGATGGTGAAATCCGTCTCATGACCGATGGCGCTGACCACCGGAATACGGCTGGCGTAGATCGCCCTGGCGACTGCCTCTTCATTGAACGGCCAGAGTTCTTCCTCCGATCCTCCGCCCCGGGCCACGATTATCACGTCGGCCCGTCCGTCCCGGTTCAAAGCATCCAGCGCCACTACCACGCCCTCGGCGGCGCTGGGACCCTGAACGGCCGTTGGCGACAAAACCAGTTCCACCAGGGGGTACCGCCGCTGAATGACGCTTTGGATATCGTGAAAAACAGCTCCTGCGGGGGAGGTGACCACACCAACCACGCTGGGAAATTCGGGCAAGGGCCGTTTTCGGGTCTCCTCGAACAAGCCTTCTTCACCCAGCCGGAGTCTGAGCCGTTCCAACTCCAGATGAAGCTCGCCCAGGCCTTCGGGCAACGCCATGTCGACGACGAAATCCGTGGAGCCGCCGCGCTCATAAAAGGTGATATGGCCGTGGGCCGACAGGGTGGTCCCATCGGCCAGCAACTCGGAGCCCGGTTGCCTTTTGAACATGACACAGCGCAAGACGCTTTGATCGTCTTTCAGAGTGAAGTAAGAGTGCCCGGCGGAGGAAACACGAAGGTTGGAAGCCTCGCCAAGTACCCAGAGGTCGGCCAAAAGGGGGTCGCCTTCCAGCTTTTGCCTCAGGTGGGCTGTCACCTGGGCGACGGTGTAGATTGCCAAAGCGCTAGCTGACCCGCTCGGTATACTCTCCGGTGCGCGTATCCACCCGCACCACGGTGCCGGGGGTGATGAACATGGGCACGGTTATACGCAGCCCGGTTTCCAAAGTGGCCGGTTTGTTCCCGCCCTGCGCGGTGTCTCCGCGGAATGAAGGGGGTGTTTCCTTGACCTCTAGTTCAACGTGGGTGGGCAAGTTGATGTCAATCGCGTTGCCGTTGTAGAAGACCACCTCGATTATCATCTGTTCTTTCAGATAATTCAGGTTGTCGCCCAAGAGCTCTTTGGTCAACTCGTATTGGTCGAAGGTTTCTTGGTCAATGAAGTGGTAGAACGTGCCGTCGGTGTACATATACTCGGCCTGGCGGTTGTCCATTTCGGCCACGGAGAATGCCGTGTCATACCGCTGGAAAGTCCGTTCCACCACGGCTCCAGTCATCAGGTTCTTGAGTTTTATGCGGGTGACCGGAGCCCTTTGCTGCATCTTGTGCCGTTCGTAATCCATGACCTGCCAGGGCTGGCCTTCCAACTCTATCACAAGACCCCGGCTCAAATCGCTAAAGTTGATACTCATACCACTTCTCTCTTCCCAGCCACAATATAAACCCCAGTCGCCTGACCTTCCGTGATTGCCAGTGTGGCCTACTTAGACGCCTTGCTCAATGGCGTAGCGCCATTCTCACCTAGGACTACGATGTCTTCGATGCGGATTCCGCCCCAACCGGTGAGATAGATGCCCGGCTCGACAGTGAACACCATCTCCGGCTCCAAAGTATCAGTCGACGTGGGAGATACCCGCGGATTCTCGTGGACGGCCAAGCCCACTCCGTGTCCCAGGCTATGGCCAAAGTTATCTCCATACCCGGCGTTGACGATGACGCCGCGGGAAAGCTCGTCGCACTCTTCACCACTCATACCCGCCCTGACCGTGTTAATGGCGGTGAGTTGGGCGCCGAGAACGATGTCGTAGATCTTACGGAAAGCGTCGTCCGGCTCTCCCACCACCACCGTGCGGGTTATGTCGGAACAGTAACCGTTGACCCGCGCTCCCATGTCGATGACTATGGGCTCGCCCTCCGCGATGACCTTATCCGACGGCATATGGTGGGCCATGGCTCCATTGGGCCCAGCGGCAACGATTGTGTCGAAGCTTAACCCGTCGGCGCCGAATTCCCGCATGGCCACTTCCATCCGCCAAGCCACCTCGCGTTCCGTCATACCTTTCCGGATGGTGGGGCACACTGCCTCCATAGCTTGGTCAGAGGCGTCAATGGCGAGTTGCAAAGAGGCCAGCTCGCCTTTGTCTTTGGTGACGCGCAGTTCTTCAGGCAATCCGGAGGAGGCAACTAGCGAGACATTAATCAGGTCATTGTCCTCTTTCACAGCCTCAAGCAGGCGGTCATAAGTTGCCACCGTCATGTTTTGGCTTTCGAATCCCAACCGCCGCACACCGCTTTCTTTAAGAATCTCCACTAGCCAGTCCCAGCCGCCGCGGATCTGAACCACCTGGAAATCGGGCGCTTGATGGGTGGCCTGTTCGGTATACCGGGAATCGGTAAGCAAAACAGCCTTGCCTTTCGCAATGAACAGATAACCGGCAGAACCGGTAAAACCCGAGAGATACTGACGATTTTCCGCCGCTGAGATCAAAATGGCATCCAGTTCTTTTCCCGAAAGCCGTTCTACCAATTGGTCCAAACGCTCTTTCATTTAGACCCCTCCTCCTTAATCAGTGCGGCGAGAATCTCCAGAGCCGCAGTATAGCTCCTCCATCCGAACCCCGCAATCTGGCCGCGGGCTATATCTGAGATCACTGAGACCCGCCGCCATTCCTCCCTGGCATGGGGGTTTCCCAAGTGGACCTCTATAACCGGGACACCAGAGTCGATGAGGGTATCTTTCAGTGTCAAGCCGTAGTGGGTCAACGCCCCGGGATTGACGATTATTCCCTGTATCTTCCCCCAATGGTCCTGTATACAGTCTACCAGGTTGCCTTCTACATTGGACTGGTAGAAAACAACTTCAACACCCAAGGAGCCGGCCAGTTCGGCCAGTTGGCCGTTGATCTCGCCCAGGGTTTTTGAGCCGTAGATAGCAGGGTCGCGGCGGCCCAGCATATTGATGTTGGGTCCGTTAAGAATGAGAAACCTGGTCATGGCCCCTGACTACCTTCCTTCTTAAGTTCTTCTTGTGTGTCAGCGGCGCCGGCCAGGGGGTGGTGCGTCAGGTACGCCGTTTTGGCCTCCAGATTGGTCACGTGGGTATATATCTGGGTGGTCGAGGGGCTGGAATGACCCAGGAGTTCTTGTATCACTCGCAGGTCGGCGCCTCCTTCCAACATGTGGGTAGCGAAGGTGTGACGGAGGGTGTGGGGGTGCACTTCGTTGCGCGTTCCGGCCCTGATCGCATAGCCTTTGACGAATCGCTGTATGGCGCGCCGGGAGAGTCTCTGTCCGTACCGGTTAAGGAACAACGCGGTGGTTCGGCCGGACACCAACAGAGGCCGGGATTTCTGCAGATACCGGCGTATTGCGGCTTCCGCAGGCTGCCCGAAGACGACCCATCGTTCCTTGGCGCCTTTGCCCTTTACCAAAATCTGACGCTGGGTCAGATCCACATCATCCAAGTCTAGCTCTTGAAGCTCGGCCAGGCGTATGCCACAGGAATACAGGACCTCAAGGATAGCCCGGTCCCGGTCTGCCAATGGAGTTGCACCTTCGGGGGCGTCCAACAACCGGGCAACTTCTTGTCGGCCCAAAAATATGGGTAGGGGTTTTTCCACCTTCACCCGAAGACTGCGGCCGGAAGGCAGGGGACTGACCGGGAACAATCCCTCCTGCACCAAGAACCGGTAAAAAGAACGAAGCACCGTGAGTTTTCGCGCCATGCTAATCCTGGCGTATCCAGTTCCAGAAACCTTGCTGTTGCGCCCCAGTTTTTCCGGCTGGGCGTGCCCGGACGGCTGCCTAGCGGCGGTGGCCAGCCATGCCAGGTATCCACGGAGCATGCTCCGGTCCATCTCGGTCAGGCTTGAACCTTTTAGATCCAGATACTGACGAAAGGCGCCAAGGTCTGCCTGGTAAACCCGAAGGGTGTTATCGGAAAGGCCGCGCTGGGCCCGCAGATAAGCAGGATAACGTCCCGCGAAGAAATCGAACTGGGCTACCCCATCTAGTGTGGAGCCTGGTCCATTATTCGGCGAATGCGTTGAATCCAAGGGTGGAGCCATTTTTGCCGAAGTCATGGCGATCACCCCAAAAGGCCCGGTTGCCCCAGTTTACTTGGTGGCCTGTTCCTTCTCTCCTCAGATAAATCAGTCCCCAACGGACACCATCTCATCCGAAGACTCTTCCGCCACGGTTTCGGTCCAACTGCACACCGTGCAGGCCACTGATTCCCGGTCCGCCTCGACCATAAGGCCTGCGCACTCTGGGCAGGGAGTAGGCACCGGCTTCCGGTTGGCGATGAAATCGCAGGTGGGGTATTTGGAACAACCAAAGAACGAACGTCCCCGGCCGCGGGAACGGCGCTCCATGATGTCTCCACCGCACTTGGGGCAGGCTACTCCAATCTTGTTCAATATCGGCCTGGTCGTGCGGCAATCAGGAAAACCGGTGCAAGCCAGAAATTTTCCGAACCGTCCCGTCTTGATCACCATGGGCTCGCCACAGCTTTCGCAAACCTCATCGGTCTCTTCATCCAAGTTGACCTTGGGCATGGACTCTTGTGCGGCCTCCAAGGCTTTTTGGAATGGGTCGTAAAACTCGCCCAGCATAGGCACCCAATCCCGGTCTCCCCTGGAAACGTCGTCCAATTCCTCTTCCATCTTGGCGGTGAAGTCCAAGTCCATGACGTCGGAAAAATATTCGGTCAACAGTTTGCAGATGGTTATACCTAGGGTGGTGGGCGTCAACCGGTTCCGCTCTTTTTCGACGTAGTTGCGGTCGGTAAGGATGCCAATGGTGGGGGCGTAAGTGCTGGGCCGGCCGATGCCCCTTTCCTCCATCATCTTGATCAGCGTCGCCTCAGTGAACTTGGGTGGCGGCTGGGTGAAGTGCTGTTTAGATTCAAGTTTTTCACAACCTAACCCGTTACCTTTCTCCAGAGCCGGAAGCGCTTGGCGGCCTTCGCCGTCTTCCTCATCGTCACGGCTCTCCAGGTACAAAGTCCTGAAACCAGGGAAAACCAAAACCGAGCCGGTGGCCCGGAACATATAAACGACGCTGGAACCTTTGCATACTGCGTCTATGTCGACGGTGGTTGATTCAGACCGTGCGTCAGCCATCTGGCTGGCCAACATTCTGGCCCAGATGACGTTGTAAAGATCCAGTTGTTCCTTGGTTAGATATTCCTTCAGGGAGTCCGGCGTGCGGCCGATCGACGTGGGCCGGATTGCTTCGTGCGCTTCCTGGGCGTTCTTGGACCGGGTCGAATACACCTTGGCCTTGGCTGGCAGGTATTCCTTTCCGTAGCGCTTCGCCACGTACTCTCTTGCTTCCTCTATTGCGGGATCTGAAGCCCGTGGAGAGTCGGTCCGCATATAGGTGATTAGTCCTACCTGGCCTTTTTCACCCACCGCCAAGCCTTCATACAGTTGCTGGGCAACTCTCATGGTCCGCTGAGCGGTAAACCTCAGCTTGCGCCCGGCTTCCTGTTGCATGGTACTGGTGGTGAAAGGCGCCGCCGGCCTCTGGCGAACTTCTCTTTTACGGACATCGGCCACTGAATACGAGGCATCTTTAAGTTCGTTTTGATAATTTTGTGCGTCTTCTTCTTTTTTGACGGTGAGGCGCCCTTTGCTTCCCTTGACGGAATGCAAGACACCGGTGAAAATGTGCCGTTTGTCTGCCGGGTCCGTGTCCCGGTAAAGCTCAGCCTCCAAGGTCCAGGATTCCACCGGCACAAAGGCCTGAATCTCCTCTTCGCGGTCCACCACCATGCGCAGCGCTGCCGACTGCACGCGCCCGGCGGAAGTTCCGCGTTGCACCCGTCTCCAAAGTAGGGGGCTAACCTGGTAGCCCACCAGCCGGTCCAGGATCCGCCGCGCTTGCTGCGCGTTGACTAGCTGCATGTCTATTTCCCGGGGGGAACTGAAAGCCTCTTCCACCGCCTGTTTGGTGATCTCATGAAAGACTACCCGTTTGGGTGGAATTGCCCGGTCTTGCCATTGAGCGGCCGTGAGAAGGTGCCACGAGATGGCTTCACCTTCCCGGTCTGGGTCGGTGGCCAGGAAGATATCCTTAGCCTCGTCTCCAGCCTTTTTCAACGTGTTGAGCAGTTTGCGTTTATCCTGCATCACCACGTATGAGGGCTCAAACTCTTGCTCCACGTCCACACCCAATTTGCTCTTGGGAAGATCTCGCACGTGACCAAGGGAAGCAGCAACCACATATTTGTTGCCCAAGATTTGGCCCACCGTACGGGCCTTGGCTGGCGACTCGACAATGACCAAGCTTTTGCCAGCCGCCTTTAACACTGGAACTTTGGTCTTGGCCGCGGATTTCCCCTTTGCCGATCTTGACTTCGTAGCCTTTTTGCCACTGGTCTTACGGCTGGTACTTTTTGCTTTAGTAGACGTAGATTTACCGGTTGCCTTTGCTTCTTGTTTTTCTTCTGAGGATTTAGACACCATATGCTGGAACGGCCTCCCGTATTTTTCTTCTGAGGATTTAGACACCATATGCTGGAACGGCCTCCCGTATGCGTACGTAGTGCATGCACCCGACCTGTTTCACCATGCCTTTTAATTCCAGCATGGTCAACAACGTACTCACCGCGGTGATGGGCAAGTCGGCGTTCCTTCTCAGGTCGTCTATGTGCAGCGGTTCACTATCTAGATGGTTCAACAATGCCATCTCATCTTCGTCATCCGAAGCTTGCTTGATAGAGGGGCAATTCAACCTGGCGTGTGACCACTGTCAGGTTCAGCTCCTCTAAGATGTCGGTGTGGCGGGAAACCAGTTCAGCTCCTTCTTGGATCATCCGGTTGGTAACCTGGCTTGCCGGTGACAATATGCCGCCCGGCACGCAAAATACCTCTCTATTCTGCTCCAGACCATGGTAAACCGTCCAGCGGGCCCCGCTGCCTTCGGGGGCTTCAACCACCAGGGTGCCTAGGCTCATACCGCTGATCAGCCTGTTTCGCCGAGGAAATCCTCGGGGATCTGGCCTGACGCCTAAGGGATACTCGGAAACTACTGCCCCTTGTTCCTGGATCCGCTGGGACAACTGTTCGTGCTCTCGGGGATAATAGACGTCTAGGCCATTGGCCACCACCGCGACCGTCCGGCCGCCATTATCCAATGTGGCGCGGTGGGCGATCCCATCGATGCCCCTGGCCAGTCCGCTTACTATGGTGACGCCATTTTTGGCTAGGTCGGCGGTTAGATGCTCGGCTACTTCCCTTCCGTATGACGTTGGGCTACGAGTTCCAACCACCGCTAAAGCCCTTTCGTCGGCTGGCAGTAGCGAGCCTTTAATGCACAACACGGGAGGCGGGTCATGTATCTCTTTCAACCTAACTGGGTATTCTGAGTCATGCCAGGTCAACGCCCTTGTCCCGGCTTGCTCCAGACGGTCCAATTCCCGGCCGGGGTCAATGCTTTTGCGGGCGGCCACGAATTCCTGGGCGACACGGTCCTCGATCCCTGCCGCCTTTAGGCCGGCCAGTCCAGAGTTCCAGGCGTGTATCAGTTCTCCGAAATATGCTTCCAGCTTGCGGAACCGAACCGTCCCAAACTTTTTAATCCGGCTCAACGCCACCCAATATTCAACTTCCTTCACGGCAGGGATTCTAGCATAACGAATATGATTCAAACAACGACACGCTGACTGTATTCGTTGACAACAAACGTGCGTAATGTTATAGTCGGCTAGCCAGCCACGTCTAAGAGGCTGGCAGTTTTTCTGTAAAATCGGATAAATGGCGGTATTCTTCTAAAATACCGTTGCGGCTTGGGCGGCCCAAAAGAATCTTTCTCTGGAACCTGAATGACAGCCACCGTGAAATCCCCTCACCTGGCTCCGGCCGCTAGTCCATTGGCTTCTTATTTTTATCACTGTCTGTTCCAAGGGGCCAACCTTTGCTTCCCCTAATCTTTATCAACTAATGTGTGTCAACATGGCCGGGAGTGTATCGACATGGAAATGAGGGATTTTGTCGTGCGGTTTGCTGGCGAGGGCGGCCAAGGGGTCGTCACGTCAGCGGAAGGTCTCGCACAGACTTCCACACAGGCTGGTTATCACGCCCTGACTTTCGCAACTTTTCCCTCGCAGATCTTGGGCGGGCCCACTTGGACCCAGGCGCGAATTTCGGTGGACCACCTCCTAAGCCCTGGCGATGACGTGGACGTGCTGGTTGCCTTTAACCAGGAGGCCTACGACACCCACAAAGAAGACGTCCGCCCCGACGGCGTCATTATTTATAACTCCAACGAGTTTGAACTGGAAGGAGACTCCCGGGGGTTTGGTCTTCCGGTGGAGGATCTCGCCAAGGCCACGGGCAACAACCGGGCCGCCAACATGGTCATCATCGGCGCTTTGGCTCATTTGGTGCACATGCCCCAGCAATTCTTGGAGGAGTTCGTCACCACCAGGTTTACCCGGGGCCGGGCCGGTGATGATGAGATCATCAGATCCAACATCGAGGCCCTTACCTCTGGACGCGAACATATAGCCGAGAGTGGCCTGGACCTGGGGAATTTGGCGCCCGCGGTACGCCCCGATTGGCAGCAGCTGATGCTAAAAGGCAACGAAGCGATTTGCTTGGGAGCGCTGGCGGCGGGACTAGAACTATACGTCGGTTACCCCATTTCCCCGGCCACCACCATCCTGCTGTGGATGGAGCGGAATCTGGTTGGTCCGGGCAAGTTCGCGTACCAGGTGAGCTCCGAAATCGAATCCATCACCACCTTGCTAGGCGCTGGATTCGCTGGGAAAAAGGCCATGACCGCGACCGCCGGCCCGGGCTTTTCCCTGATGAGCGAAGGACTGGGACTTGGCTGGATCGCCGAAATCCCGCTCGTCGTGGTAAACGTTCAGCGAGGAGGGCCCGCGACCGGACTGCCCACCAAAACCGAGCAGTCGGACCTGATGGCATGCATGTACCCGGCCCACGGCGACGTGAAAATGCCAGTGATCGCCGTGGGGACTGTTGAAGAATGCTTCTTCGGCGCCATCAAAGCCATAGAATGGGCCGAACGCTACCAGGGCCCGGTGGTGCTGATGACCGAAATGTCATTGGCCGAACGTGTTCAAAATATCCCCCGGCCTGACCTATCCAAGGTCCAAGTCAACGAACGGAAGATATACACCGGCGACAACGGTTACCGCCGTTACGCGGGTTCCGAAATGTCACCCATGCCCATTCCCGGCAACCCCGGCGCCTACATGGCTAACGGCAGCGAACACGATGACTTCGGCGACACCACTCACCTGCCCGCCCGCCACGTACAAATGACCGAACGGCGGTTCGGCAAGATCAAGCTTCTGGAAGAAGACGAATACGAAAATGACCGGCCTGAAGAGACTATCGCGTTCATGCCCTGGGGCGGTTCCAAAGGCCCCGCTTTAGAAGCGTATAATATACTGAAAGAAAAGGGAGTCCCGGTGGGCTGGCTTTACACCATGTATCTCAACCCACTGCCACCAAAACTATTGGAAGAACTCAAGAAGAAAGAGTTGGTCATCGTCCCCGAGTTGAATTACCAGGGTCAGTTCGCTTCCATTCTGCGCTCCCATGGCGTAAAAGCGGAGGCCATCACCCAATACACCGGACTGCCGTTCAAAGTACGCGACCTGGTGAAAAGGGTGACGGAAATGACCGAATCTCTCAAAAAGGAGATGGTTAAAGCATGAGCAAGAAAAATCCGGAATACGACTTCAAATGGTGCCCCGGGTGTGGCGACTTCGGCGTCCGCCGGGCGATAGAATTTGCCATGATCAACCGGATGGAAGAATCCGGACTGCCCATAGAAAATAACGTGGTCATAGCTGGCATCGGTTGTTCCGGGAATCTGGTGCACCTTATAGAGGGCGGCCAACCCTACGGCTTCCATGGTATCCACGGCCGGTCTCTACCCATCGCCTTCGGCACCAAAATGGCCCGCCCAGATCTAAACGTGATGGTCGTTGCTGGAGACGGTGACTTCTTGAGCATAGGGGGCGAGCATATCGGCCCTCAAGCCGCCAGAAACCTGAATATCTGCGCGGTAATCATGGACAACGGCGTCTACGGCCTAACCAAAGGCCAGAGTTCTCCGACCACCAAAATGGGGGAGATCACCAGTTCCACCCCCTACGGCAAGATCGAATCAGATTTAAATCCCCTGGAACTGTATTTGACTCTTGGAGTTTCGTTTATCGCCTCGGGTTTTTCCAGCCAACCCAGGCCGCTGGCCAACCTGATCACCCAGGGGATGGAACATCCAGGCTTCTCCATCATTCACGTGCAGTCACCCTGCACCACTTATAATGACAATTTCGACCAGTTGAAAGGAAACGTCAAAAAAGGCATCGAGCCCACGTTATGGGATATTCCCGAAGACCACGACGCCAGCGATAAGGCAGCGGCCTACGATCTTCTGCAGCAGGGCGGCATCCCCGTCGGTGTCGTCTACAATGACGAAAGCCGGCTTTCCATGGACCAGCAAATGGAAAAATTGTGGGAGAAGACCTCCCCGAAGAGCGTTGAATCGCTGATGGACGCCTTCAAGTTCTAGCAAGCAAACCGGGTCAATTCAGGTCAATCAATAAAACTCCCCGCATGATGCGGGGAGTTTTTCGTATTAGCAAGCATGGGAATATGAGCCCACCGGACGGGCCCATTGCTTTCAAGTCTGTTGCTGGTGCTGATTCAGGTATTCTTGAAGGTGTTGGCGCAGCAGCACCCGGCCCCGGTGCAATCGAGCTTTTAACGACGACACGGATATCTTCATCACCTCCGCCGCTTCCTCGTTGCTGAGGCCCTGAACATCTCGAAGCACCACCGCGGTCTTCAATTTTTCGGCCAGCATGTCCAGGCCATCTTGCAGATGTTCCCTAAGTTCCGTGTTTAGCGCCAGTTTCTCAGGCCCTTCAGCCGGGCTGACCAACTGAAGTTCGTCGTATCCAGACTGGTTCAAAGTCCGTTTATTTTTGTCCTTACGGAGCTTCATCAGGGCGGCGTTGACCGCGATCCGGTAAAGCCAGGTGCTCACCTTGGACTCACCCCGAAACTTTTCGAAATTTCGGTAGGCCGATAGAAATGCGTCTTGGGCCGCTTCTTCGGCGTCAGCATGATTGTTCAACACCCGGTAGGTCAAGTTGTATACGAAGTCGCCATACTCATCTACAATGCTTTCGAATTCTATTTCGGTTTGGGTTTGCATGTTCTCCCAATTCCGGGCAGAGTGCATCTATACCGGCTATATTGTGCATCTAAAGGAATAGAGTTGTCCATGGAGGCCCAGGACAAGGCAATGAAGCATAATCGGCCTGTACCGGCCCGACAATTCCGGCGGCCAGTATTATCAAATAGGCTCTTAGTTTGAGCCGGAGTTATGAAGTGTTAGGCGTGTTTAAGAGAATATTTAAACGAGGGGAAGTCGATTGCGACGATGTCCGGCAATTTTCATCGGATTACATCGAGGACCAATTACCCCCGAAAATGCTGGCGTCCGTCCAAAAACACTTGACCGGATGCGGTCCGTGCCGCGCCTTTGTAGACACGTTGGCCACCACCATAGGTTTGCTCAGCCGGTTTCCCAGAGTACCCCTTCCGCCTTCGTTCAAAGAGAACTTGAACGAAAGGATCCGGCGGCAACGTTGATCAACCCGATCGCCACGGTCAGCTAGCCGCTCTCACGCAGTTCGTCTTCCAACGACCGGTATTTAGAAGGGCATTTAACCAAAATATCGTCGGCCTGAAAAACTTTATCCGTTCCGTAGCTACCCTGTAGGATGATCTCCGAATGTGGATTGAAGAAAAGGTCGGGCAGGACGCCTACGTAAGACGCCCGCAGGTTTTGTGCATCCAACCCTGATCCTTCGTCGGCCAGTTGGAAGTGGGATAAGGTCGAATCATCCTGGCGCAGGAAAGAGCCATCGACCAACTTCCCTGACACCCGTAAGATGCGCCCGTCATGCACGGCGTCCCGGTCCATGAACTCACTAACGGTCAAAAAATAAAGAGCGTTGCCAGGGAACGCGGCATAAATCATGTAGCCCAACGACAGCACGACAACTGTGCCCAATATCAAGAACCGGAGCCGGTTGGTATTGGGGGAAGCGCCTAAGGTTTCCTCCACATCGTCTTGGGGAACAAAGTCTTCGTGACCGGTTACCAAGGTTATCTCCGGCGGCTCAAAATTGGACTCGTCTGATTATACGCCCATCTGCGTAGATTAGATCAACGGCCACGCTTCAGCTGCCGGTTGAATCGCCCAGTTGGCCCAACTGGATAAGCCAACCGCGTGCACAACTAAGATGAACTCTCTTCCCCGGTCTCACCATCATCCAGGGTCTGTTTGATTTCGTCTATTTCCCGGCGCAGGTCTTGCTGACGGCGGGATATCCAAAAAGCGTAGACGAAGAAACCAGCCCAACTAACCGCCAGGGCGGCGAAAAGGTAGGGGAAGTTCTCTGGTGGCGGTTGGGCCTGTAACAAAGCGAACGGCATATATCACAGCAATCCGGGCTAGGTTTGCCTCTGAGACCGCCTCAGAGTTAACCTCACGTGCCGCAACCGTTCATCGGAATCCATTACGGCCATCCTCTGGACCACCAAAAAGGCGAAAAAGAGCAGGAAAGTCAGGAACGAAAATAGCAACACGGCTAACCATGTCGAGCTCAGCGCGCCTTCCTCTGCCAGGGGCCCCACCCACGGCGGTGGATGGATCGTGCGCCACCAGATCACGGAACCGTATACGATGGGGACATCTACGAAACCGACAATGCCCACCACCGCGGCGTAAATCTGTCCTTGTAGGCGGCTGGGCGCATAGGAGCGGATCATCAGGTAGGCCACATAGATCAGCCAAAGGATCAGCGTGGTGGTCAGACGCGGTTCCCAGGTCCACCAGGTGTTCCATATCGGCCGCGCCCAAATGACGCCAGTGATCAGGGCGAGGGTCACGAACACCACCCCGACTTCGGCGGAAGCGTGGGCCAGCCTATCCCAAGCCTGGTTGCGGGTCACCAAGAACACTATGCTGCTCAGGAAGACCAGGAAGAAGGCCAGGAACGACATGATTGCTATGGGCACATGGAAAAAGATCACTCGCTCCACCGGGCCCAAGTCGGCGCCGGTGGGCGCCACCATCAGCATCAGGTAAAGGTCGGCCAACATCAACAACCCAGCCGCTCCCAAAAGGATGTGGCGTTGACCCAAATTCCTGCCGCGCGCAATTGTCTTGCCTCGGCCACCGCCTTCCGCTGCAAACAACAGGTTCACTCCTCCATCACTGCTGAAAAAACCCATGGACATAGTACCAGAAACAATGCGTCAAATATGACCAGCAGCGGTAGCCAACGGTCCAAACCCACACCGGTTTCCCCGCCCACGGCCAAGGTCGTTAACTGCACCGCTCCAATGATCACCGGCAGTATGACCGGAAAAAACAATACGGGCAGCATCAATTCCCGGGACCGGGTCTGTACCGCGATGGCTGAAAACAGCGTGCCTACCATCGCAAAGCCAAAGGTGGCCAGAAATATGGTGGCAGCCAATATCCAAGACAAGGCGGAAAATCCCAGCAGAGCGGCGAATACCGGCAGCAATACCGCTTCTACCAACAGCATGAAGAAGAAGCTGGCCATGGCCTTTCCTAGAAATATGGCGTCGCGGCTCACCGGCGTCAAAAGCAGCCCTTCCAGGCCTCCCTGCTCTTTCTCCCGCATAAAGGCCCGGTTCATAGCCAGGGTGCCGGCAAAAGCGTATGCCACCCACAAAATCCCCGGCGCCAACCCGGCGGTCTGCCGCGTTGAGGCGTTCAAGGCAAAGTTGAAGATGATCACCACCAAAAGCCCAAACACCAATACCGAGATCACCAGGTCTTTGGACCGTATCTCCAGGAGAATATCCTTCCAAAGCAGGACCAGGACTGGTTGAAGGAACCCGATCATCGTGCGACATCCGTGTCTGCCGCCAAACGCCGGTCTTCCCCGGTCTGGACCTTTCCATTGGCCATATGCCCCTGGCGTCCCGGCCACGATGCAACTAATTCCGGGTTATGGGTCGTCATTATGATCGATCTTCCGGACCCGGTCTGCCGGGCGATCAAATCACCCAACATGGCCACCGATGGGCTGTCCAGACCGACCTCGGGCTCGTCCAAAAGCAAAAGGGGCGGGTCATGCAACATCGCTCGGGCCAGCGAAACCCTCCGTTGCATCCCGTTGGAAAGGGTGCGCACCCGGCTGCCCGCCCGGTTTTCCAAACCCACCTGAGCAAGCATCTCCACCGCTCTAGCTGCCGGGTCTTTCAGTTGGAAGAGCCTTCCGTAGAAAACTAGGTTTTCCAGGCAGGTGAGGTCGTCGTGGAGGAAGGTATTGTGGCCAACCACTCCCACCCGGCGGCGAACCTGGGTGGGTTGCCGTTTTAAATCAAATCCGGAGATGGAAACCGAACCCGAATCTGGCCTGACTTGGGTGGAAAGGATTCTGAGGAGAGTGGTTTTGCCGGAACCGTTGGGGCCGAAGAGTACCAGGAGTTCGCCCCAATCAAGGGTTAGATCCAAATCCCAGAGAACCGGCCATTCCCCGAAACTTTTCTCCAACCCATGAACTCTGACGGCACATTCCGCCGTGGTATGTGACACGGCCCACTCCTGGGCCACCGGCCTTATCGGTGATCCACGCCGGCTCCGGGTGCACCGCCGTGGCCATGGTCAGGGCCTACGTGCTGTCCCTGATGTAGCTTAGAACGGCTTGTACCCGGGGATGGAGCGGCCCGTTGTGGCTGAGGGTGAGCTCTTGATAGATCGCGTTGATATAGTTTTCAACCGACTTAGTGCCCAGCACCAGCTTATCCGCGATGGCCGCATTATTATACCCTTGGGCCATCATGGTAAGCACTTCTTGTTGCCGCGGCGTCAAACCCGCGGTGAGGGAACCTTTTCGCGGTTTCATCCCGTTGACCACCGTCGGGTCCATGACCACCAATCCCGAGGCGGCCCCTTCGATGGCCCTCACCAGGGCGCCGGCATCGCTCACCGATTGCTTCAATAAATAAGACCAACCGGAAAATTCATCTGCCGCGATCATGTTGAGATACTCCCGTTCCTTGTGGGCAGGCAAGATTATCATGCCCATTTCTTCGTGAGCGTCCTTGATCGCTTTTCCTGCGGTAATCCCGTTGGGCTCGCTGCCCAACTCTATGTCCATTAGGACCACGTCGGGATTAAGCCGGTCCGCGTACTCGATCGCGGATTCACCGTCAGCGACCGCGCCCACCACGTCGAGTTGATCCAGAGCATCCAGAGATATCTTCAGCATATCTCGAAAAAGACCTTCATCCTCTACAATCAGCACATTAACCATTCCGCCATCCTTGATGGAAACCCATCAACCCGGTCCCCGCCCGCATGGTACCCACGAGAGGGCCTTTCTTGGATTGTAAATTCAGTGGGTGTCCTAAAGCAATGTCATTTCACATGTCCAATTCCCTTGGCCGGTTCTCAGCAACGACATGCCACGCCAGACCAAACCCAGTGATTCTTTATTAACCACGTTTGGGGATTTTCACACTTAGGAACTGTCACGAAATAACTTGTTCTTTACTACATGCTCAGCTATACTTAATGGGTGATAGTTGAAGGAGCGATTCAAGCTCGTTACCAAGCGATTGCCCCCGTTGTGGACGAGCGGGTGCGG
>DAOUHE010000328.1:0-21995 GCA_034428715.1 Dehalococcoidia bacterium | reverse complement strand
ACGTCAATTGTCGATGTAACAGTTTGTTATTGAAACGTATTGCATACACTACCATGCCGTATAAGACTGGAATACGTCTGCTTGGCGTAGCGCGAAACCCGGCCAATGGCTTTCCGGCCAGGCTTCTAGTGATTCCCAAAGACCATTTCGTTGACTTTACGGACCTGCCCGAGGACGTGGCTACCCGAATTTTCCTTACCGCGAAGAACATATCAGCAGCCGTCAGGAAGGTTTGTAATCCCGACGCGATAACGCACCTCTCAGATGACGACATATACCGGAAGGGCTACAACCTAATGGAGCACTACAAGTTTCACATAATTCCGCGATTCGACAACGATAACGTACGAATCGATTGGGGGCATGCAGCCAACCCTTGGCTGCATGCCAGAGGGGAATATGCAAGAAAAATCAAAGAACTCCTGTGAAACGTTGTCAACCCCATCATCGCCCGTCGAATGGATGTTTCATATCTAAGCGGGGGAGCCGACGTCTCTTGCGGCTTTAGGAAGGCGACCGGGAATCCTCGTCATTTCTTCATGCCGCCGCCACCGCCGGATGGAGTCCCCGGCTAGGTGACACCGCCTCGTATCCGTGGGCGGCGCGGAACAGCAATGCCTCTTCAAAAGGCCGCCCTATCAACTGCAGTCCGATGGGGAGCCCGGCCTGGGTGAAACCACAGGGCACCGACATGGCCGGCAACCCGGTGGCATTGCTGGGAGATGTGCATCGCGCCGTCATTCCGGCGCCTGGTCCCCTGACCGGATACTCGGAGCCGTCTAAGGAAACGGTGTCTGCATCGATGCGCCAGGCTGCGATGGGAGAAGAAGGCGTGGCCAGGAAATCCACGTCCTGAAGCACCCGGGCGTAATCCTCTTTGATGATCCGCTGCACCTTCATGGCCTTGGAGTAATCCCGCCCCAACACGAATTGTCCCGCCAGAGCTCGGTACAGAACGGTGGGACCGTAATCCTCCCTGGAACTCTCGATGTGCGGTTCGTGGGCCACGAAACCGTCGGCCATGCCCAAGATCCGCAAAGCGCCGGCGTATTTCATGCTGGGCAGGGAAACCTCTTTGACCTCGGCGCCCAACTCCACCAACGTATCGATTGCCTTTCGGACCGCAGCCTCAACCTCGGAATCCACCAGGTCGAAGTAGTGATCCGTTGGTATTCCCACCTTTAGCCCTTGCAACCCCTTTTCTAGGGATTCGGTGTAATCGGGAACCGGCACGGGCACGGTGCTGGGGTCCAAGGGGTCGTACCCGGCGATGGCCTGCAGCACCAGGGCGCTGTCCCGCACCGACCGGGTCATGGGGCCAATATGGTCTCCGTTGAAACTGGTGACCATCAAACCCCGCTGGCTCACCCGGCCATAGGTCTGTTTCAACCCCACCACGCCGCAGAAGTTGGCCGGCCCCCGCACGGAGCCGCCCAGGTCGGTGCCCAGCGAGGCAAAGGTAACACCGGCCGACACATTTGCGCCCCCGCCTCCGCTGGAACCGCCGGGTATGTGGTCCAGATTCCAAGGGTTGTGCACCGCTCCGTAGTGCAGGTTGTTGGAGGTGGAACCGGCGGCGAACTCCTCCATATTCTCCTTGCCCAAGATGATCGCCCCGGCCTGTTTCATCCGGATGACCACCTGGGCGTCTTCGTGGGGCACATTATCGGACAGGGCCTTGGAACCCACCGTGGTGCGGATGCCGCCGGTCTCGATGTTATCTTTGATCCCGATGGGTATGCCGTGCAATGGACCGAGGTAATCTCTCCGCATCACCGCCGCTTCCTGCTCCTTGGCCTGGGCCCTGGCTTGGTCGTGGAGGATGGTGATAAATGAATTCAACACGGGTTGTAGCCGGTCCAATTGGGCCAGGGCGGCGTCGGTGAGTTCCACCGGCGAGATCTCCTTTGCCTGGATCTTAGGCGCAAGCTCCGAAATAGTCATGTTAACCAGGTCAAAGTCAGCCATCTTGCCTTACCTCCTGATTTTTTCGCCTTACTATCATTATTTTAGAGTGTCGCTTCACTGTGAGGCGCCACCGGAAGGTGAAACTCAGTCATCGCCCCCCTTTGTAAATGGGGGTTGGGAGGATTTTAACCCCATTTAGGACATCCCGTCGTACACCGTGAGGGCACTTCCACACAAGCGGCCGGTCGGTGAAACCACCGGTGGTTGGCGCGATTGCCCGGGGCGGCACATCTACGTTTTAGATTCTTCTCCGCTGCGGCTGGATCAGAATGACCTATTAGGGCGGCTGAATCTGAATGACATGTGAGGCGATTGGTCGCAATGGCAGAAGCAGCGGGGTCAGGTTGACACAACGGTATGCCGTCAGGCTGATCCGCCGTTTCCCTCGTCTACATAGACGGTCGTGCCCACGCTGGAAACCTTGATTGATTGACTGTAGACCCGTTGGCCCAGCCGGTTTTCGGCATGGTGGACCTTTGTTGACCGATCCACTGTCGTTGGAGCGGGGCTGCTAGCCAGAGCCTCTTCCAGTACCCGGCCGTCCATCGGCGGGCCATCGGTGATTCCCAATATTCGCAACACCGTCGGGGCCAGGTCCACGTTGCCCGACGGCGTGTCGAGCCTGATATTCTGCTTGAAGCTGGGGCCCCAGGCGAATAGCACGTTGTTCATCTCATGCTTGCTCATGGAGCCGTGCTGCCCCTTACCAGGAGCTCCGCCGGTGGAGTAGACCGTGCCAAGATAGCCCGATCCGTTGGGCGTGGAGTCCCAGCGAAAGGACATGGCGATCTCGGGACACCGGGGACCCTGGTTGCCCACCAGCGACGCTGGCAGGGTGCCTGGTATCTCTCCCACCGAGTCCGAAACCGTGAGACTGCCACACCAGGGCTGGGCCATCAACCAGAACGCCAGCCGCTGGGCGGTGTCGTGGTCACCGGGCTGGGTGTAGAACAGCGCCGACCCTCCGTTGGCGGCCACCGTAACGCCGCCGGGCTCGCCTCCTGCGGGAAATCCGGCTTCCCTGACCGACCCTTCCACATCGATGGCCTGGGAAATGGTGGAATATCCGTGGTCCGAGGCCACCATCACGTCGGTATCCGCTTGCCGTCCTGTCCGGCGCAACCAGTCCATCAACTCCCCGAACTGGCCGTCGGCTTCCCTGACTGCTGAATGGGACAGGGAAGAACCTACCGGCGCGTCGTGCTGGGACTTATCTGGTTCCGACGACCAGATAAGCGCGACGGTGGGGTTTCGTTCCGCCAGGACGTATTCGGTCATGATCCGCACGCAGTGGGCCGTCCTTGCGGTGTTCGGGCGGGCCTCATTGGGCCACGGTCCAAATCTGGCGGCCAGTTCTTGGTCTAGAGGCCGGGGAAGGGTGAATTCGGGATGGATGGTAGCGCCGCCGAATCTTTCCGCCGTCGGGTTTTGGAGAAAGGCGTTGCCGCTGGTGCCGGCGCCGATGGCTATATATTCGTGGCCATGGCGGGATAGAATCTCAGCCAGCGTCGGCGCCAGCAGCACCTTCCCTGTCTTTTCCGCTATTTGGGTCAACTCGGGTTCCATGGCCGAGATGGATTCGTTGGGATTAAAGTCCCGCACCATGAGGCGGTTGGCCGCCAGGCCATGGCCTCCGGGAGTAAGGCCGGTTACCATGCTGGCCACGTTGGCCCTGGTCACCGACGGGAACACCGGGTGATGGTTGGTGTAGATCACGCCGCTTTTGGCCAGCTCCGAAAGATTGGGCATCAACTCAGGATTCACCTGAGACGGCTGGAGCCCGTCGAAAACCACGATCACAACCGATGTCATCAATCCCCCCGTCACAGCGCAAAATGATTCCCAGCCCAAAAGCCTGAAGCCGCCAGTGATTATACCCGGCTCCTAGGCCGCTGTGTACCAGGCGCGATCCCGATTGCCATGTGCTAACATTTGGCCCTAGCAACGAATTTACGGAACGAAACGGGGAGGACACCGATGGCCACGCCCGCCCTTAGGATTGAGAACGTGCAACCTCCGGCAACCATCGCGGCCGGCGACCTGGCCAGGACATTAACCCTGGAAGGCCGCGACATCATCGACCTTAGCCAATCCAGCCCTTACCACGTCACACCGCCCCACATCGTGGCGGCGGGGGTTTCGGCCCTTCAGGCCGGGCTGACCAACATCAGCTCTCCCCGGGGTGACCCGGGTTTTCGCCGGGCAATGGCGCGAAAGCTGGCATTACATAACGAGCTGGACGTCGATGAAGACAACATCTTAGTGACGCCGGGCAGCAAGCAAGGGTTGTATTATTCCGTCAACGCGTATATCGGTGCAGGTGACGAAGTCCTGTTGCCCGAGCCTACCTGGGTCAGTTTCAGGCAACAGTTGGAACTGTCCCAGGGAAAGCCCGTTTCGGTGCCCCTGAGCGAGGAAGAGGAATACCGGTTGAGCTACGACGTGTTAAAACAACACGTCACTTCCCGCACCAAAGCCTTGATCATCAACAACCCTAATAATCCCACCGGCCGCGTTTACTCCGCCGAAGAATTACAGGCGGCCGCCCAGGTGGCTATAGAACATGACTTGTTGGTGGTCTGCGACGAGACCTACGAATATTTCATCTACGGTGGCCAACGCCACGTTACCATTGCCAACATGCCGGGAATGTGGGAACGTACCCTCACCAGTTACACCTTCACCAAAGCCTATGCCATGTCCGACTGGCGGCTGGGATGTATCGTTGGTCCCAAAGAGCTTCTGGAGCCGCTGCGAAAAGTCCACGAGCACACCGCCAGCTTCGTTTCGCCATTTGTCCAGGCCGCCGGAACAGCGGCTCTGGACGGCCCCCAGGACCACATCGAGGGTTGGCGTCTTAGCTGCGAAACCCTCAGGTCGGTGGTGGCGGCCAGGTTGAACAGCGTGCCCGGGTTGGCCTGCGCCGTGCCCGAAGGAGCGACCTTCGTCTTTCCCCGCTACTCGGCAGCCTACACGTCAGCCGAGTTGGCTCTGCTATTGATAGAGCAAGAAGGCGTGGTGGTGACACCCGGCTCCGGATTTGGCGAATGCGGCGAAAACCACTTTCGCATAGCCTTGATGCGGTCTCCAGTGGACCGGGTGTTGGAAGGCACGGACCGCATCTGCCGGTTCTTTGAGTCAATGTCTGGATGAACAACCTGGGCGCCCAAACCTAGCTAGGTAGGCCGCCGCTGGAAGTATCTAATCGCAAAAGGGGTAACACCGATGGGCTGGTCTGCAAATCACGCCAAGGGCTTGATCCACTACTCGCCGCACCACAGCTATCGCGGCTACACGCTGGTAACACCCTCGGGCGGCAGCCAGTCTTTGTTGATCGACATGGAAGGGCGCATCTGCCACCGGTGGAACCTGCCCCAGGGTGTCGGGTATTCATACATGTTGGACAACGGCAACCTTCTTCTACGCAACGGCGGCCCAAAGAACCTGCCACCGGACGCCCATCCATTGCAGGCTCGCTCGTCCCAAGTCGTCCAGGAAGTCGACTGGGAGGGCAACGTGGTTTGGGAGCATCGCAGCCCGGATATGTTTCCCCACCACGATTTTGAGCGCCTGCCCAACGGTAACACCCTGATCCTGATGTGGGCGCCCATCCCCGATGAGCTGGCCGCCAAGGTCCAGGGAGGATTCAAGAAGGACGACGACCCGGATCAGATGTACGGCGATGTCGTCCGGGAGATCACACCCGATGGCGCGGTGGCCATGGAGTGGCGCTGTTGGGAACATTTGGACCCGGAAGAAGACGTTATCTGTTGGTTGGAGGGCCGCCACGAGTGGACCCACCAGAACGCCCTATCCGTGACCGCCGATGGAGACCTGTTGGTCAGTTTCCGGCAGACCAGCACCGTCGGCATCGTTGATAAGAGTTCTGGCAAATTCACCTGGAAATGGGGCCCCGGCGACATCTCCCACCAACACAACCCCACTTTCTTGGACAACGGGCGCGTAATGATATTCGACAACGGCCCCCACCGGCCTGGATTCTCTCATTCCCGGGTGATCGAGGTTGACCCAACCACCAACGAGATCGCCTGGGAATACCAGGGCGACCCTCCCATATCCTTCTACAGCTACCACATAAGCGGCGCCGAGCGGCTGCCCAACGGCAACACCCTGATCACCGAAGGCGCCCCCGGCCGCTTCTTCGAGGTTACGCCCAACAAAGAAATCGTCTGGGAATACGTCAATCCCTACATGGCCCCCAGCGGCCGGGGCGGGGGAGGTGGCGTCTCCGGACAGGCCAACTCCGTATTCCGCGTCCACCGCTACGGCCCAGACCACCCAGCCCTGCAAGGGAAAGACCTTGACCCGGCCCGCTACGCCAACCTGAACCGGCTGTACGCTGGGGGGTAGGGTGGGGGGTGGCCTATTAAAAGCAATCACCAGTACTTGGGAGGTTACCGACGCCATATCCCCCAATTATTCGAACGATAGAAGAGTTCAGGCGCGAATTTTCTCCTTGCTTCATACTCTGGGTCACCACCAAAGTCCTTGCTATCTAGGACATCGATCAGGCGGACCGTCAACTCGGCGATCGAATACAAATTGTATCCTGCTTCTGATGGTATCGAGATTTGATGGTTCTCTTCGTTCTTCGGAAATTCTTCCCATGCTTGCTTTTCCGAAGCCACATTAATTTCTAAATTTTGCATTGCCCGGATCAAAGCACCGTATTCGACTAGGCCAGGTTGAGCCGTCTGGATCATACGGCGGCAGAAAAAAGCCAATCGATCGAACTTGCGAAATACCCATTCCTCCGGTTCGCAGCCATAGACATTGCTTAGGTAATCTTTCAGTAGGTGAGATCGATTGAGCACCAATTCACGGGCTTCCTTGTATACCTTTGGGCCATTAGTTGGCCCGTAGGATTCGTGGCCCTGCGGCTTATCCCACCACTTTCCAGTAGCCGTGATTACGGCAGAGGTAGCTAGGGTTCTGATCAACGCAACGGACGAACCGACCGTTTCATCAATCCGTTGTTGTCTGGTTTGCGATCTTATTTCAAAGAAAAAATAAGCAAGTGCCAATGCCAGAAAAACCCCAGATATCTGGAGAAATGCGGCGGTTATAAATTTTTCGTAATTCAAGAATTGGAAAATTGAGGCGGCGGTCGTTCCACAAACTAAAGAACCAAAGATTAATATCCAGCCAAGCCGATAGTTAGTTATTACTTTGACCATCATGTCCCATCCCGGACCGCAAATGATACAACCCTTTGCCAACGTTTTTCTGTCAAACATGCTAGCACGCACTCCCAACATACAACACCGTTAGATGTCATTGGTCTAGCCTCAACAGGTGTGTAATGGCCGGCAGGGAATAGAGATCCGTGCCCCGGCAAGAATCCTCCAATCCAGGTGCTGAGGGTTTGGGACCCAGACTGAGACTTTTGTATTTCCACGGCGGTTGGCTAACGCAGATTTTTCTATGATCAATCCCGGTTGCAGCAGTCGAGGTGTTGACCCAGTGGTGGATTGAGAGCCTGCATCAGCAAAACCGGGATTGATGAATCATCTAGGACTACCAAACCGCCCGGTTTAGCTATAAAATAAGCCCCGCGCCGAAGTGGCGGAATGGTAGACGCGCCGGTCTCAAAAACCGGTGGGGGCAACCCCGTGTCAGTTCGACTCTGACCTTCGGCACCACGTTTTCATGCATGAATTAGGCCCCTGACTATCGCTCAGGGGCCTTTAAATTTCGCCGATGGGCATGGGAAAGCAGCGATTTAAAGCTATCAGACTACGTCCCCTTTCAGCCGCTGCACCAGATGTGCCCAGTGCCTTCCCCAGTTATTGCAGGTTGACTCGACATCATCTTGGGACGACTCGCGCAAGGAAACCGGGCCATAGTGGGACGAATGGGCGTTACCCTGGATGATCATGCCGTGGTTGAGCAATATGTGGATCATGCTCAACAAGGCCAACTCCGCCCCGCCGCCCGGCCTGCCCCCGCCGGTGAAGGCTCCTCCTACCTTGCCTGACAACGGGCCCGGATAGTCTTGGAAAGCGGTGACGTCGAACAACCGCTTGATCTGCCAGTCGACATCGCCAAACCGCACCGGAGTCCCCACTATGGTGCCATCGGCGGCCAGCATCTCATCCCACCGCACCTCTTCGACCGTGCGCACGGCGGCGGTGGCCCCGCCTTCGAGGATACCTTGCCTGATGGGTTCCACCATGGCGCCGGTACGCCCGTTCCTGGACGTGTAGATTATCAAAAGATCGTGCTGGCTGTCCGCCATCTGGCCGTTCCTCCATCAGCTTCGCCGCCGATCTGCCTGGGCGGTCTTAGACCGGGTATTACTGGCACAAAGTTACAAGGTTTCAGGGTGTGCGGCAACCCACGCCCCGAGGCGGCGCGGGCGCTTTTGAAGCCGAAATTGGCCGTTACCCAACGCCCCACGGTGGGGTGAATCGTAGTAAGATGCGCATCATGAAAATAGGCGTCATTTCTGACACCCATAACCCGAGTGTCGGGCGGGAACCACCTCCAGAGATAGCGGTGGCGTTTCAGGGGGTGGAGGTGATCATCCACGCTGGAGATATCTACGTACCATCTTGCCTTGACTGGCTGGAAACCATCGCGCCGGTGTACGCCGTCGAGATGGATGGCGAATTTCATTTCAAAGAAGACCCTCGCGTAGCTGACAAAAAGCGGGTGCTACATTTGGGAGGACACACCATTGGCCTGATCCATGACTTGATGGTGCCTGGAATGGCCCAAGAGGTCACCGAGCATAGCCCCTTGTCCAAGCATTTCCCCTCGGACGCCGATCTATCCACGGCCCTGGAGAGTGTGTTTAACGCCGCGGTGGATATCGTCATATTCGGCCACACACACTACCCCGTAGTCGAGGAATACCAAGGCATCCTGATGTTGAACCCCGGCAGCCCCAAGCTTCCAAAACAAATGAGGCGCCTGGGCCAGGTAGCGATCTTGGAGTTGGGGCCAGGTCACAAAAGCGCCGAGATACTAGAGCTTTCCACGTTCAGCTAAGTTTCCAGCGGACTCGCCGATATAGAGCCCGTTTCTTGCCTTAATGGGCGTGCTCGGCCAGTTCGATCAGCACTCCTCCTGCCGCCGAGGCGTCCAAGAACCCGATCTGGCCTCCCATTAGCCCAACCCTCGGCACTCTGTCGAGCAGAGGTATCCCCAGCGCCTCCAGGCTTTTTAGCTTATCCGCTATCCCACCGACTTCAAAACAGACATGGTGCAGCCCTTCACCCCGCTGGCTGATATGAGCCGAGATTGTGCTATCAGGGCTGGTCCCTTCCAGCAACTCCAGGTTGGTGTCCCCCACCGGTATGAAGCACCCACGGACATTTAGGTCTTCCCGGACAATGATGGGGCCCGGCTCCAGCCCAAAGAGATCACGGTAAAATTCGATGCTTCTTTGGAGGTCTGCCACTGCTATCCCAATATGGTGCACCAGGTTAGTAGGCGCCGGTGGCTTTCCGGGAATCGTCATGAAACACCTTCCTCAGCGTAATTACTTAGCCTTGCATTAATTGCTGAACGTCAAGAGCAACCAGGCCAGAGCAGAAATCCCCCAACCCCCCTTTTGCGAAAGGGGGGCCAGTTCTCCCCCTTTGCAAAGAGGGATTAAGGGGGATTTAGCCCTGTATTGCTGCCTATCGGCGAGTTTAGTAGCCTATGAAAGGCTCGGTAACGGCGGTCTAATCGAAGCGTTAACCCAGTAATACTCTCCTGTTTCACTAACAAACGAAAATTCCCAGCACCTCAACACGAACTAAACTAATGACAAGGTGAGGCCCGCAGGTGTTGGTGCCATGGGTTATTCGTTTATCAGAGGCAGATGGCGTGTCCTCCCCGCCGCAAAAATGTCATTGGTCCGAGGATGTCATGCTGAGCCAGCAGCAGCGGAGCATCTGGGGCAAGGCGTTAAACCCCTCCCCTCCCCAGACCCTTCACGGTGTTTATCCTGAGCAACGCCGAAGGGTTCAGGGTGACAATCGAAAGGCCTTGGTTGGTGAGGCTGTCGATGTAGATTCCACTTTGGCTTTGGTTTAGGATCTTTTCCCGGCATCTATCCGTGGAAAAACTTGGGAGCGGAACGGTCCATGGGGTCCTGGCCACGGCCCAGGTATTTTTGCGTGAGCCTGTCCCATAGGTACAATCGGCTCCAGTCTGGCTCATCTACATAATTTTGGTCTTCGTCAAGATGGGGATTGGGCAGCAAAATCGTGACCTGCTGTTCGCCCGCGCCGTTAAACATCCGGAATCCCCATGAGGTGGGTTGCGAGTCGGGGTTTAAACGGCGGTATAGTTCAGCCCGGCCGGTCCGGCGGTGTTTCGCCACGTGGGCCGGCGCACTCTTGGACTCCCCTATACACAGGTGGCAGTGCCAGTTCTGAAAATCCATCGTGACGTATCCATCCTGGAACCCGATCCTGGGCGGGCACGGAGGCTTGATCTCCCAGATCGCTCCTGGGATAAGGGGGCCGATTCGAATGTGTTCCCATTCCGCCAAGCAATCCTTGATCATAGCCAATAGGATGTCCTGCTCAGGAGACACGGGGAAAAGTTCGTAGACGCCGTCCATCTGCTGAATGATCTCGCCCCGAGGAAGGGAAGTATCGGTGGTCATCGTGTCCGACTCCGGTTAACTAAATTTAATGGCAGATCCCACCCGCGGTTGGAGCTGGCTCCGCTTTCGCAACGATCGGGAAGCCAAAGCCCTCCATGGGTCCCAAGTGAAGTCCGCAGGCATTTTGGGCCAAGCTTACCCAAGCGTTTTTACGGGCGGTCTAAATAGGCGTTATCCCAGTAACTCTCTACGGGTCTGATCAAGGCGTGCCCTCTCGTCGGGGGTCAATTCTGGGAATCCTGGCGCCTTCTGCCGAACGCCACCTGTGAAATTGGGCGGGCGCTTTTCCAGGAAGGCCTTTCTTCCCTCGTCGCCATCGGTGGTGAGTTGAGTCAACAGAGAGTTAACCAGGGTCTGAACCCGCCAGGCCTCGGTCACTGGAATATCACGGAATCTTATCGCGAACTCCTTCATCATGCGGACCGCCAGAGGAGGCATCCCCGCGATTTGCGTTGCGATCTCTTCCGAACGGCTCATCAACTGGCCATGGGGTACGACTTCGTTAATCAGGTTGATCCTCAGCGCTTCTTTGGCGCCAAAGGCTTCGTCGGTCAGCAGTATCCTCATGGCGTCGGCATGGGCTATCTGCCGCGTCAGGAAAGTCGCCCCCGGCCCCCCGCCAACCCATCCCTGACTAAGCAGCGCGAATTTGAACTGGGCGTGCTCCTCGCAGGCGACCCGGATGTCGGTGGAGGTGAGCATGATATAGAATCCGGCGCCCGCCGCCCAACCGTTGATAGCGCCGATGACGGGTTTCCAAATCTGGGGATAGTGGTCGCCCAGGCGGCCGTCGGCGCCGATCTTGGCTCCATTGACCGTTCCGGCCATCGGCCAGAAAATGCTCTCAGCCCGTATCCGGTCCCGGTCCTCCTCGGTGACGCCCGGCGGTGGAGCCAGGTTGTGGCCGGCGCAAAAATGACGGTCGCCGGCGCCGGTAAGGATCGCGACGCGAATATCCCAATCTTCCCAAATCTCTTTCCATACCTCGCTGATCTCATTAGATGTCTGGTGGTCTAGGATGTTGCCCTTATCGGGATTGTTGATGGTTACGTAAGCTATATGGTCCTTTTTCTCGTATAAAACACCCATGGGTAAACTCCCGTCCGGATCGGTTTCGATGTCGTGGCGCGCATCTCAGTATATGACCTGCTCCTCTGCCAGCCTCTTTGATTCATCCTCAGACATGCCCAGCAATTCCTGATAAACGTACCCGTTGTGTTGGCCCAGCACCGGCGCTTCGGTGAGAATGGGGTTTTCCTCGCCGTCAAACCGCCAAGGGAGGCCCGGCAGGTCTCTCAGCTCGCCATCCCTTGTTTGGAGCCTAGTGAGGTAACCCCCCTCTCTCAATTGCCGTTCCTGAAATACCCGGGAGATATCCAGGGATGGTCCTGAGGGCACGCCCGCCTCTTGCAGAAGCTCCGCCGCCTGGTGGTCATCGTGCCGCATCGTCCATTCGGCGATGGCGGCATCCAACTCATCGTGATATTCCATCCGTCCTGCTGCTTTGGCGAACCTGGGGTCTTCCGCCAGGTCCGGCCTATGGATCAGCCGGCAGAGGGAGCCCCATTCTTCGTCGTTTGTGACCGCGATGGCGACCCAGCGGTCGGCGCCGGCGCAGTGATAAACGCCGTGGGGAGCGTACCAGGCGTCCCGGTTACCCATAGGCACCGGCACGCGATGGTTCATCTGATAGTCCAGGACCGCCCCAGGAATAGAAGCGCTTAGCGCCTCGGCCATGGAAAAATCGATGTACTGCCCCTGGCCGGTGAGCGCCCGGTTATTTAGCGCGGCGGCGGTGACCATCGCCAGCTCCATTCCTACCCAGGGGTCTGCCCAAAGGCCGCCGGGCACTGGCTCACTCTGGGGATTGCCGGATATGGAGTTCCAGCCGGTATAGTGCTGAAGCAGGCTGCCATAAGCGACATAGTCTTTGTGCGGCCCAGAGTGCCCCGTGCCCGATGACGACACCATGATGATGTCGGGCCTGGCGGCGCTGACCACTTCATAACCCAATCCAAGCCGTTCTATGACACCTACAGCGAAGTTCTCTATCACCACGTCTGATACGGAGAGCAACTGCTTCACCAGTTCCAACCCTTTTGGACTGGAGATATTTAGGGCGCAGTATGACTTGGACTGATTGTAAACCTGAAAGGCTGGGCCGCGGGTGGAGGGGTCGGGCCGGCGAGCGCTGCCCACCTTGATCACCTCCGCGCCCATCGCCGCCATAAAGCGTGTCGCGGTGGGGCCGGCTATGATCCAGCTTAGGTCTGCCACCCTGATTCCGTTCAGTGGGAGATCACCCATTGTTCAACTCAGAGGCCATTCCCGCTTTCCCAGGATCAAGCCGTTGTGCTCTCCCAGGAGAGGGGCGGGCCGGGCCGCCACCGGCAGCTGGGAGTTCGAAAGCTTGTAGGCCGCTCCGGGGTATTTTAGCGTCCCGGCGGCCGGATGCTCTATTTCGACGAAGAATTCGCGATGGGCCAGGTGCTCGTCATCGAGCAGGTCCAGAACGGTGTTGACCGGGAAGCATGGAATCCTTTGCTCCTGGCCAAGGCGGGCGATCTCGTGCTTGGAATAGCCGACGCTCCACTCGCTTAGAAGTTTCCACAGAGAGGGGGAGTTTTTCTGACGGGCATCGCGGGTGGAATACCGTTCGTCACTTGCCCACGGCGGACCACCCATCACCTCGAGCCATCGTTCCCATTGGGCGTCCTCTCTTGGCGAGATGGCAACGTATCCGTCGTTACATGGCAATATACCGCCGATGGCGCCAACCATACCTCCGATCGCCGCCTCTTCCACCTTGGCCAAATCGCGGGGAGGCGCCGGCCTGCCGTACGCGATGTTGGCCAGGCCGCTGATGAGCTGGTTGACCATCGCCTCGAAAGAGGAAATGTCAATCCGGCAGCCCTTACCGGTCATTCGTTTTCGGTACAACGCCATCAGCGTCGCGGTAGCCGCGGCCATTCCGCCTACGAACTCAGCTTGATGCCCGCCGGCCCTGATCGGCGGGTCGTTGTCGGGGTCCTTGACTGCCCCCAATAATCCATGGGCGTGACCGCTCATATGATAAAGGACCAAGTCCGTGGCCTTATAATCTTTGTAAGGGCCTCGGTTGCCAAAGGGAGTCACCGACGTAAAGATGAGCCCCGGATTGATTTCATTTAGGGTTTGGTAGCCGAAACCATGGGATTCCAGCGAGTCCGGTGGTGGGTTCTCAACGACGATGTCGGCACTTGCCACCAGGTTCCGGAACACCTCAGCCCCATCGGGTGAGCCAAGGTCCAAGGTCACGCCGTATTTGTTGGCGTTCAGCGCCAGGAATAGACCGCTTTTCTCCGAATGGGAGTGGCCGCCGGGGAATGGCCCCATCCACCGCGCCGGATCTCCTTCCGGCGGTTCCACCTTGATCACTTCCGCGCCCATATGAGCCAGGATCTTGGCGCAATAAGGAGCGGAGATCCCTTGGCCGATATCGAGCACCCGTATTCCCGGCAATAGTCCGGCTCCCATTAACAACCCTTTCTGCTGGAATCAGTAATCGACAGACCACCATGACAAGTTGTGGGGTCCTTGAATGAAACCTATCGGTCTCTGGGATTATAATGCAAACGATCGGGATTGACACCGAAGTAATTTGGAGTTCAGGTTAACCAAAGAGCACACCGAAAGAACGTTAGAGGGACTCTCCTATTTGCACTAACATTAGGGGGAGAAACTATGCCATCAGCCAGAATGGGCGCCACCACTGACGCAACATTGCGCATGATGCCCGCCACGATTCGAAGCTACTGGACATAGGCAGAGGGCTACCAGAAATTCCTTTATTGGACTGGGACCCTGTTGATAGTCAGCGCTGTGTTCCATACCGGAGTGCTCCTCGTAGCTGGAGGCTCCCTGGAAGGCCCCGTCTCCTGACGCAAGCCGATCCTCTTTGGCGAGGCTTTTGGATTGACCGCTTTGACCGTAGGGTGGGTAATGACCTTCCTGTCAAAGCGGCGTGTCCTGGGCTGGATTTTGTCCGGTTCACTGGGCCTTGCGAACGCCGGAGAGGTGTTTTGGGTTTCGATGCAGCAATGGCGCGGAGTGCCTTCGCACTTCAATGTTGCCTCTGCCTTTGATCAGGCGGCTTTCAGCGTGGCGGGCGTCCTGATCGTGTTCACGGTCTTCGTCGTCACAGTCGTGACGGTGTGGACCTACTTCCCCATGCAGTCACCACGTAGCCTCACCGCGGCCATCCGGGCCGGGATGACACTGCTATTCGCCGCCCAAATCTTCGGAATCCTGATGATTCTCAACGATAGCAGCACATTCGGCGCAGAAGGCGCAATGAAAGTGGCCCACGCGCTCGCGTTACATGCCGCGCAAATATTGCCAGGGCTGGCTTGGCTGCTGTTATTCACGAAATGGAGCGAAAACCAACGAACCGCGGCTGTCGTTGTCGCAGTTGCCGGCTATGCAGGGTTGGTGACAGTCAGTGCCTTTCAAACCTTCAGCGGCCTGGCGGCATCCGATATGAGCCTATTGGCCGCGTTGGTTTTCTGGATCAGCATGGCCGGCCTTTTTTCAGCCGTCATTGTGTCGCTGATAGGGATCCAGCGGATGGTGGCCCGAGCCCCAATATGAAGCACGATTGTCCCTTAAATCATTTGGGAAAATCCAGCTAACCGTTGATACACTGACAGCTTCCTAAATAGGCCAAAAGTCTCAATTCAACTAATGTTGCGGCATCTGAGCCCTTCGACTGATCTCCGGATAAATGCCGGAAAGGATCTGGAATGTGAGGCCCTACCGAAGCATATTCGCGGAACCCCCTCAGCATGACATGTCTTAAAAGCCTCTTTGGCGGGGTGCTAGTTTGGTTCAGGGAATCATGAGCCCTCAAACCCTTGTGGAGCGGTTTCGCGCCGCCCGTACCGATCAGGCTTTAGCGGTGCTTGAGGGGATTCACCCCGTGAAGCACGCCATTAGATTTGGCGCTGACGTGATCGAAGCCGTCACGCCGAACGTCGAGGAGCTATTCCGGTTAGGGGCTGAGATAGCGCCGGACATCGCCGGTTGGCTGAACGAGACTGCAAGTGCGGTTCCGGCAAGGGTCTTCGAGCAACTGGCGCCCAAAGCGCCCCCGACGGGTGTGATAGCCATCGCCAAGCGTCCCAAGGCATCCTCGTTTGAGATTTTTGATGACCCAGTGCCCGCGCCGGTGGTCTTGCTTGAGAACCCCAGGAACCTTTTAAACATAGGCGCGGCCGTCCGTGTGTGCGCGGCCGCAGGCGCCGCTGGACTAGTAACCACCGGCCTGCAAGATCCTTGGAACCCAGCGGCATTGATAGCCAGCGCCGGCCTTCATTTCGCGATCCCTGTTGCTCGCGCGGCTACGGTTTCCGATTGCGGCCGCGGCATCGTAGTGATCGATCCAACCGGCGAACCCCTGCGGCCGGGTTCGATACCGGCGCGGGCGATCCTCGCATTCGGTTCGGAACGTGGCGGACTCAGCCCGGAATTGATCGAGTTGGCGGAGCGCCGCGTCTCAATTCCCATGAATGCTGGGGTTTCAAGCCTCAACCTCGCCACCTCGGTGGCCGTGGTTCTCTACACCTGGAGATTTGGTCAGTAGCGGCCGGGGCGCTGCGGGCACAAGACACCCGGCTGATTGCTCTACAAAGCCACGGGTTGTGGGTTCAACACCAACCGGCATGTTTCCTTTCGCTGCCTCGTGCTTGGCAAATTCGGGCTCGGCTTCGATGATAGCCCGCTAGGCCGGAGTTTTCAGGTTTTCCGCTCCCTTTGCCGGGCGTGCGATGGACTTGCCCCTAAAATTCAGGTGCTAACCCATAAAATGCATCCGGGAATTCGCCCTTGCGGGCAACAAACGCGTTTTATATATTACGTTTGAGAGCATTGCCGCAATCATCCACTTCAATATAGCGCGATTAAACGGATTGGATATTGGAAAATTTAGCTTTTTAAACTTGATGGAGGGACGGATCGTAGCAGCGACCCCGGCCCCGGATAGCCTGTGATCTCGTGGCGATATGTTGAGATCATCTAGCATCAGGCTTTGACGACTTAAGTGAAGCCCTTGTAATTTCGGGGATACCAATCAGTTCGCCGGCAAACGTGAGGAACTTTATGGGTATCTTGATCGTTGACGACTCCGAAAGCAGCCGACTGTTGATGGAGGATATCTTGAGGAAATCAGGATACCACCAGTTGTTGACAGCGGCGTCAGCCCGTGATGCCTTTGCCCAACTCGGTATGGACGGCTCGCCCAACCCAGATACGGAAATCGACCTGGTGTTGATGGACATAATGATGCCGGAGGTGGATGGCATCGAAGCGTGCCGCTGTATCAACGCTGTCGAAGGTTTCCGAGACATTCCTATCATCATGGTGACAGCCAGAGCCGACGCGAAATACTTGGAAGCCGCGTTCAGCGCCGGCGCCAACGACTATATCACCAAGCCAGTTAACGCGACTGAAGTGACGGCCCGGGTTCGTTCGGCGCTGTCGTTAAAGCGGGAAACGGATTCCCGAAAGCGCGCTCATGCCGAGCTGCAAGAAAAAAATCAAATCTTGGCAGATGAATCCCTGGCCAAGTCCAAGATCCTATCCACAGTCACTCATGAGCTCAAGTCACCCCTCACCGTTATCTTTGGCTACACCGAAAGATTGCTAGGTAACATTGCAAATGTGGGCCACCTCAACGAGAAACAACAGCGATATGTCACAATTATTGCGGATTGCTCACGTAAGCTGGATGTCATGATCGATGACTTGCTTGATATTTCCGCCATAGAAGCCGGCAAGTTGGAAATCACCCTTATCGATCTTGAGTTGCGAGAGGAAATCGAGGAAATAGTCCAGACCATGCAAACCCATCTCGAAGAAAAGCAGCTAAGCGTCGAGCTAAACATTCCGTCCAGCCTTAGACCCGTTTACGCGGACCAAGACAGGTTTGCCCAGGTCATCAAGAACCTGCTAAGCAACGCTTGCAAATATTCTCATGCTGGGGCCGTGGTAGCGGTTTCCGCTATCGAAGCCGCAGGATTTATTCAAATTGATGTCTCCGACACCGGGATCGGCATCCCGGAGAGCAGCCAATCGAAACTTTTCACCAAATTTTTGCGCGGCGACAATACAGCCTCTCGTACGGAGTCGGGCGCAGGCCTTGGACTCTTCATTGCTAAACAACTCATCGAAGCCCAAGGGGGCGAGATTTGGGCGTGCAGCGAGGAAGGCGTGGGCAGCACGTTCAGCATAACCTTGCCATGTGGGGACGTAGAGAACTTCAGTTTAATCACGCCTGTTGAGCCGGCAGCGGCCACCGGATTTTAACTTTTATGCCGGAGCTTTCGCGGTCAAAGACCACCGTAAAAGGTGGCGCCTATACCGTGTCCTGATCGATTCACAGCGGCGCAGCAGGGGATGAAATGACGAAAGTGTTAGTAGTGGAAGATGAGCGGTACATCAGAGAGTTACTGGTGGATACACTCATCGACTTGGGATTTGACGTATTGGAATCTGTGGATGGTGGCGAGGCATACCAGAAAGCGTTTCAGGAAACCCCTGACTTAATCCTCCTGGATGTCATGATGCCTGTCATGGACGGGTTTGAGGTTCTGGCAAAATTAAGGAGAAGCCCTGAAACTGAAGCCATACCCATAATAATGTTAACTTCTATAGCCGCGGCGGACCGGGAACAGGACGCCTATAACTTAGGGGTAAATCATTACATATGTAAACCCTTTGAAGCCGCCAACTTGGAGTCAACGATTAGGGTGGCTCTCAGGGAATTCCGCATCGCGGCAGGCCTAGATCCTGATCTGGAGGCAGTGGACGGATCTTCCCGTGAGGCTTCCGACGAGAATTCCGACGAGAATTCCGATGAGTCATCCGGTGAGCTTTCCACGGTGGGGGGAGGCTCTAACCCTTTCAACTCGGCTAACGAGCTGATTGACATAGAGGCCGAAGTAATTCAGGACACGGGCTACATTACAATAGGGGAGTCGCTGACCGCCCTGGAGAAACAATTAGGTGGTGGAATTCGGCAAGGAACTGTGACCCTGATGGTAGGGGCCTCGGGGACGGGCAAAAGCGTACTTTGTCAGACCATGCCTTTGCGGCCCTTCAGAACGGCCACGGGGTGGCTTATTTCAGTTCTAATTTCACCCCGGTAGAGATGGCAACCCAAATGACCTCCATCGGGCTCGGAGTAACCGATGACGAACAGACTGACCTATTCGGCGTGTATCGGCTGCCGGAGCCGGTATTTGGAGAGGACTCGGGATCTCTGCTGAAGGACTTGGCGGTGGACCTGGATAATATTCCCAGCAAGTATGGGTTAATCGTCGTGGACGCCATCACCGACCTAGCCAGTACCAGTCAGGACTCCGCGATCATGGCATTCATCTTTAATTGCAAAAGAATGTGCAGAAATGGCAGAACGGTGGTGGTGGTGGCCCACTCCTCCGCATTCAGTGCGGACCTGCTCGACAGAGGATCCTCCGTTTGTGAGACATTCATGAAACTCAGTACCGGCAAGCTCAGAGATAAGCCGGTGCGGAAGTGTGAATTGCTCAAAGTAGACGACATCGAGTTGGACCGGGATAACATGATCGCCTTCAACGTGGAGCCCGAGCTTGGACTACAAATAATCCCGTATGGCCAAGTAAAAGCGTAGTTATCCGGCGCAAACCACCGGCTTGCGGCCGGGCAAAGTGAGTTCATACCTGCTTACTACCGGCGTTCTTGGCAAGCCCCCTGGAAGATTCTGAGGCGGAATCGCCGCTGGCTATTCCGCCTGCTTCAACGCCGCCCGCAGCACCGCCGTATCTTGTCCACTTCATAGGCAACTGCTGCGCGCTTTGACCTCATTCGCGTCAAATCCCCCGCAGCTCAAGGACCAATCAGGGAGGAGAACCGGTATCCACGGTCTTCACGTCCAAGCAAATTATGCCAAGCTCCGGCGTGGTCAACGTGGCCAGGAGGGCGACCGTGCCACTGGGCGGGAGCGACTCTGTGATCACCTTGTTTAAGGGAGGGTCGGTCACCGGCAACGCCCCTGAGAAGAGGGACACGCTATTGGCATCGCTTGTTCTAAACAACTTCGCTGTTGCGGGCACACCGGTCCCTACTAGGACGTCCACCGTAAGCGTGCCAGACCCATAGCTGGGGGACAGTTCCAGGGTGCAATCGTTTTGGACGGTCGTCGTCTCGGTGGCGCTGTTGTTTGCCGGGTCTGGGTCGAGGACATCGCTGGTGATGGTGGCAGTGCTGGTGATGGTCCCAGGTTTCGCTGCGGCAACGGCGGTTACGGCGATAATTTGCTCCCCGTTGGCCAGCGTTCCCAGGGAGCAGGTTAACGTGTTGTCTAGTGTGCTACAGCCTAACGGGTGGGTCTGCAAGGCTTCCTGCGTTAAGGATAATGCGTCCCCGGAAATTTCCTGGGTAAGCACCACTTCCGTGGCTGGGCTTGGACCGTTGTTAACCACGATAATAGTGTAGGTGAGGTCTTCGCCCACTTTCACCGGATCGGGTGAGTCGGTCTGGGTAATGGACAGGTCTGCCTTTGGTTGCGGCTCTATGATAGTTATGTCCTTGGTCTCCGTCCCGGACAGAGCGCCGGTGTCGATGGTCACGGTGACAACGCCCAGCGGCAACCCGTTCGGCACCACGAAGTCGAAGGTCAGGTCACCGTTCGAGTCAGTGGCAGCCGTGGGATCGGTCGGCACTATGGTCTCGGTACCGATTTCCCTCCTGGGGAATGCGGTGACCAGGGTATTTGGGTCGAAGTCACGCAACTCGATAGTGACTGTATCGCCTATGGCAGCCGTTGTTGGGGTGACTACCAACAGACCTTGGTAATCCAACACCGGGATGTCTGATTCGCTATAGTTGCTATCGGATGGATTGATGGTGTTGTCTTCACCGTCGATGGCGTTTATGGCATTCCTGGTGCTGGAGGCGACCACACCCTTACCCGACACGAAGGGCGGCTTGCTCATGATGAAGGTGGCGGTGAAGATGTTGTCGCTGCCCACCAACGCGCTGGTCAGGGTGGTCTCTGTGTCGTCCCTGGTGCCGTCGGCGTTGGCGTCACGCCAAACTGTGGCGGTGGTGCCGTTCTCGAAGCCCTTGCCGGTAACGGTTATCGTCTTGCCCAGTTCACCGCTGCCGGCGCTGAGCAAAACCTGCCGCGGAATATGGTAGGTGGCACGTACCTGTTTGGTGGCGTCGCTGGTGCTGAGCCACACGCTGAAGCTGCTGTTGCCGTCTTTGGACTCGGTGGGGTTCAAGATGCCCGACGCCTGCGTAAATATAACGGTTACGGTTGCCCCGCTCTGAATGCTGTTGAGCGCCGGGCTGACCGCCGTTGGGTCCATGTCGGGGACTGTCAGGTGGACCAGGGGCTCGTCCTTGGGCGTTCCCACTAGCTCAACTGTGACGTCCAGGGGATTGTTAACCACAGAACCGGTGACACCCGCGCCCGGGTTGGTGATTGCCGAGGCCGTTATAGTTATGGTGCTTTTGTCTAATAAGGTGGGTACGGTGACATCGTCATCAAACTCCACCATGATGGTGTCCGTCAATGCATCCAACTGGGTGTTGGTCACAAATGTAAAGGTCATTTTGGTGGCCGCGCCCGGGTCGTTAGGTAAGGCGGCCGCCGTGGTGTTGGTCACGTCGTTACTGCCCAAAGTGATGTGTTTGGCTTCTACAGGGGCTGACGTGAACATGCCAAGAGCCAGCATGGTCGAAAAAACGCCAAGCGCCAGCATCCACGCAATCCCAATAGATATGCCGATTTTCGTTTTCATGTACTTCATCCTCCTTGTCATCAAACATCAGCGTTTGCTGGTTGGGTAGTTGATGATTCACTTGTATCAAAAATAGGTGGACTTTAGATTCTTCCGCTTTGGTAGTGTATATCCCACAATGATTTGCGGTAAGTTGGAGATTTATGGATGGTAGGGGCGAAAACTGCAGTGATATGCCTCATGAAGACGATATCAGCCTGCCATGCGCCCATCGGGGCGTCCGTATAGTAACTATCACGCTTTCGACCATTCAATAGGCGCCAACACACCCTGTCAATACCTTCTACACCTCAATTTCAACACCACTAACACCTCAAAATCATCATCTCAAATCCAACACCGCAATACCGTCACCTCCCAATTACCCAAATCAACTCATCAGCAAAGTCCGGGCAAACTATCGTGTTAGCAACCAGCAAAAGTGGGACACATTGGGAGCCGGGAGATCAGGGGCTGGATGGAGGTCTGGTGAGCTCCCTGAGGGCCCTGTTGTAGCGTCGTCGCCGTTCGGTGGTTTGAGCCTTCACCTCCTTCCTGCGTTGTAGGATCTCTTGCCGTCTTCCCTTGAGCACGTCTGA
>DAOUHE010000327.1:0-12127 GCA_034428715.1 Dehalococcoidia bacterium | reverse complement strand
CTCAGGGCAGGGCGCCGACAGCAAGATGACCTTGGCATCCCTCTTTGGCACCTGGCGGGCCAGAGGTCTCAATCCCCTCCTGGAATGCCGCCGGTTGCTCACTTCCCCTCAACTCTGAACAGTTTCGGGTGTTGATCTGGGTGTCCACCGAACCGGCGGCCTTGATGATTCCATACACCTCGGCCACGGCATCGTCGAGTGCCTTTACCGGATCCCCTTCGGGTATGGGGCCTTCGACTTGCATGGAATCGACTGTGATGTTCTCTACCAACACGCCTGCGGCGAAACCAAATACCTTGAGGTTGTGAATGATCAATTTCTGGACGTCCCACTCGGTGCAAGGAGTTGAATCGCCCATTTGGCCGGATTGCACTCCAGACAGCGTCTGCCGGAACCCTTGGACCGCAGCTTCGTATAGTTCTATCGGGCCGTCGCCTTGGCGTGCCATTTCTATCTCCTTGGGCCGCCAGATGACGGCAAATAAAATTTTAACCGGCTGCCTGCCTGAATCCCTTCCTATATGGGGTGGCCAATGCTAGGGTAGGCCGCCCAGCCGGTCAAGCGTTTGATGTCCGGTTAGCGAATTCCGCCCACCAATGTGCTTTTGATTGCGGCGGAAAGGTCTTCCACTTTGGTAATGTCGGACCACGTCTCGATAGCCTGGGCAACCCCTTCTTCGGGCAGAACGAGGCCGGCGTTAACCTGGAACTTACTTTTGATGCTGTCAAATCCCCAGGGATTCCCCTGGCTGCCCAATATGTTGCCCCGCGCCGTGGTGTGCTCCAAAACCCTCCCGTCTTTCAGGGTAATTCTAATGGGGAGCCCTTTACTCTGGTCGGTCAAACCTTCTTCGGATTTGGCCATCACCCGCGTGCGTACCTTGCCCATGGTCTCCTGAACCGTGGCTTCGGAGATTCTGTTTTCTTTGAACGTGTCGATGGCCACCTCGCCGTCCACCAGCGCCGCCGCCACATTGTATTTGGCGCTAAACTTCCCCTTCAAGCCATCATCAGGCTCTTGGTAAAGCATCACCACCGACAGATACGACTGATCGACCTCGGCGCTTTCCACTTCTTCATATGTGAAATCGTTGTCCCGCATGAGACTAAAAAGGCTGTCCAACATGGCGTGGTTGCCGCCGCAGCAGGGGTATTTCTTGATCATCAGAGCGTCCTGAATCCGGAAGGGCTTGCCCAGGTTCTCAGCCATGGCGTCCAGGTCGTAGATACCTTCGCCCAAAACCGTGTTGGCAAATCCCAGGGGATGCTCGATCACCTGGTCTCCAGCCGTCAATCCACGTTGGGCCAACTGGGCGGCGGTGACACCGTCGCGGCAGCTCAGACCGGCGTGCAATGGCTTGGTCATGGTGCCAAAGTTGTGGATCAACCCGCTGGACATGGACCCGGCCATTCCCAAAGCCATAATGGTCTGGTGTTCGTCAAGTTTCATCAGCTTGGCGCAGGCGGCCGTGCAGGCCAAGCGGCCAATGACGGCCGTGCTGTGAAACCCCTTGTCCATCTGGTTGTATTTGGTAGTGTGGGATAGGGCCAGACCGACCTCGCACCCCACAACGTATGCCTCCAGAAGGTCGCGCCCCGTGGCGCCCGAATTTTCGCCGATGGCCAGCAAGGCCGGGAAGATAGCTACGGTGGGATGGCCAAAGCCGCCGAAATCGTCATAATCCAGGGCATGGCCCATGGTGCCGTTGGCCAATGCCGTGTTGGCCAGGGAACTCTGCAAGCCCGACGCCAGCACGGTGGCCTGCGCAGCAGCGCCCTGATCTTCCACGTAACCCCGGATGATCTCGCCCACCGGCTCGGTGGATCCAGCAAGGATGACGCCCAAAAGGTCGAAGCAAGACTCGTTGGCCACTCGAATAGCCTCAGGCGGGATATCCTCATAGCCGGTGTTAATCACCCATTTTGCGATCTGTTCCGTTGCGCCCATGGCTGTTCCTCCCTAACTCGTAGCAGTGTGGAATTGACCCGGCGGGCTCATTCAGCCGCCTCTAATAGCCAATTATATACATGTGAAACCACAGGGCAAGAGGCATTTTCCGTTGGCCGTACCATACGGCGGAGCGGGGGTCGGTTTCTACCTCGCGCAAACGCCTAGTGTAGAATGCGCGGCATGAAACTCCAATCTCTGACTAATGGGGACATCTAATGGTTTCTACAGCTGAAGCAGTGGTCATCGGCGGCGGCGTGATGGGGTGCAGCATCCTTTACAACTTGGCCGCCCGTGGTTTGACCAACTCCGTCTTGCTGGAGCGCGATCTTTTGGGTTCCGGCTCCACAGGCCGGTCCTCCGGGGTGGTGCGCATGCACTATTCCAACGAGGTCCACGCCCATATCGCCTGGCAAAGCCTGGAGGTTTTTCAAAATTTCGACGAGATGATCGGCGGCGACTGCGGCCTGACCCAAACCGGTTTCTTGATCTTCACCGGCGACGAAGACCTGCCGGCGTTTCACGCCAACGTGGCTATGCAGCAAGAGTGCGGCATCCAGACCAGCATCATCAGCCGTAAAGAGGCCCTGGAGATCGCTCCCCAATTCTACGTAGACGACTGCGCCGCCATCGCCTACGAGCCAGTGTCGGGATACGCCGACCCTTCGGGCACGGCCGCGGCCTTTTCCGCCCGGGCCAGGGATTTGGGAGCAACGGTCACACTCCAAAGCCCCGCCACCGGCATCGAAGTCGCCGGAGGCAAGGTGGTCGCGGTGAACACCGCGGACAGGCGAATCGAGACACCGACGGCGGTGATAGCCACCGGACCCTGGAGCCGCCGGTTCCTGCTGGAGCACGGCATCGACCTGCCCTTGGAGGCCACGCGCCACGAGGTTATCCACCTTAGACGCCCCATGGACGAGCTTCCATACCATCCCGGCGGGGCCGACATCGCCAACCTGGTTTATTTCCGGCCGGAAAGCACCGATCTCACCCTGGTGGGCAACGGCAACATGGAAGACGCTGTGGAAGACCCCGAATTATTCGCGCCCAGGCCCACCCAGGCGTTTATTCAGGATGTGTGGACCCGCCTGGCCCGGCGTATACCGGTGATGGCCGACGCCGAATACACCACCGGATACGCCGGGCTCTACACATCGACTCCCGACTCTCATCCAATCATGGACCGGGTTAAAGGCATAGAGGGTCTCTACATCTGCACCGGGTTCAGCGGTCACGGGTTCAAGCTGTCCCCCATGGCCGGCCTGCTGATGACCGAGCTGATCCTGGACGGCCAAGCCACCACCATAGACATATCCACCCTACGCATGTCCCGCTTCGAGGAAGGAGACCTCAACCAGCCCCGCTACGGATTCAAGGTGCTGGTGTAGTAGGGGTTTTGCGATGAACTCTCCGATTGCCGTGTGAGTGGTATGATGGTCAATAGGTCATCATGACCCAAAGGAGACCAACATGACCGAGACGATGAATGTCGCCGATGCAAAAAAGCGCTTATCCGAGTTGATGAGCCGTGTGGCCTACAACAACGAGCGGTTCTTGGTTCAGCGCCGGGGGAAGCCCATGGCCGCTTTGGTATCAGCCGAGGACTTGCTGATTTTGGAACAACAAAAGGCGCCTGTGAGAGGTCTTCTGTCGGCTGCCGGGGCGTGTGCCGATTTCGACGACTTCGAACTCATGATTGAGAACATTTACGTCCAACGTGGGCGGGCAGAGGACCGGCCAGTCGACCTGGACGAATGATGTATCTGTTCGATACCGACACCTTAAGTCATGTTTTGCGCAGGGCACCATCGCCGGCGCTGCTAGTTCGCCTGGCTTCGGTCGCCCCGGAAGATCAATTCACTACCGCCATCACCGTGGGCGAGATGGTATACGGCGCGAATCGAAGCCCCAGGCGCGATGATCTCTTGAGACAGTTTGAAGATCGGCTCTGGCCCACGATGCACATCTTGCCTTTCGACCGCGCGGCTGCCGAGACGTATGGCGTCTTGCGTGCTGGACTGGAACAGTCTGGTACACCGTTGGCAGAATCAGATCTTCGGATTGCGGCCATCGCATTATCTCATCACCTGACCGTTGTGACGGGTAATGTTCGACATTTCTCACGAATTCCAGGACTTGCTGTAGAAAACTGGATAGACCCTTAAAAGGACCGAACATATGCCCGCACCCAAAATCAACGCCTTACGCCTAAACCACTCCCTGGAGGACCTGGGTCGAATCGGCCACACCGATCAGGGGATGCAGCGAGTCGCCTTTTCCGACTTTGACGTGGAAGGCAGGGCCCACACCATGGAACTGATGCGCCGGGTTGGTCTTGACGTCCGTATAGACCCCGCTGGAAACATCATCGGGCGCAAAGATGGGTCCGTGCCTGGCCTAACCCCTATTGCCTTGGGTTCCCACATCGACACCGTGCCTTCCGGCGGCAAGTATGACGGAGCGCTGGGTGTGATGGGCGCTGTCGAATGTTTGCAGACGCTGCAAGACGAGGGAACGGCCACCAGGCATCCTCTCGAAGTTCTGGTCTTCACCAACGAAGAGGGCACCGGCTTTCCCCATTGGTTGTTCGGAAGCCGCGCCATGGCCGGCTCCTTGTCTCCCGAAGACCTGACGGCGGTGGACCATGAAGGGGTTGGGCTGGAAACCAGACTGCAAGCCATCGGCGGAGACCTGTCTCGCATCCACGAAGCCATCCGCAAGCCCGGAGATCTATCCGCCTATTTGGAGTTGCACATAGAACAAGGCCCAGCCCTGGACCGTTCGGGAACTCCCATCGGGGTGGTCACCGGTATCACCGGCCGGGCTGCCTTTGAGGTGGAGGTAAAGGGGGCCGCCAACCACGCCGGCACTACGCCCATGGGCCTGCGCCACGATGCGTTGCTCAGCGCCTCCCGTCTGATCTTGACCGTGGAACGTATCGCTTCCGAGTTGGAGGTCTGCCGGGTGGGCACGGTGGGCCGGGTTTCCGTCAGCCCAAACGCCACCAACGTCGTTCCTGGAACAGTAGGCTTCAGCGTCGAATTTCGAGACGTGGACAGCAATGCCCTTACCGCCGCCGAGGCCGAGTTCCGGCGTAACGCCGCGATCATACAAGATTCCGACGGCGTCTCCGTAGAGATTCAAGCCTTGCCACCCACGATTCCAGCGCCCATAAAGCAGGAAATGCAGGACTTGGTCGCCCAGGCTTCGGCCGGCCTGGGTTTGGCCACAGAGCGGTTGCCCAGCGGAGCGGGTCACGACGCCCAGGCCATGGCCGCCATCACCAACGTGGCAATGATCTTCGTGCCCAGCATAGATGGCATCAGCCATTCGCCGATGGAGTTTTCGACTCCCCAAGCGTGCGCCGAAGGCGCCCAAGTCTTGCTAGACCTGCTATTGTTGGCAGACCAAATGGATTAGGACGCAGCCATGCAACTTTCAGGCTCTTATACTTTCAGCGCGCCGGCGGCAAAGATATGGACCGCTTTGACCGACCCAGACGCTCTGTCTAGATGCATACCCGGATGCCAGTCCATGGAGGCCAGCGGCGATAACCAGTACAAGGCTAGCCTGGGCATCTCGTTCGGCCCCATCAACGGGAAGTACAACGCCACCATATCAATGTCCGAGATGAATCCCCATCAGTCTTTCAGATTGTCGATACAGGCCAACGGCCCCATGGGATTCGCCGACGGGCACGCCGACATCACATTAGAAGAATCCGAAGGCAAGACACAGGTGAACGTGGCCGCGGATTCCCAGGTGGGCGGCGCCGTAGCCCGAGTGGGCCAACGGCTGATGGGGAGCGTGGCCAAAACCACGATGGACCGGTTCTTTAAATGCGTCCAAGAACAAGTGGAATAACAGGCCTGCCTTCTTCCAGGAGCGGCTAGAAAATTTACTCAAGCTAAAGGAGAACGGCCGATGGAACGCCGAATACCCACAAAAGAAGAAATCACAGCATTTTTGAAAGAGGACAACAACTGGGGCCGCTGGGGCAGTGACGACCAGGTTGGCGCGGTGAATATGGTGACCAACGAGAAGCGTGCCGCCGCCGCCAGGTTGGTCAAGACCGGCCGGGCGGTCTCCCTAAGCCGAGAATTCCCCAAGCTGCCGGCGCCAAACAATCCAACGCCGGCCCACCATTTCATGAAGCGAAGCATCCGTGAGGACACCAGTGGCTCAGCAACCGACTACTACGGCATCGCCTACCACGGCACCGCGACCACCCATCTGGACGCCCTGTGCCACGTTTGGGACCACAACGGGATGTGGAACGGCGCCGACCCAAAGGAGGTGATCACCTTCGACGGCGCGGTTTGGGGATCCATCGAGCATTGGAAGGAAGGCATTATCACCCGTGGCGTGCTGCTGGACGTGCCCAAACACCGGGGCGAGCCTTACGTCACTCAGGATAAACCAATCCACGGCTGGGAGCTTGAGGACATCGCCAAAGAGCAGGGCGTCACAATGGAGCCAGGAGACGCGCTGGTGGTCTACGGCGGCCGGGAAAAGTGGAACGAAGACGGAAATCCGCTGTGGGGCAGCGACCGGGAACTGCGTCCTGGCCTGCATGCCTCTTGCCTGAAGTTCATAAAGGATTCCAACTGCTGCGTGCTGGTGTGGGACATGATGGACCACACGCCCAACGGCTACGGCCTTCCTTGGAGTGTCCACGGCTCCATCTTCGCCTACGGCATAGGCCTCTTGGACAACTCGCTGCTCCAACCCCTGGCCGAAGCCTGCGCCGAAGAGAACTGCTACGAGTTCATGCTGACAATCAACCCGCTTCGGGTGGTAGGCGGCACCGGCTCGCCGGTGAACCCAGTGGCGTTGTTTTAGCGGCAGCCACTTCCGGTAGCCAGCCCGGTTGTTTGGAAAAATCAAGACCACGGCATGGACGGGTATCATTAGCGTCCGGTTGGCTTCATCCGGGCACCCGCTGGAGCCAGCGGCTCCACGGCCATGGCAGAGTTGTGGAACGCGCCCCGTTCCTAATTAGACATCATGACATCATCATTGATATCATGATGTCATGAGTCGCACCACAATTTCCATTCCCGATGAACTACTCCAACGTTTGCGCCTAATTGCCGCTGAACGAAGAACGTCTATTGCAGCTCTGATCCGGGATGCCCTAGAAGAGAAAACCAAAAATTATCAACCAAGGCCGCGAAGCCTCGGTATGGGCGCGTCTGGCCAAAGCGACACTTCACGACGGACGGCCGATGAGCGGCCCGAGCCGCATCAATGGCGCTGATCTTGGACACGGGTCCGCTATATGCCTCCCTCGACCGGAGTGATGCTGATCACCTTGCCTGCCGTCGACTCATAGAAGAGGCCGATGAGCCATTGGTCATCCCGTCGCCCGTTCTGGTAGAGGTTGACTATTGGGTTCATATCCGTCTGCATCCGGGAGTATTTGCCGCCCTCCTCGACGACATCGCGTCGGGCGCCTACCACGTCGAGGATTTACAGTTCGAAGATTATCGCCGTGTAAGGCAAATTTGCGACCGGTATTCTGACTCCGATGTGGGATTTGTGGACGCCGGAGTCCTGGCAGTCACCGAGCGGCTGAATGAGCATAAACTGGCCACCCTCGACCGCCGCCACTTCCTCGCTCTTAGGCCCAGGCACACCGACGTGCTCCGGCTTCTGCCAGAATAGCAGCATAACTGGCAACGGTAGGTGTGCTTGCCGGTGAACCCGGTGGCCTTGTCTTAACGGGGGCCAGGTTTTATCTCGGTAAGCTATAAAAGAAAGGCGGCGGGAGCATTCCCGCCGCCTTTCATGTTTCAATGAGACCCACAGCTGCCCTACCCATCGCCACTGGCCTGCGGCGCGGGCTCCCGGTCGGGGGCTGAACTAACGGGCCGCGCTGTTTTCGTGAATATGGCGACGAACGCGCCTGCCGCCATTATCCATACCACGACCAGGGCGGAATACTGAAAACCTTGCCTGTAGGCGGCCTGGGCTTCAAACACAGGCATCACGTTAATGGCCACCGGCAGGGCTAACCCCAACACAGTCGCGCTTATAGTCGTCCCTATGGTATGACCCATCTGCCGGGTGGTTTCCAACATACCCGACGCGAAGCTCCGGCTCTCTTCCAGCGCGTTCATCACCACCGCGTTATTGGCGGTGCTGAACAGGTTGAAGCCGATGCCCGCCGGCAGCAACATGATGGGCAGCACCCAAAACGGAACATCTCCCGCGAAGAATCCCACCATAAGGAACGCGCCTGCGATCAGAGCCAGAGCGGCTGGGCGGAACCATCGCGGGTTATACCGGTCATACAACCAGCCACCCAATGTAGGCAAGAAAAGCCCCAAGAACTGATTCGGGAACAACACCACGGTGACCATCAATGGCAGTTGTCCAAGCCCGTCTTCCACCATTATGGGAATCAAGGTCGTCACCGCCAGCATGGAAAGATGGGCGGTGGTGTTGGTGAATAGGGCCATGGAAAAATATTTTTGCTTGAAATACCGAATGTCCAAGAATGGCTCTTTACTGCGCATCTGCACCACAATGAACAAAGCCAGCAGCGACAGGAAAAGCATGTTCATGGGAAGGTGGTAGCTAACTGCCTCTAGGGAAACAAAAGATTCAGCCCCTTCGTGGATGTGCAACCCGGAGAGGATGAATGTCGCCAGAGTGACAATCATCAAGACGGCGCCGAAGTAGTTGATATTGATCTTCGAGGCATTATCCGCCGCCTGCTGAACCTGGTATCTCAACAGGGGATAGCTGTTCTTGATGGCCAGCAGCCCAAGGGGCAACGAGGTGAGGAAAACCAAACGCCAGCTGATGAATTGTAAAAAGAGGCCAAACGCCACGAGGCCGATCAGACCGCCCATACGCGCCGCGACCGCGGGAACAGAAAAAGCGCGTCCCCTTTCGGTGTTGTCGAACACCATTGCCAATATGGCGTTGGAATTGGCCGTGATGAGAGCCCCGCCGATGCCGACCAATCCACTCCAAAAGATCAGTTGGTTCAAGCTGACGGATGTGGCTGCAAGGGTGCTTCCCAGGCAGAGAATGACCGCGCCAATCAGGTACATCCGGGCGTGTCCGTACTTTTCTCCCAGCCGCGCCGCCAAGAAAACCGTGCTACCTAGCACCAGAAGCCGGACGATCACCAGCCACGCCGCCTGAGCCACGTCGACATCAAAATGCCGGGCGATGGAAGGAATCGCCAACGCTATGGGGATGCTGGAGAGTTGGACCAGAAGCTGGGTGGAGGCCAGGGCTATCATGGTTTCCCGGCGCTGCCTATCGGTTCCGAGCTCCCGATATGCCCCAACCACATTTAACCGGTGGAGCATGGTGCCAAGTAACGCCAAGAACATCACCTACAGAGCCCGTCACCGTATCAGCTGGGCTATCCACCCAGCAACAACCATGGCGGAATTCGTCATTAAGTCATTAATCAGGAACGAGTCTAGAACCAAGAACTGCGGCTGTCAAACCAGCAAGATCAAACGTCCGCATGAAAATGAATCATAACCCATCAGGCCATCGTTGACTTAGATGCACGAAGGCCACATCTGATTACTCTGACGACGATGGCCACTAACAATTACCTGCTTCTCCTGGAGAGGCGGTCGCCGTCTGATATCTAGAGAGAATAAAAAAATACGGCGGGGTATTCCCGCCGTATTTTCTTTCCATTGCCCAAGCCCGCGCCGGTTTGCAATCAATCCGCCGGTATAGAGCAATATACCCACGGCTCATCGCCCACTGTCCTTGTGCTATGCCCTTGGCCGTCCAGGTCCGTGGCGAATATCACGTCGCCGGGACTAAACTAACGTTTAGTCCCGGCACCTATTTCCACATCCACCTGCCCGGCCAAGGTGATCACGTACTGGCGGCGTGACTCATTGTGCAGATCAAAAAAGTAGCCTGGGTCGCGGCTCCGGAAGTTGATGGGGCCGCTGGCCGGGTCGACTTCCCAATCCGTTTGCCAGGTCTCGGGTTCCACGTGCTCGAAGTGGGATTTACCGTCTTCGCCGGGATATATTGTTACGATCAAAACCGCTCCTGATTTTCAGATCCAAAGTCTACCCAACTCCGCTGAGAGTCCAAATATCGTGGAGCTTAACCCGTCTGAACCTAGTTCCCCTCCAACCAACGGTCGAAAGCGGAAATCAAATCCCGTCCGCCCTTCGCTGTCAAAAGATTGGCGGCCATCGCGGAACCAAGAATGAGCCGGCCATATATCAGCAGAATAAACGTACTGGTTTCACAATTTACGGTCACATTAGCCGCCGCCTCTCCAGCGGGTTCCATGCGGCCCTTGTTGCCCTCAAATATCAAGTCGGTCTCCATGGCGCCCGCGCCAGTCAACTCAAAACGGTAACGAATGGGTCCGGGAGCATTGGCCATGTCTGGGAAAGAGATTGACCAGGGCCTGCCACGGTTGCCTGGGATCTTCTCCATTATGGTGGGAATGATGCCGTTTGACACATGGGGCAAAGACTCGCCAGGTGATGTAAGACTAGAGCGGATGTCCCATTCGTGAAGGGCCAACTCCGTTAAAATTGTTGGAAGAAAACTCTCCACGGTCCGTATCCCGGCAGGGTGATTACAGGGCTTATCCCAATCTTCGGGTCCGATCCCTTGCAGCAGGTCAACTAGCCAATTGTATTAATCGCCAAGAGCCGAAATCACATTTTCGCCTAGCGTCCGCCGGAGGTCGATGGCAGCCTGACCGTAAAACTCGTCAACTATAACCTGTCTATTAGGCGTCCCAAGGGGGAACGAGGGAAATCCGGCGGCAGGAGATAGGTCACCACGCAGCCCCCTTTCCATCATGCCCCCGTAGGTATCCTTGAACCAGACCAAGTGGGCGATGACTTCCCCAACGTTCCACTTCTCGCAGGTGCTGGGCCTACTCAGCGCCTCGGGAGGCAAAGCACGAAAATATTTCTTGAACCGGTGTGATTCCGATCGGATCAACTCGACCTGCGCATTGTAGGTGTCTGCTGTCACCTTCACGCAACCTCCACGATGTCGTCCTTGAGGGCTACGGCGCAGTCGAGGAATTCCTGCTTCTCTTGTTCCGGCACCTCAAGTTTCTCCAGTGCCGCAACAGCAAGGCCCGCAAAAACCTCCCATTCATGCTCGCTGATCCGAAGGCCTTGATGAGAGGTCTTCATGTCGCGGCCCCGGTAGATCACCGGGCCGCCCAGCGCTTCCACAGGAAATCCACGATGAGTTGCCTGTCCCTCTTCATGCTCTCAGTGCTATGGCCCCGCCAATAAATCCAGATCTCAAGGTCGTTGGTCACCCGTTGGAGCAAATCATCGGTGAATGACGCAAGGGTCTCATACCCCCCATCCGCTCGTACAGCGATTTTTCTTTTGAGTTTGTCATATCCCGGTTCCTCCATATAACGGCTGAGATTCATGTACGAATTTTAATAAACGCGATCGCTCCCCACATCACATGACTCTGTGATTTTTCAGCGGTGGAAGAACGGCCAAAGGGAGATGGATCATCGATTGGACCGGAATATTGCGCGAAGGGATAGCGGGGGGGTGGAAGCGGTAGATGCGGCCTACACCAGGTGACGGCGGGCGGCGTACACCGCTGCCTGCACTCGGTTGCTGGTGCTGGTCTTGGCGAAGATATTGCTGATATGACGGGTGACGGTGTTGATGCTGATGACCAACTCTCCGGCAATCTGAGGGTTGTTCATGCCCATAGCCAATAGCCGCAGCACTTCCTTCTCTCGCTGTGTCAGTTGATGTGGGAATACTGCGAATACCGCGACGTTTGAGCGGGACTGATCATCGTTTGCGATCAATGCCTTCGCCCTGGCGAGAATTGAAAAGAGTTCGTCTGTCTCCGTATCGGGCAACCCGGACTGTTCTAGAATCTCGGCAGCCGAGGAAACAAAATACCGCCATTCAACATTGCGGATGCCCAGGCTCATACCGATTGTGGCCCTGTCTTGGCTTAGGAACTCGTCCTGGTTCCCCGCAACTGAGCAAACTAGATCTGTGAACCACTGGCTTTCCGTTGCCAAGGAATCCGCGGTAAGGCCCTTCCAGTGATACCAGACCGCCGAGTCGTGGACCATCCGGCCATACAAATCTTTCACCACCGAAGCGATACCGGCGTGACCGCCGAGACGCTGGTATGGTGACATTTCTGTTGATGCAGTCATGAT
>DAOUHE010000326.1:0-7949 GCA_034428715.1 Dehalococcoidia bacterium | reverse complement strand
TCCAGGCCCTGGTCACGGAGCGAAATGCCGCCCGAGCCACCATTAACTGGCGGTTCAACACCCAGGACGCCAGGGGCAAACTTCACCGCCTCTATCCCTTCGATTCCAAACATGACTGACTACTAGTTGCCTTGGATTCTCACCAAGCCGGGAGATTATTGTTGCACTATGGCCTCGTTACCAACCAAGAGGACGGAAACGATGTTGGCGCCCAAGAAGCCTTCGATCGAGCGCTGACCATCGCCAGGAGTCAGAGTGATGCGGCCCTAGAAATGGAGACCTTGACCAAATCATCTCTCGTGGACTGTCTTCGGTGGCGATGGCAGGAGGGCCTTGAAAAGGGCCTAAAGGCTATCGAGTTGGCAGACGAGGCGAGAAACCCGCTGGCCGAGTCGCAAGCACGAATGTGGGTGGCGTCTTCTTACTCCGCCTCGGGCAACCTAGAGGGAGCGCAGACTCACGTAGCGGCCGGCCTGGCCCTGGCGGAAAGCCTCCGGGGCAGGAACTGGCTGATGTTCTCTCTCTCTGGATAAGCGAATCCATTGCCAGATTGGGAGGTGATTGGCAGACTTCCCGAGAATTCATCGAACGTGGACTGACAGTGTTGCCAGCCGACGCACGCCTAGGCTTCAGTGGAGCGTTGCTGGAATACGAGATGGGTAATCCCATCGAAGCAGCGGCCCACCGGGACAGATTGCTGAAAGCCTTGGAGGGGGCAACTCCCGGGCCGAATGATGAATATACACTGTCGGCGATGCTGATCCCAGCCATTGCCCGCATCACCGGAGTCACCGATAGGCTCGACCTAGCCAAAGAGAACGCGCAAGCCTTCGTCGCATCCCCTAACGCGACCCCATTTATGGTGGGCCGGGCCACGGCCGGCCTGGCATTCATAGCAGTGCAACAAGGAGACGCCGCCGCCGCCCGTGAGCACTACTCCGTCTTGGATTCACAACGGAATTCCCTGCTGATAATACTCAACGTTGCTGCCGACCGGCTACTGGGACTTCTATCCCAAACCATGGGGGACCTGGATCGGGCGATGGACCATTTCGAAGCAGCGATGGCCTTCTGTAATCGTGCCTCATACCGGCCCGAGCTAGCCTGGACCTGCTGCGACTACGCCGACGCGCCGCGTCAACGCGACGCGGAAGGCGACCGTGCCAAAGCCATCGCGTTGCTGGACGAGTCCTTGGCCATTTCCAGCGAACTGGGCATGCGGCCTTTGATGGAGCGGGTCTTGTCCCGGCGGGAGATACTGAAGGCCTAACTTCTCTTTGTCACCCATGGCGGCTTTTATCCGCCGTGCCCACGTCAGGAAGGCGGCCGGATTCAAGCCAATCGGCAGGCCCGATTCCCGTTTCAGTCTTTGGAACCGGGTGGTGAATTTCGACGCCTTAAAATGAATCTCACTGCAGGTTTTCGTCCAATTCATTACGAGAAGCCCCAGGGAAAACTGGTTAGCAAACGGGCAGCATCGGCTTAATAGTCGACACCATAGTTGGTTTTAGTTGGCGATTATCCATGTTTCTAATTATTTACCTTCTTGAGGTTGACGGGCCGGAAGAGTGCTGTTAGACTCTGCGGGACCAAAAAAGGACGTTTTGCGGAGAAAAAGGCCGGGGCCAGCCGGGCCATAGGTTTCGAACAGCCGATTTGAGAGCGCCTATGTCAATTATTAATAATACTGCGGAGTATTGTTATCTAGCACCGGTGTATGGGAATAAGCACCACTTTCGCAGCTCCGCATTAGCCAAAAAACCCCATCCCCATATCCGCTCCCGCCGCATACCCGTCATCCCCTGCGAGCCTTAGCTCCTCGACCAACCATCTAGCCTTCCCACCTCCTAAACTAATACCAAAGTGAAACCCGCAGAGTTTGTGTAGATAACCATGTAGGTCCCACCTTGGCATTGGTATAGTTCCTCGCCCCTCCGTTCATCAGGCGATTTTTCACTGAGCTTAGCTAGCAGAGGTGTGGAAATTTTCAGTGGTTATTTAGGTGCCCTGGTCGTTTATGACGGTAAATCACAGACATCAATCATCATTTATTGCCGAACCAAGGAGGAGACGAAATTGAGATTTGTGCTTAGAAGCAAGATTCACCGCGCTTGGGTGACCGATGCCAATCCGGATTACGTCGGCAGCATCTTGATCGACGAAGATTTGATGGACAAGATAGACCTCTGGAATTTCGAAAAGGTGTTGGTCTGCGACGTGACCAACGGTAACCGCTTCGAGACCTATGCCATCGCCGGGGAGCGAGGTTCCGGTGTTTGCGCGGTACAGGGCGCCGCCGCCCGTCTGAGTTCCAAAGGAAACTGCCTTATCATCATGTCGTTTGAAGCCACTGACGAGCCTATAGACCCCCAGATGATCCTAGTCGACGAAGAGAACCGGTTCGTTGAGTATCTAGAAGGAGCGAAACATGTCCAGCAGGTTCACTGAGGACGAAACAGAAAGATATTACGACTCCGAAGACGCCATCTACCGGTCCTTCTGGGACGAAGACGGGAGCGTGCATTGGGGCTTCTTCGACGAGAGCACGGGGAGCGACTTCCTCAAGGCCTGTGCCAACCTTAACGGCATCATGGCCGAAAACGGGGGAATAGACAGCTCTTCCCGAGTATTGGACCTTGGCTGCGGCAACGGCACCACCGCCATATGGCTGAGCACTAGCCAGAACTGCCATGTCACGGGCATCGATCTCAGCGGCGTCCGGGTGCAGAACGCCGAGGATGCCAGGGTGCAACTGGATCAGCAAGCCCAAGACCAATTGGCTTTCGAGAAGGCATCGGCAACAGATCTTCCCTTCGAGGATGAATCCTTCACCCATCTTTGGAGCCAGGCCGTCATCTACCACGTTCCGGACAAGATGGCCGTCTTGGCTGAGGCGTACCGGGTTTTGGAAAAGGGCGGGACCATGGTCTTCGACGACCTGACCAAGCCCCAACCCAACATCAGCGAGGACGCCCAAAAATATGTTTATGAGCGGCTCCTCTACGACACGCCATTCAGCTTCGATTCGTACCAAGACGCGCTGAAGGCCCAAGGCTTCAAGATCCTGGAGGCACATGACCTGTCCTCCCATCTAAAGGAAAGCTATCTGCGGTTGGCGGAACGCACGCCCAAGTCTGATGACGAGCACGCCGAGCACTATGAGTGGTTATCCAACGCCTACTTGGAGACCGCCCGGGCGGTGGACAAGCGGGAAGTAGGCTGGGGTCTATTCATCTGCCAAAAGTAGTCTCGTCTTGATGGCCTATTGTTTTGATGGCCCGGTGTTGCCGGGCCATCAGTGTCCATCCATCCTCCCCAATTCCCTCCGCCCAACCCCGCCAAAGGAGTTACCTCAGGTGCAAGAAAGCCACAAAAGGGTCCAGTGGGTCTATGAATCCACCAGCGACAAAGAACTGGAAGAGCGCTACGACCAATGGGCCGCCGATTACGACAAGGACCTGGCCGAAGAGTTCGCGTGGAACTCCCCCCAGAACGCCTCTGATCTTTTCTCCAAACACGTAGACAGTTCGGCCAAGATTCTGGACGCCGGAGCGGGAACGGGCCTGGTGGGAGAATGTTTGGCGCAAGCCGGCTACGGGAATCTGGTAGCCATGGACCTTTCCAAGGGCATGTTGGAAGAAGCCAAGGGGAAAAACGTTTACAACAGCTTTCATCAGATGGCCTTGGGCGGGCCGTTGGATTTTCGAACCGATGAATTCGACGCTGTCATCAGCGTCGGCGTGTTCACACAGGGGCACGCCCCGGCCAATTCCTTCGACGAGCTGGTGCGCATCACCAAGCCCGGAGGCCTGATCGTTTTCAGCCTTAGAGTGGACCTCTACGAGACCGGCGGGTTCCAAGAGTTCCAATCTGACTTGGAGAGCGCCGGCAAGTGGGAGCTTGCTGAGGTAACCGGCAAGTTCCAGCCCCTGCCCAAGGGTGAGCCAGAAGTTTGGCATCAGATTTGGGGCTACCGGGTTAAGTAGAGTTGAAACAGCCTGCGGCTGACGGCAACTCTCCACGGGCCTAGTATTGATTGCCTAGGCCAGCGCAATTCGCAACCCTGCCGTCCTCCATATGACCGGTGCGATGCCAATGACCCCTGGTGCACATAGACACCCGCCCGTTGCCGCCCCGGACCACAGCTAATCCATATCCGATAGCCTTGCTCCAAGAGCAGTGGACATGTCTATCATGACCGTATTACTATTCCCTCATCATGGCCAGTGAACGCCTTCAACGGCAGATCGAACGGCTTCTCGATGAAGCGGAGTACGCGATCACCCAGCGGGACTGGCCCTCAGTCCGGGAACGGGCCCAAGACGTTGCCGCTATCGACCCCGACAACCAAGAGGGGCAAGCTTTCCTGGCTGCTGCCTCGCGTGCCTTGGAGAGTCCCTTGCCCGCGGCATCCAGTCTGGCCGCATCCTCCTCTTCCTCCGCCTCGCCCGCTGAAAAACCCGTCATCCGTACCTCGTTTGCCGATGCCCGCTACCAGGTCAAACGCTTCCTGGGCGAGGGTGGCAAAAAGAAAGTCTTCCTGGCCTTAGACACCACTCTAGACCGTGACGTTGCATTCGCCTTGATCAAGACCGAAGGGCTGGATGACGTGTCACGCACCCGAATCCAGCGCGAAGCCCAGGCCATGGGGCGGCTGGGGTCTCATCCCCACATAGTCACCGTTTTCGATCTGGGCGAAGAGACATGCCAGCCTTACATGGTCACCGAGCTCATGGGCGGCGGTGACGTGGAGCGTTTGATAGAGGTTGCGCCGGAGCACCGGGTTCCCCTGGAGCAGGCGGTCAGTATCGCCGCTGAGACCTGCCGGGGTCTAGAGTTCGCCCACAGCCGGGGGATCGTCCACCGCGACCTGAAGTCCGGCAACGTCTGGCTGACATCAGATGGCATCGCCAAGATAGGGGACTTTGGCCTGGCCGTGGCGCTAGACCGCTCGCGCCTGACCACCGAAGGCATGATGGTGGGAACCGTGTTCTACATGCCACCAGAACAGGCCATGGGCGGCGAAGTCACACCTCGGTCGGACCTATATTCCCTGGGCGCCATGCTTTACGAGATGGTCACGGGCAGACCGCTGTTTTTGGGCGACGACTCCGTGGCCATCATCGGCCAGCACATCAATACGCCGCCGGTTAGCCCAACATGGCACAACGGCGACTGCCCGCGTCCGCTGGAAGCCTTGATCATGTGCCTCCTGGCCAAAGACCCACTGGAACGACCCGAGTCTGCATCGGACGTGCTGGCCGCCTTAGACGCAATAGATTTAGAAGCAAACGTAGGGGCGCAAGGCCTTGCGCCCCTACACGGCGAGGAACACGCCCTGGAAAGTCTGGCCGGTGGTGTGTTCGTTGGGCGGCAACGCGAAATGGGAGAACTGAAAGCTTGCCTGGAAGATGCATTGTCGGGCCGAGGCAGATTGGTCACCATTGTTGGCGAGCCTGGTATCGGCAAGACCCGCACGGCTTTAGAACTGGCGACTTACGCCGGACTGCGCCAGGCCCAGGTGCTCTGGGGCCGCTGCTACGAAGACCAGGGCGCCCCTCCCTACTGGCCTTGGGTTCAGGCCGTCCAGTCCTACGTAAGGGACTTAGAACCCGAGCAGCTGCGCTCGGACATGGGCGCTGGTGCCGCCGCCATTGCCGAGGTGGTATCAGACGTAAGGGAGCAACTGCCCGGCCTGGATGCTCCGCCCCAGCTTGAGCCGGAGCAGGCTAGATTCCGGCTATTCGACTCCATTACTACTTTCTTGAAAAACGCCGCCCGGCGCAAGCCCTTGGTGCTGGTGCTCGACGACCTGCATTGGGCCGACCATCCTTCATTGCTCTTGCTTGAGTTCGTGGCTAGGGAGTTGGCCAACGCCCGCGTGTTGGTCATCGGCACCTACCGGGACGTGGAACTCTCCCGGCAGCATCCCCTTTCCTAGACACTGGGGGAACTTACCCGTGAGAGACTGTTCCAGCGGGTGATGTTGCGCGGGTTGGACCAAACGGATGTGGGCCGGTTCATAGAATTGCCCTCCGGTGTGACTCCGCCTGGCGGAATGGTGGAGGCGGTGCATCGGCAAACCGAGGGCAATCCTCTGTTTGTTACCGAGGTGGTGCGACTGTTGGCGCAGGAGGGGGAACTGGCTCCAGAACCTTCGATAGGCTCAGGGAGAGCGGAAGAGCGGGATTCTTGGAGCGTCCGTATTCCCCAAGGGGTGCGCGAGGTGATTGGACGGCGGTTGGACCGGTTGTCGCAGCGGTGCAACGAGACGTTGACCATCGCCTCAGTCATCGGGCGGGAGTTCACCCTGGCTCAATTGAAGGCAATCGTCCAAGATCCTGCGGCAGGCTCAGAACAGGTTATGACCGAAGACCGGCTGTTGGAGGTATTGGAGGAAGCACTGTCAGCCAGGGTCATCGAGGAGCTTCCACGGGTTGTGGGGCGTTACCAGTTTACCCACGCCCTAGTTCAGGACACCCTGTCGGAGGAGCTATCTACTACCCGAAAGGCACGGTTGCACGCCCGCATCGGTGATGCACTGGAAGGGTTGTACGGTTCGGAAGTCGATTCCCATGCGGCTGAGTTGGCCCATCACTTCGCCGAGGCTACCATGGTATCAGGCACCGAAAAGATGGTGCGGTATTCAGGCATGGCGGGGGAGCGGGCGCTGGCGGCCAAAGACGGGCAGGCTCTCGATTCGTCAGGTTTTGGGGCTCAGTCGCCGGAGGCCAAAGACCCAGCACGAGAATTAGACGATGAAACGGCGGGGCTTCTCTATGGCTTGGGGCGTGCCCAACTCCCAATTCATCAGGTCGATGAGGGCTGAGCCAACCTGACCCGTGCTTTCAATCACTATGCCGCGGTTGGAGACCTAGGCCGAGTCGTGGACATAGCCGACCAACCCGTCTCCATCGGGGCGCCTGGGAACATAGCTCCGCTGCTGGCCCGCGCACTTGAATTGATCCCACCTGATTCCGATGAAGCGGGGCGCCTACTGCCCTGGCACGGGCGGCTTTTGAATGTACTGCAGGGTGATTACGACGGCGCCCGGGAAGCCTTGGACCGGGCCTTGGCCATTGCCCAACGTAATGGGGACGCAGCCCTGGAGATGCAGGCACTCGCTTTCACCGCCGACGTTGAGGCGTACAACTTACACTGGGATGAGTCTTTGGAGAAGGCCCAGCAGGCGATAGCGTTGACCCGCCAAGCCGAGAACCCCCTGGCCGAGACGTTTGCCCACGTGTGGGTTTCCAACATTCTTGCCACCACTGGGGAAGATAGTGGGGCAGTACGGCAGCACGCCGCGGATTGTTTGACTGCTACGGAACGGTTGCACGACCGGGTCTGGGTTCCTGTCGCCCTTTTTGGTAATGGGCAAGTATATTATAGCCAGGGTGACTGGCATGCCGCCCGCGAATTCCTCGACCGCGCGTTGGATTTGTCGCCCAGGAATCCCCTGATCTTACCTGTCCGAATAATGGTGGAATATCAGGTTGGCCACTTTGAGCAGGGCGACGTTTACTTGGACCGGCTGCTAGATGTCATGCGCCTGACCGCCCCTGGGCCGACCGTTACCCATTCAGGGATAGCTTTGGTAGCGCCGATGGTAGCCCGCATCGCCGGCACGTCCGATCAGTTCGACCAGGCCCAAATGGCTGCGGAAGCGGTCCTCTCGTCGGGCTACGCTACCCCTATGTATGCCGTCATGGCCAGGGCCGGTCTGGCCATGACGGCGGTTCAAAGGGCGGATGCCGCCGCTGCTGCTGAGCAGTACGCTGCGCTGGAATCCCTGGGAGGCACCATGCTGGTAGCCGTAACTTTAGCCGGGATTCCCCAGATCAAACCAACTTTCCTGGATATAGCTCCTTCTGGGATACCGTCAAATATAATCCCGCATTCCAAGGGCATCAAATGCGGCCTGATTCGCTCAAATTCCCCGTTTTCAT
>DAOUHE010000325.1:0-6568 GCA_034428715.1 Dehalococcoidia bacterium | reverse complement strand
TCCAGGCGCTAGGCCAACCCGCTTGGGCTGGAGACCAACGTTTCTCCACGGCGGTGTCCCGCTGGAACCATGCCGGTGCCCTTGATCCTCTGGTTGAATCCTGGACGCTGCAGCGCTCTCCCGCGGAGGTCATGGAATTGCTGCAAGCCGCCGGCATAGCTGCTGGTGTGGTCCAAACCGGCGCGGACCTGGCGGAAGATCCTCAATTGAAGCACCGGGGATTTCTCCGCCAGGTTTTAGACCAGCAGGGGGTTCCCCGGACCATTGAAAGCGCTCCCTACAAACTGTCGCTGACTCCCGGCGGCGTTACTCGGGGCTCTCCAGAATTCGGGGCACACCAAACATTCGTGTTGCGGGACATATTGGGAATGTCTGATGACGAGCTCGCCGAGTGCGCCATAGCCGGGGTCTTTGAGTAACCAGGGCTTATCGCCAGCCTAAACCCGCGGTCATTCCACGGAGGTAGTTGATTTGGCCCACGTGTTCCGTGGAGTCGCCGATCACCCCGGCCAAGACTTGCCACGCCGGCCGCAGGTTGCCAGGCGAGTACGCGACCGGCTGTTCGAATTGCTCTGGCGTTAGCTTGGAAACCCGCTGGACGATGGCTCGGTGAGCCGCCTCGGCGTAACCCAAGACCTGATCGCGGGGCACCCGGAAAGCGGCAACCTGCTCAGGGGTATCGCCCAGTCCCGTTCGTTCCGCGTCCATCCCGAACCGCTGGGCCCAACCTTCGCTGATCCAGACCTCGGCCTCTCCGGATATGTTCGAGCTGGTCCGGTCCCGCCAGCGGCTCAAGTGCCAGACCAGCCAAGCGATCGAGTTGCAATCGGCTTTTGGTTGGAAGTAAAACTGTTCGTCCGTAACATCTTCCGACAGACGCTCGATCCAACGGTAGGCGGCATCTAGCCGGTCCACTATGAATTGATTGAGGTCCACATGTTCGGTGGTCATTTCTGTTCCTCTCCATGGATTAATATCAATCGACGGCCGAGGGAACCCTAACCCCCCGATAGCGATCATTTTAACGCAACTGCCAGAGATTGCGTCTTTTGCCCGCAGCGGCCAAAGGAGAGCCAAGAATCGCCAAACGATGGCAACGCCTTCGGAAGCCGAGCGGTATGAAACCAAACATCTCGCCGCCGCAACTTTACCATCAACACCAGACATGATATAGCGGTCCTGTTATAGTGTTAAACGGCTTCACCGAAAGAGAATAAGCCATTGCCCGCCGGTATGAAACGGCCTCGGCATGGCTGTTCAGCGTGCGTTCGAATCTTGGTTCGCCGATGGGAGTTGAGTTCATGAAATACGATTATATCGTCGTTGGAGGTGGGACCGCCGGGTGCATCTTGGCGGCCAAACTCTCGGAAGTTTCGGACCGTTCCGTGCTCTTGTTGGAGGCCGGGCCGGAATATCCCGATTTTGAGCAACTGCCCGACATGGTGAAATACGGCTGGGGGTTGATCAACCTACGGGCACGAGCGGCCGGTTCTCCCTTCAACTGGTCCTTCACCGGCACTGCCACGCCTCAACAGCCCAATCCCATGCCGGTGCCCAGGGGAAAAGTGCTAGGCGGGTCCAGCGCTATCAATGGGCAGACTTTCATACGCGGAGCGCCCGAGGACTTCGACACATGGGCTTCCTGGAGAAACGACGAGTGGTCCTACGTAAAGGTGCTTCCCTACTTTCGCCAGATCGAGAACGACGCGGACTTCCGGGACGACTTCCACGGGACCAACGGTCCCGTCCCGGTTCGCCGACATAAACGGGAGGATTGGCCGCCCCTGCAGGAGGCCTTCTACCGGGCCTGCGTCTCAGCCGGGTACCCCGACAATCCCGACGTGCATGACCCAGACGCCACCGGGGTAAGCCTCCGGGCCGAGAACAACGTTGACGGCGTTCGCATGAGCATGGCATTGACCCACATCGAGCCCAACCGGAACCGCCTCAACTTGACAATCAAGGCCAACGTTCAGGTGAAGCGCATCGTATTCGCCGGCAAGCTGGCCACGGGATTGGAGGTGGAGAGCGGAGGAGAAATGTTCCTGGTGGAGGGGGAACAAATCACCCTCTGCGCCGGGGCCGTGGGATCGCCCCAGCTACTGATGCTATCCGGCATCGGTCCAAAGGACCAGTTGGAGCCATTGGGCATACCCGTAGTGGTGGATTCTCCCGGCGTAGGGCAGAACATGCGCGACCACCCCAACGTCGTGGTCCGGTTCACGGTGCACGAAGACCGGCCGGATGAGACCGTTGCCCGACGGGCTCTCCGGTTGCGCTATACCGCCACCGCGTCATCCACCCCAAACGATATGATTCTGTCACCGTCCTCCCTGAACACCGTGGTCAAAGAGGGTGACGACCCGACCCACAGCATCAACTGCGGGTTGTACCTAGCGGTAGGCAAGGGCGAACTGCGCCTGGAGTCGACCGACCCCAACGTGCAACCCAGCATGAACTACCATTACCTGGAGGAACCCTGGGACCGTGAGAGGTTACGGGAAGCGGTAAGGAAGGGCGTATCTCTCCTGGTGGACCCTTCGTACGGTGACATAGTCAACCAGCGGACCGCCCCCACCGACGCCGACCTGGCCAGCGACGAAGCCCTGGACGATTGGATGCTGCGCAACGTTAGCACGTCCTTCCATATCTCCGGCACCTGTAAGATGGGCGCGGCCGGCGACGCCATGGCTGTGGTCGACCAGTATCTGAACGTTAGGGGTATCGAAGGGTTGCGGGTGGCCGACGCCTCGGTCATGCCCGACGTGGTGCGCGCCAATACCAATGTAACCACCATGATGATCGCGGAGCGTGCCGCCGGGTTCATCCGCGAAGGGCGGTAGCGCCCGCTGGTTTTTGTACTCGTTGAGCCTTGCGTTAATTGCTGAACATCACAAGCAATCAGGCGAAAGTGGAAATCCCCCTCAATCCCCTTTGCAAAGGGGGAGAACTGGCCCCCCTTTCGCGAAGGGGGTTGGGGAGATTTAGCCCCCCAGCTCTCCCTATCGGCGGGTTTAGTTGCCTATGCAAGGTTCAGTAGGACGCCATGATAATGAACAAAGGGCTTCGATTCGGGGTGGTCACGGCTCAACTAGATGTTTCGTGGAAAATAATGGTCGAACGTTGGCGTTACATCGAGCGGTTGGGGTTTGACAGCGTTTGGCTCGCCGATGAATTCGTCTATTTCACCCAGCCAACTATGCCCTGGTTCGAGGCATGGACGCTCCTGGCTGCCCTTGCCACACAGACGAGCCGGATCCGAATCGGAACTCTAGTGACGGCTACCCCTTTCCGCAACCCGGCTTTTCTTGCCCGTCAAGCGCTTACTGTCGATCATCTTTCGAATGGCCGTTTGGAGCTTGGTTTGGGGCCGGGGGTGTCCGGGGGTGACGATCCTAGCTATTCAATGGCAGGCATTGAAGATTGGGCGCCACCTGAGCGGGTGGCACGCTTCCGTGAGGCGGTGGAGATTGTGGACCAACTGCTGCTCAATGAGGTCTCGACATATCAGGGGCTGTTCTATCAGGTGAAGGACGCTGTCATGCAGCCCAGGCCCATACAAAAGCCTCGCCCGCCGATCACAATCTCCGCGAATGGACCAAGGACGATCAAGATTGCTACAGATCTTGCTGACACATGGAACTCACTATGGGGACCCGGTTGGTCTCGAGAGGAGATGTTGGTGGTCACACGCGAGCGAAGCGGCCTAATAGACGGCTACTGCACCGAGGCCGGCCGTGATCCGCTGACGCTCAGGCGTTCACTCTTGGTGTTTCATGACGATGTAGACACCGTATACCCCTCTGTCGACGCCTTTGAGGATGACGTGAGGCATTTCAGAGAGGTGGGTATAGACGAGTTCATCTTGATGTTTCCGTCGAGGGAGGACCATCTTCCCGTGTTTGAGCGGATTGCCAGTGATGCTATTCCTAAGCTGAAAGCTGAAGAACGCCGTTCGGGATGACAATGGGAAGCAGGTGAACTCCAAAGGTGTTTGGGATTAACGTGGTCGATACGATTGCACATCATTTGATTGGGCCGTCAGCCCTCAAGGTGGTAAAGCCGGGCGCAATTGTCCCACAAAAATTTTCGCTTTGCTTGCTCGGAAAGGGGCATCTGCAAGAACCGCTCCACCGACCTGGGGTACTTGGAGTCGGCGTGGGGGTAGTCGGTGGAGAACACGATGTTGTCCTCCAAACCGTACTTGGAGACCATCCCGGCTGGCTCTTCATCGCACTCTACCGATAGATAACATTGCCGCCGGAAATAATCGCTGGGCTTCATCTTGAGGTCCGGGTGGTCGTAGGCGGCCGACATCTCATAGTGCTCGTCCAAGCGCCACAAGAGCCAAGGCGCCCAAGAGCAGTTGCCTTCCAAAAACGCCACGGTAAGCTTGGGGAAGCGCTCCAGGACACCGCCACCAGCCAGGTCTACCACGGCCAGCATCATCGACATGGAGTGGGTGCAGGTGTGGTAAAGCATGTGGGTTTCGAAGTTGTTTCCCGGCTGAGGCAGGTCCACAAGTCCGCCTTCGTGGAAGCTGAGGGGAACGCCCAACCGCTCGATTTCCGCCCATAGGGGATCGTAATAAGGGTCGTGCCAGTTGCGCCCATTCACCGGATTCGGGCGCATGAAAACCGTCTTGAAGCCCAGTTCGTTCACCGCGCGCCTGGCCTCTTGGACAGCGCCTTCGATGTCGTGAGGCGGGACCATGCCAGCGCCGAACAACCGCTCCGAACACGAGCAAAACTCTGCCAGCCAGTCGTTGTAGGCCCGGCATATGGCAGTGGCCAGAGCTGGTTCGATGTCGTCCGATCCCAGGCTGAAGAGGCCACGGCTGGGAAACATGACAGCCAAGTCGATCCCCTCAACGTCCATGGCCGTCACTTGGGAGCCACTGTCCCAATCGCGAGCCTCAGATTCAGTGTACACGTCCATCTGCTCATTCATGAGGGGCATGATGGCGTTAGTGTAGCTGCGGTTCTGCGGCGGGTAGAGGCGCCCGCCGAATTGGATGGCCAGGTCCCGGGGATGGCGGGTCATCCCTTTAGGGGCGCGGTCTTTGAAAGCTGGGTCGATGTACCTGTCCCAAAGGTCCGCCGGTTCTACGACGTGCATATCAGAGTCCATGACTTTGAAGCCGTCTTTTGCCATTCTGGGCCTCCGTTTGAACCGTCAGAGCCGCTTAGGTAGCTTCTATCCTGCCTTGCGCATGCGCTCGAACTCGCTGCGGCCTGGCCCAGATGCCTCCAGGGCAGGAATCTCCACCAACCCGCCTCATAATAGATGCCCCCCAAATCTAACGGGGGCTTTGCGGCGGCCGCGGCCGGGGAGTGTTAAGAACCAATACCGTAGGTTAATGCCACCTACGACTCTGTCTCGATGGCGTCATACGCCTGGCGCAGCAGCAAGCCGGAGTCTGCTTCTACGTCTGAGAACCAACGCAGCAGGGACCGCGTCAGGGGGTCTACCGTGTCATCGGCGATCGCCGCTTCGTACCTTTCACGAATTGGCGGACCTTTGCGCTGGGCCTGCTGGGCCTTCCCCCAAAGTTTCTTGTCGATGTCTGGCATATCGGAACTGCTGACCCTAAGACGTTCCGCGAATTCCGGAGCATCGTTTTCCGCCCAACTGTGACCCAATTCCGAAATGCGCCGTTCGAAGATTTGGTAATGGCTTGTCTCTCTAGCGGCCACCAACGAGAGACACGATTTCAATCCCGGGTCCTGGGTTTTACCCGCCCAGGCCGCTAGATGAATACCGGCGCGCCTTTCTCCCGAGGCGATGTCGTTGAGGAGTCCCAGGTAATGGAGTTCGGTAGCTTTGTCAGTCGTCATGTTTCTCCTTACTTATTTTTCGGATGCATGATGGCTGCGATTATACAGACGATTCCCATGAGGGTTGTGCGATGTTCGTAAGCGGTCCATGCGCCGCCGGCTTTTCTAAGACACAGGAAGGGCTTGCTCGGCGGTGCCGAACAAGTCTGTTTCCTTTTGTAGGACTTCGTAATATTGGCAGTTGTGTAGCTTATCAGCAACCAAAGGTTATTGTCATACCAAAATTTATACCTAGACACGGATCAGAAAAGCCGGTCAAAGCGTACGTCCCATCCACCCAAGCCCCGGAACCACGTCTGCAGGCACTCACCACTTCAACCAAACGACGCCGCACCTAAGAGCGAACGCCTCAGAACGGCGCCGACTCTTCTCTGTCTCCAAAGTCCACACCACCCCCAGCCGCCACCGCCACGATTCAGTGCATGTAACCAAACTGCAACAAGATTCACCACCAAAAGTTACCAAATGGCGGCTGACACCGTCAAGCATAGCCAGCAAAATACGGCGCAGAGGGAACCCGCAGCCGAAATGCAGGATACGAATGTCATTGACAGAAAGACTGAAGGAAGCACGGCTAGAGGCAGACATGACCCAGGAACAGGTCGCTCCGGCACTGCCAAGTCCTTTCAACAAGTTCCTCCCCAGCGAAGGAAGACAGGCCGGTCGGCGTATGCGGCTGTGATTCCAGCTTCAGGAACAAAGAGGTGCCGGGGCACTGCCCGAAAAGCGCG
>DAOUHE010000324.1:0-2410 GCA_034428715.1 Dehalococcoidia bacterium | reverse complement strand
TCTCCCCTAACTCCGGACCGCTGCGTCCATCTTTGGTACACGGAGCCGTTCCCCCTCGCCTTAAAACCTCATAGGGTAGTTCACTCTACAATCATGTTTGGGCCCTGTGGCGGTTGACAAGGCCGGGACGATCCTCCTAGTATCCGAGTAAGACTCGATAACAAGGATACGATCATGCCAAGGACGACCAAGACCATCACCTTCTCATTGCCGCCGGAAATGGCGGAGCGGTTGGACGAAGCGATGGAGCAACAGGGGCGGTCCAGGAGCGAGTTCCTGCGGGACGCGGTAGTCCGCTACATTGAAGAGTGCGAGTGGCGGCAACTGCTCCGGTACGGCGATGAGCGGTCCAGGGCGCAGGGGATCGGACCCGAGGACGTGGCAGGCCTGGTTGAAGAATACCGGGCCGAGGTTGGTCAGCCCTGAACCTGAGCGTGGTCCTGAACACCAACGTGATGATCTCCGCCCTGAACTTTCCCGGAAACGAGCGCCTGGTGCTGGAACTGGCGCTCCGGGGAAGGTTCGAGTTCAACCTGTCCCGGTTCATCCTGGAAGAGGTGGCCGGGGTGCTGACGCGCAAGTTCGGTTGGTACGAGGAACGTATGGCCCAGGCGATCCGGGTCATTGAGAACGCCGCCATCGTCATTGACCCTCCACGGCTGCCGGAGGAGATTGAAGGCGGCCACGCCGACAACCGGGTTCTGGAGTGCGCGGTAGCCGCCGATGCCCATTATCTGATAACCGGCCACCGGCGGCATCTCTTGCCCATTGAGGAGCACCAAGGCACCAGGATCGTCAACGCTCCCCGGTTGCTGTCGGAATTAGGCAGGGGATAACACGGGCGACCCTACTGGGCGAAAGGAGCGGATGCTCATGCTTTGTATCGAAGCACTCCTCGCGAGTCTGGCCGGGAGCAGGAAGATATTCCACTCGGAAGCGGACTTCCAGCACGCCCTGGCCTGGCAAATTCACAAGGCCGGGCCGGAAAGCCAAGTCCGCTTGGAGGTAAATGCCTTCCCCGACCAAGACCGGAGGATGTTCCTGGACATCTGGCTTCCGATAGAGGGGATTGCCATCGAGTTGAAGTACGTTACTCGGAAGCTGGAATTGGACCAGGACGGCGAGTCCTTTGCCCTCCGGGACCACAGCGCCCAGGTCCAGAGGCGTTATGATTTTCTGTTGGACATCCAAAGGCTTGAGCTGATGCGCTCAAGCGGGTGCAGGGCCGGATATGCGGTGCTGCTAACCAATGACCCATCATATTGGAACGTTCCGGCAGCGCGGGATACGGTAGACGCCGCCTTTCGTATCCACGAAGGAAGGGACATTTCGGGAGAATTGGCTTGGGCGGCGCGTGCCGGTCCGGGAACGGTGAAGGGTCGGGAATCACCCATACGGCTGCGGGGTTCTTATCATTTTTCCTGGGAGGAGTATTCGACGTTTCCTGCCAACTCATACGGTCGGTTCCGGTATCTAGCTGTTGCCGTGAAATGATGAAGAAATCCAACAACGTCTGGAATCATCGACGCACCGCGCTTCCTTTGGGAACTAGCGGGGTCCGGTAGGAAACAGGCGTGGCGCAGCCCACCAACCGCTGACAGTTGATTCTTGACAACGGCTGACCAGATGTTTCATGTTACGTAGTAAGACTCGGTAAGTATTCACAACGTCAAAAAGAGATGAATGTATGAAGCAGCAGTACCAACCCCTCACTCCGGCGGCCCTCTACGCCCGGGTCTCCAGCGACCGCCAGGACGTGGACCTCTCCGTAGCCGCCCAGCTACGGGCGCTGCGCGACTACGCCAAGGCCAACGGCTACTCCATCGCCCGCGAGTACGTGGACGAGGCCGAGAGCGGCAGAATCGCCGACCGGCCCCAGTTCCGCAACATGATCGACGAGGGAGGCAAGGCGACGGCCCCTTTCCAGGTGATTCTTGTGTGGAAATTCTCGCGCTTCACCCGCAAGCGGGAACACGCCGTGGCCTTCAAGTCCATGCTGAGAAGGAAGGGAATCCGGGTGGTCTCCATCACCGAGCACGCCGACGACTCCCCCACGGGGAAGCTGATGGAGGCTATCATCGAGAGCGTGGACGAATTTTACTCAGAAATCTTGCCCAGGAGGTTGTCCGGGGGATGCGGGAGTCGGCGTCTCGGGGGTACTTCCTGGCCTCCAGGGCGCCCTTCGGCTATAACCGCATCAAGGTCAGCGACGGGGTGAAGGACCGTCCCACCCTGGAGGTTGACCCGGTGGCTGCGCCCATTGTGAAGGAGATATTCGAGAGTTCCCGCCGGGGCAACGGGCTGAAGGAAATCTGCAAGGAGCTGAACGGGCGGGGCATCACCAACCGGGGAAGGCGCTGGCAGAAGAACATCGTCCACTACCTGCTGACCAACGAAGCCTACACCGGAA
>DAOUHE010000323.1:0-1789 GCA_034428715.1 Dehalococcoidia bacterium | reverse complement strand
GTCGAAGTCCAGGTCAGCCTCTTCACATTTCTGACGCAGTTGCTCTAGCACTTCGGCATCCCAGTCCGTTTCAACTCGCCAAGTCGGCCCAGGTCGTCAACGTCACCGGTCAACTCGACTACGGAATGCAACTCGCCAACCCCATTGCACCACATGACCATCCCATCCATGCACCATATCACCATCCCATCCATGCACCATATCACCATCACCCCAAGGGTGAAGCGGACGCCGGAAGATAAGCGCCTTGCCCAGAACGCAGCGGCCAGGCGGTGGCGAGAACGGCAGGGCCTTTCAGCCGGTAATGCTTCCAAGCCTGAACCGCCCACACAGCAGCCCGGAACACCAAGAGGGCCTGATGGGCGGTGTGGGCATTGCGGGGGTTGCCTTGCCAGCGTGGAGTCCACGGAACGGCATTCCTACGGGCTGGCCGTCGCCACCTGCAGGACCTGTGGACGGGAGGCCCGGACAGCCCGGGACTGACACTTGCAGATATCCGACAAAGGCCCACTATCAGCAATTTAACTACGAATAGGCTAGGCGGCCAGGGGCGCGAATCGGCCCGAACTCCAATGGGCGACTAACTGCCGTCCGGAGCCAGATCAGTGATGGACTTGCGACGACGCGGCGCCGGGAAAGTTTGTGGGAAGCATAAGCTGAATTTTCTCCTATGACGGTAAGCCTCCAAGGTGCAACACTGACCAAAATGGATTTCACCGGAGGAGCCATGCTGGACGTTCTTTTCAAAGAGTGGGCCCGAAATAATCCCGAGCAAGCCAGTGCGATGAACAAAACCATCGATACTATCGCGACAAGGCTGGCCGAGGCAGCGCAGCAGCTGCGCCTGATCATAGAAGTATTCTGCCCCGAACTTACAGCAGCCAAGTTCAAAAAGTGCTACGAAGAAACTGAGGTTGCAATCCAGATCGATGAAGCTGCCCGGCTGGCGTTTCTGCTACTGGCACATCGCATTCCATACACCGGTCCTGACCCTAGGCCCGACGGCATCATCGGCACCATCCGCGATCGTGAGATGTTGGCGTCCGACGCACTGCGAAATGACACCCTCTCGACACTCATCGAAGATTCGACAACCAACCCAGTTGCCTACCGCGCCGTACAGGAAGTATTGCGCCACCTTCGGGCTGCCTCAGAAGAAATTCCCAGCGAACTTCAGGAATGGTCTTATGCCGTTGCCGTTGATGACCGGGGATTGCCGACAACGGGGCGTGGGCGCAACCCGTTCACGAATCAAGTTCGCGACGCCGCTATCATCCAGACTATGGAGATCTTGATCAGCTGTGGCCTCAAGGCAACCCGAAACGAAGCCTCAAAACCAATTTCCGCTGCAGATGCGGTGTTTGTTGGGCTAAGAGCGCTTGGGGTAGAGCTGCAAACAGAGAGTGTTAGCAAGATTTGGAGGAGCCGAGACAGAACGTAGCTGACGCTCAGTGGCTGGCACCCGATCCGGGAAGTGACCATCGCGAGGATGCCTCGCGCAACCCCTAGGTCACGTTTTCAGCACGATCAATGGCCGACAGAAAAACGTGACCTCTAGACGCCGATTGGTGTACCTGGCCACCATGGCGCTTTTGAACCATCGGCCCTGCCCCATGGTCGCCGAGTCCAGAGCGCCAGCCCGGGTAAGACCCACCCGGCCGCCATGGCTGGAAACAGCCCTGTTTACAGCCATGGCTGTAAACCCACACTCCCCGTAGCTGAAGGGGCGGCTGGCAAACCCGGTTGCAACCCCACTGGCAGAAAACCATACTTCAGGTATTCCAGCCAG
>DAOUHE010000322.1:0-9367 GCA_034428715.1 Dehalococcoidia bacterium | reverse complement strand
TGCAATCAGATGAACAGTCAAAAGAGAGGAGGTGGCCGCCAACCAGAGCATTGGTAGACCTTGGAAAGACAGCGGGACCCTCACTTAACATTGCTCCAATACTGTCCAACTGATGGGGTCCACCTTAGTCGTAGGCGAATTCTGCAGGTCGATTTTGTGGTTATTTGAAAGCTGCGATCGGGCCGCATTGAGCGCATTCCCAAATTCCTGCTGGCGTGCAATGTTTCCGAGCGCAGTTTTGTAATCCGTGTAATGCATGGCCGCGTCGCCGAACGTTTTGGTAGCTAACGTTTCGTCTTCATGTTGTGTGCAACATCTGAGATATACCAGAGAGGGTAAGCCGAACGGCATCGCTCCATGCTTATGAGCAAATTCCTTAATTGGCTCACCAAATTTTGTGTTGTAGAGCGAATCGTCAAGATAATGATCAGGAGTTAAAAATCCGTCGAATTCTTTTTGAGCCGGTATTGTCAATTTGGAAGCTGAAACAAGTACCGATTTACCATTTTGCCGGGCACGGGTCGGCCAGCACGATTCGTTTGAAAGGAGGTTCTCGATACGTTCAAGAAAACGCGGATTGGACGGAGTGGACAATTGCCGAAGAGCGAGAAATGCCTCTGATCCAAATCTATCGCGCCACTCACCATTCAAAAGTTCAATCGTGAGATCGGCAGCACTGTCCAGGAGCCAGTCATTCCACTCGTTTTCAAGAATCCTGCTTCGATCTTGATCGAGAACGAAAGGTGCATTCACGCTAATGGCTGTTCCCGTTAATCCGTTACAGAGTCCGAGTGGATAAAAGAATAGTCCATTGTGTTCCAGGTCGACTCGACCCCTTGATATCCGCAAAGATACTCCGATTCTTATGCGCCCAACTGACTTTCTAAAGTAAATTGGAATCTCTCTGCCTTGGAATTGTTCCGGCACTGGTATATTTTTTGTGAACTCTATTTCTTGCAGGGTTGTTTTATTCGAGACTGACTTGCCCATTAAGAATTCCTCGACGCGTACAATCCTTTGGAACGTCGCTGAATCTCGCTTTACATTCCCAAGTTGCTCGGCCTTTTGTCGCCATACGATTCGCTTGTCCAGGCGTTTTGAATTTACGTCAACCCGTTGGATGTCACGTTCTTAGCGGTGGAGGCCACGGCGGAGAATTCGGACCTAAGTGGGTACTTCGGGATACCATTTGACTGCGTCTTTTCCATCTGAGCACCTGACGGCGTCCAGCTATGTTGCAAAGTAGAGCCAAGCCCCTTCGGTCCACCCTCCCCTGAATTCGCTAGACCTCGTGACCGGCAGGACGTGGGTTAGATGGAGACCCTGTTGTATCATCTCGCGGCAGACGTCCTCCATCTCAGTGGCCAGCCTTTGACGCCACGTACTCTCGTCCTCATATGATACAAAGAACGACATCTTGAACCTGGGCCTTCGACCGGTTCCAACATAGATCACTCGGCAATCGGATTGGACACCGTTGCTAGCCGCCTGACTGTTCTCTGCCATTAGACTCCTCCGTTATGCTCTTGGCCGCCTTCAGTCCATAGTAACCCACCATTGAAGTGGGATAGCGCGATCGACCGGGCTTGGTGCTGGCTAACCGAAGGAATCGAAGGACGATCGAGGGCGGGCATCTAGCGAAACTTTTAATATTTTTGTAGCATGGCAAAATTAAGAGCCAACGATTTACAAGACCTGCAGCGGCCCCAAAACGTCGGGAGCTCTCGGGCATACCCCTTACCCTGCCTTCCATTCGACCGATTGATGACGTCAGGGAACTGGGGCTGCGTTTTCTGTGGCCGACGGGGTCTCAAGGGACAGGAGCTATACTTATCCGACGGGCACAAAGGGCACGATATGCGCTGGAGACACCCGGGCACCCGCACCTCAACGGGAATCGCCATTCGCGTGGGCCTAATTCGATTATCAGAGTAAAATAGCTCTGCCTCAATCTTGAAGCCAGGAGGGGACTATGCCAGACCTGACCTCGATGTCCGCCACGGTAGGCGCGTTGCTCAAGGAACGGCAACATACCATCGCTGTCACGGAATCATCTTGCGGTGGATTGATTTCCGCGGCACTGGTGGCCGTGCCGGGTTGCTCCGCCTTTTATGTGGGGGGCGCCACCATCTATACCCGTACGGCTCAGTACGGTCTCCTTCATGTGGCTGAGTCTGCATTTGAAGGGATTCGGTCCAGTAGCGAACCGTATGCTCTGATGAATTCCAGGAACGTGCGTGAGGCACTGGGGACCACCTGGGCATTGAGCGAGACCGGCGCCAGTGGCCCCACCGGGAGCAGTCACGGTGATGATCCAGGTCACTCCTGCATGGCCGTGGTCGGCCCCGTTGAACGATCCATTACCGTCGAGACTCGCGTTGCCGACCGGGAGGCGAACATGTGGATTTTTGCCAAGGCGGCATTGGAGTTGCTGGAGAAGTGCATACGGGAGTCAGCCTGACGATACGAAGGATCATCCATGATGTCATCTCCGCGCCAAAACCAGGACCTGATTCTCGACGGTAATTGCTGGGATTTCTGGGTTCGACGATTAGCCTGACCTGTCGTATAGTCTCCCAATCTTGTTTGACATTATGTTCTGAGGGGACCGCGAATGTACATGGTGAGAAATGTCTGGAAGTGTGCTCGAGGAAAGGTGCCTGAGTGCTTGGAAGTTGTTAAGGAGGTTAGGGCTTCCTGGGCCAGGGATGGCAATAAAACGGGCAAGATCTACACGGATTATACAGACCGAATGGACACCATCGCATTTGAGATTGAAGTGGAAAGCCTAGATGAATACTTTAATAATCAGCGTTCCAATTACCACGAGCTATCCCCCGAGACTGAAGAGTCTGTCAGGCAATTTAATAGCAACACAGTAGAAGGCAACCGCCAGGTCTGGGAGGTCATTCCATAGGCCCCGGGTATCGCAGTCGAACAATGTGGTGGCCGAATCATTGGCGGTATCGCTCGACAAGCCGTTGGAGTGGGCCGTCGGGTTCTTCTTCGCCAACATCGAACCCAGCATGGAACTCTGGATGGTGATTGCGGGTACACCGATGGCTCCATCAGGCCAGGAATACTGGGACAGCGTTTTTGCATTTATTCTTCCAGAGGCGGCCATTGTTTAACGTCAGTTGAAACTAGCTACTTCGCTACAACAAGTGGCCTACCCTCTCGGTATATTGCGTCAGCGCAATTTCGCCCTGCTGTGGTCCTCTATGGCGTTGTCCGGCACGGCCATGCAGATGGAGGCCGTGGCCCTCGGGTGGTTGGTCCTCATCCGGACCGACTCACCGTTCCTGGTGGGGTTAATCGCCTCGGCTCGGATGGCGCTCAATTTCCTGGCCTTGTTCTCGGGAGCCGTCGCCGACCGGATGCCCCGCCACCTGCTCGTGGCCGCCGTAATGTTTAGTGTCAGTCTGCTGAGCCTGGTGATGTTCACACTGCTTCAAAGCGGGCGCTTGGAAGTGTGGCACATTTTCGCACTGGTGTTGGTGGGAGGCCTGGTCCGGCTGTTTCAAATGCCTGCCTCTCAATCTCTGGTAGGCGACATCTTGCCTGCGGACCGTATTTCCAACGGCGCCGCTTTAACCACCATGGGAATGAACCTCAACACCATAGTGGGCCCCCTGATTGGCGGCTTCCTGTTTCAGTCCATCGGGCCTCAAGGTGTCTACGCCGTGATTGTGGCACTGAACTCCTTGGGTGGGATACTGGCGCTGTCCATCGGGAACATCCGTACCACACAATCGCGGGAGGATTCTGTCCTCCGGGCGATGTTGGAAGGGCTCAAGTACGTCAAGGGACAGCAGGTTTTGTGGGGGTTGCTGGTGGTGGGAGTCATCATCAATTTCACCGGCTGGCCCATGCACACGTCGCTCATGCCAATTTTCGCCCGAGATGTTTTGGGCACCGACTCGGCTGGGTTGGGAATCCTGATGTCCGCCTTTGGCATCGGCGCCTTGATTGGTTCGAGCGTTTTGGCATCGGTGCGCAACCTCAAGTCCGCTGGTAAGCTGCTGATACTGTCTGTAATAGCTTGGCACGCCACCATGCTGGCCTTCTCCGCCTCCCATACCTTCTACCTGTCGCTGTCAATCTTGCTGCTCACCGGCATGGCATTCTCTTCAACCCAGGTGTTGATGCTTACGGTCATCTTGCGGACAACATTGCCCGAGTTTCGGGGCCGCGTCCTGGGCCTGCGGTCAATGACCATTTACGCTTATACCTTCGGAAGTTTGAACTCTGGGGCAATTGCCGGGGTCTGGAGTGCTCCCTTGGCTGCGAGTATTAACGGCGCCCTCGGCATCGTGTTGACTGCAACGCTGGCCTTTTTCGCGCCGAAGCTCCGCCGGGGTTAGGAGGGTAGCGGACTCGTAACACATGGATATGAACCAAGACGAAATTGTCTCAATGATAATTGAGGCTAGGGACAATGGCACTTCGACTTTGAGCTTGCATGGCAAGGGACTGGAGGTGTTACCCGCTGAGATAAGTCAGCTGACCAACTTGGTTGGGTTGGATTTGGGCCTTAACGACCTAACGGAATTGCCCTCTGAGAAAGGGGACTTGACCAACCTGGCGAACCTCAAAGTAGACAGAAATCATCTGAAGACACTGCCCCCTGAGATAGGTAATTTGAGGAACCTAGCTGAACTTAATGCAGGTGCTAACGACCTGACTGAATTGCCTCCCGAGATTGGGAAATTGACCAACCTAGGCTATCTGCAACTGGGCCATTCCCAGATGTTCCAGCGACACAATCAATTAACCAGGTTGCCTCCTGAGATAGGCAATATGGCCGGTCTTACTTGGATGAGCCTTTACCGTAATCATCTAACTGAATTGCCCGCAGAAATAGGCAATCTGACCAACCTGATGTTCCTAAACCTGGATGACAACCGTTTAAAAGAGCTTCCTTCAACGATTGGGAACTTGGCAAACCTAAAATGTTGGCCCTAGCAAACAACGAGTTGACTGAATTGCCTCCTGAGATAGGCAGCTTGACCGGTCTAACTGAACTATTGTTGGGTGGCAATCATTTAACGAATATGCTAGCTGCGATAGGGAACCTGGGTGCCTTGACCGAATTATTCGTAGAGGACAACCGCCTGAGGGAACTGCCTTTTGAGTTAGATAAGCTTACTGGTTTGTCTATTCTGCACTTGTATGGGAACGATTTGGGGCGGTCTAACTTCGACTTCTCTCGACTGGCCAACTTGACTTACTTACTAATTGAAACGCCTAGATGACCAGCCTGAATTATTTGAGTTCGTCCTGGACTCCGTGGCTGGGTAATATCATCCGGCATTTTTGCCCTAAGGGATGGCCGCCACGGCTTCAATCTCAATCCGGAAGTCGGGGTCGGCGAGCCCAGAACAGAGAATCAGCGTGCTGGCTGGCAGGGCATCGTCATTGGTTAGAAACTTGCTCCTGACCGCCCGGTAGGCCGGAAAATCATCCCGGTGGGTCATGAAGGTTGTCATTTTCAAGATATGGCCCAAGTCACTGCCAACCGATTCCAAAGCCGACTGGATGTTACGAAATACCTGCTCCGATTGGGCTGCCGCATCACCCACTCCCACTGTTTTTCCGTCCCTATCCCGAGCCACCTGTCCCGCCAGGTAGACGGTATTGCCATCCTTGACCACGTGATGATAGCCGCCCGGCTGGCCCAGGCTCGATGGGTTTATGCGCTCAATTGCCATGATGGATTCCTCCCTCCAATGATTCTGCCACTTCGAGGACGCTCTGGTGTACGCCAATCCAGGCGTAAACGATTGCATGATATCCAGCATCTGTGATAGGCTCCTGAAAGTCCCAAAAACGGTTGCTGGGACTCTTTTTTGCCCAGGTCCAAATTAGCCAGATTCCCCGGTTCTAGCCGGGGTTTTTTGTTGTCCTAGAGAACATGTGGACAAGCTGACCCCTCCGACGTACTATCTTCCATCATGGCCAGTGAGCGTATACAACGGCAAATCAACCGTTTCCTTGATGAGGCAGGAAGCGGTAACCCAAGGCGATTGGGATATGTCCAATGCTTCGAAATAAGAGACCAATCTGAACTGGCAGGATGAAGATCTATTTCGCAGGTTCGATTCGTGCGAGGCGGGCCGATCAAGAGCTATATCACCAGCTTATTCAAGGCCTGCAGCTCTACGGCCAGGTTTTGACTGAGCACGTCGGCGAATCAACGCTGTCCCAAGCGGGGGATGATGGCTCCTCCGACTTGGTGATATTTGAGCGGGATATGGGCTGGCTAGCTGAGGCAGACCCAATGCTGGCGGATGGTGGGATTTTCACGCATTATGCTGGGCGTCACATGTGTGTTACTAGATGTCGACTTTATCCCACCGCAAGCAATCCTGGCAGCGTGGACACCTGGCATCACTCCGCGAGAGGCAGTCCTCCCCGCAATTCACGCAATAATAATGCCCCAGGGTGAGCCTGACGGGATTTTGCTCCGAAGGATTGTAGTTGCCAGGATTGTTGTCGCCTGGACTGTTGTTGTTAACGGCCACTGCAGGCTCCATTCCAGATCGTCCCTTTAGTTGAATCATGCTACGACCGGGGCTGGGAAGGCTCCTCCCCCGTCGCACAGTTCGAACCGCCAGGCGGCGTCCTACACCACGCCCGCTTCTGCCAGGTAAGCCAGCTCCGTCCTTGCAAGCGCCAGCTCCACGCAGTAAATCTCCTCGTTGTGCTCCCCGATTAAAGGGGCCCGGCTTGAAATCCTCCAGGGTGATCCGTTGTAAATCCCGGCGGGACCGGGGTATTTGAAGCTTCGGCTAAGCTCAGGATGGGGCACCTCCACCCAAAAGCCTCGATCATTCAGGTGGCCCTCATCCACCAACTCATCAGGCGCCCGAATCGCTCCCCAGGTGAAGCCCCGCTCCTGGCCGCCATGGGCCACCTCATCCCGAGTCAAATGCGTTACAAAATTAGCCATCACGTCGTTGATGTGGGAGGCGCCCTCGGAGAAGACGGCGGGGTCCTTGTAGCGTTCTTCCATGAGGTCCCCCGCCAGTCCATAGCTATCCATCCATTCGACCAGAGCCGGGAACTGCCGGAATGTAACCCGAGACGCGCCGGCGTTCACGTACTTGCCGTCCTTACAGCGGAGTTGCGCCTTGGTAGTCGGCGACGCCGCGGCGTGGCGGCCGGTCTGCCGACTTACAACGTTCCCAGTATAGATGTAGGTGTTTACGTGCGCCTCGGTCGTGAGGGCGCAGGCGTCGTGTACCGAGGCATCAATGTACTGGCCTCGTCCGGTGTTGGTGCGGTGCACCAGAGCCGCGATTATGGCCATGTAGGCGTAGTGGCTGCCCATATGCCAGGCGTTTCCGCCGCCTGGGGCAATCGGGATATCCTCTGGCTCGTCCTCTTCATCGTAGCCGCAGCAACCCATCTGCCCTCCTGCCGCCAGGTGAAGTAGGTCACCGGCCAGGAAATCCCGCCATGGCCCGGTCTGGCCGAAGGGGGTAAGCGAGCACATGATCAGCCTGGGATTCGATTCATGAAGGTTCTGGTATCCCAGGTCCAACGAAGGCAAGTAGCCAGCGGCAAATGTTTCCAGGATGATGTCGGCCGTGGCCGCCAGCCGCCGGAACAGGTCACGTCCATCCTCGGTTTCCAGATTGAGAGTGATTCCCCGTTTAGACGTGTTGTAGTGCCAGAAAGAGAGGCTTCGCTCCCGGTGAGGTATGTCGTCCAGGAAAGGCCCTACTTTGCGGGTAGACTCGCCTCCGGTGGGCTCGATCTTGATCACATCGGCCCCCAGATCGGCCATCAGCTTGCCGCAGAACTGCCCCTTCTCGTCGGCCAACTCCAGCACTCGAAGGCCGGACAAGGGGCCAGACCAAGGGCCGGTGCTGTCGGATATGTCCTCTTTTCGTTGAGGGGGCGGCGCGTGTTTTTGAGATGCGGCGGGCTGAGCCGTGAATGGCACAGGGTCCGCGGCGATCATGTCGTCCATGTATGGGTAACGGTCCATGGACTTTGGCCAGAAGGTGCCGTCCTCATATCCAGATACGAACTCCTCGTGATTGAGACCCAGCATTCCTTCGAAAATCTCCTGGTTGTGCTGGCCGATGAGGGGAGCGGGCTGGTAATTGAGGGCCGGAGTCTCGGAGAGCTTAAAGGGGGCGTTCTGAAACTTGCGCAGCCCAAGCGCCTGATGGTCCATTTCCAGGTACAACTCCCGGTGGCGAAGCTGCGGGTCATGGTCCACCCGGTCCTCGCTACTCTGAACCGGCATCGCGGGTACACTCGCCGCCTGGCACCTTTCCATCAGTTCGTACTTTTCAATGGTTTGGGTCCACTCTTGGATACCCCGGTCCAGCTCCGCTTGATGCTGGAGACGGCCGCGCAGGGTGGTGAAATTGGGCGAGGTAGCCCACTGGGGGGAGCCCATTACTACCACCAGGCGCCGCCATTCCTCCTCGGAGAAGCAGGCGATGGCGCACCAATCGTTGTAGCCGCCGCCCCTGGTACGGTAGGCGTTGTGAGGCGCAGTGGTCGGCCCCCGGTAGTTGTTGACCATGGGCGTACCGGGCCAATGGGCCCGGTTGCCCGGTGGATACCCTTCCCTTTGAGATGGACGGCCGTTGACCGTAGCGTCCAGCAGAGCAGAACCGTTCAAGGTGGCGCCAATAATCATCTGAGAAAGGTCCACGTGCTGGCCTTGGCCGGTGATGTTGCGGCGGTAGAGAGAAGTTAGAGTGGAAAAGGCTATGTACATGCCCCCGGTGTCGTCCAGGTAAGACCAGCCCCAGCCTGCCGGGGGCTCGCCGGGCAGTCCTGAGAGAAAGGTCAAGCCTGAGAAAGCCTGGGCTATGGGTCCCATGGTGGTGTAGTCACGGTACCGGCCCGTATGGCCGAATCCGGACTGGGAGACGTATACGATGTCCGGATTGAGCTTGCACAGCTCTTCGAATCCCAGGCCCCAACTATCCAGTGCCCTGGCGCTGAAATTTTCGACCACTACGTCCGATACCGAAATGAGCCTCTTGATTAGGTCCAGCCCCCGTTCGGTGCGCAGGTTGACGGTGATGCCCTTCTTGTTGGCGTTGGTGTCGTTGAAGTTGGCGGTGGTGTTCAGGTCGGGTTCAATTCCGGGGGGCGCCGCGCCGGCGGTTCTGCCCCTCTGGTTCAGGGGCCATTCCACCTTTATCACTTCGGCCCCCAGGGCGCCCAACCAGCGGGTGGCCCAAGGACCAGCCCTTACCCAAGTAAAATCCACGACCCGGATGCCCGCCAGCGCTTTCGGTGTAGCCGTCATTTGTTCTTGGGTTAGGGCCATTTGTTCCTCCCTGATGTCCCGTCGTAAGCTCAATATACTGATGGTGCACTGGGCCGTCAACCT
>DAOUHE010000321.1:0-10931 GCA_034428715.1 Dehalococcoidia bacterium | reverse complement strand
TGAATGACGGGCTGTGCTTCCTCCGTTCTTTTGACATGTCCCACTCCTCCTTCACAGCCACAGCTGCGCTTATTTTAGGAGCAGGATTCTCACTTAGCCACCTGTCCGAATTTCCGGGTCCACCTCACTAGTCGCCTGTGAGATCGATGGTCGGCACAGTCCCATCAGGCAAGTCTGATTCGGTGTTGGAGTCGATTCGCTGCACATCTCCGGTTGTCCCATCCTTGACAGTGAACCCCGGGCCTTGAGCCAAGACTCCTATGAAGATGTCTCTCCCACCCTGACCCGGGCCATCGTCGTTATCCACGGTAACAGCGAAATTACCTCCAAGGTTAGTAGATACCGTGGTAACCAGGTCGGAGCCTATCAGCTCATCATCCCGAATCTCAACATCGGCTAACCGTACCGGGTGGGTGCCGCCCGCGCTGTCGGTCCACTCAAGTTTCCCTTGAATGTGTATGTTGGGTGCGGGGCCGCTCGCTGTACCGATGCTTTCCGTAACGCAGGCGGTCAGGGCCGCCCTCAACGCGGCCTCATACTCGGTGTCACTCAACGCCTCTGAATCATGTGCCCGGGACAGACCCCTGAGCCTTAGAGCGAGGGATCCGCTGGCGCCGTGGAGGACCTCCCCACCCGTGGCCAGGTAATAGATTATGGTGGTTTTCGCTACGAGGACCTCACCAGCGTCGTTTAATGCCTCAACGGTGGCGCGCACCTGACCTTCCCCCGGGCCGTTTACAGCGTAACTGAATGTTCTATGGACCGTCTCTCCAGCGTCCTTGCCGGGAGCCGCCAGGTGGAACTGCCATCTATTGAGGCATTTCCCTCGGCTGCGAGTCGAATGTTGAACGCAGCCACGTCAATCACTGGGAGAATAGTAAAGGCCGCGAGGACAGGTTCCTCGATTGCAGAGATTTCACTTTGAGGGATAAGAGAGGTCAGAACTCCACCAGATGGCTTTACAGACAGATGCGGCTTTGGAGGCGCTGGAGCGCTAGCATTTCCCTCGCTGGCAAACGCGGCCACTAAAACAATCAGAGCCCCGATCATTACCCATGGTGACGAGCGCTTGTAGGATGCCTTTCTCACAATCCCCTCCCTTACCTTTTGGAATGACCGCGACGTTTAGCATAGACCGGGTACAACCTGAAGCCGTTGGCCCCAAGATCCAAACAACGGGCATACGTCTGACCAATAACCCTATTCACACAGTGGGACTTTATCGATTATTTTAACCTGATGAGTGACATCTAGCCGTTTCCGCACATACTTTACGAGGCTGATATTGCGCCATGCCCTCTCGTTTGCTTCATATCTAGCTCTCAAATTAGAAGCACCGCTACCGCTTGCCCCCGTAAGAATCTCACCGTCTGTTGCCAAGAAATATCTGATGGTAACACGCCCGAAAGGAATCTCCAGGGGTCTATCACCAAGGGGCTGTACCCTAACGGCTTGCGCATTGGCCCGGAGTTGGCCCTCACCGGCTTCCGTAATACGAAATGTGCCCCGCACACTCACCGCCTGGTTTGCGGGAATGTTTCCACACTCCCGGTCTGGTGCTTGGGTTACCGATACTATTCCAAAACCCTCCGCCAGTACAATAGCGTCAAGCATATCCACCGTGGACACGAACGTCAGGGTGAAAGGCAGGTCTCCTCCGGCACAGAGTTCTTTCTCGTCGACCGCGAGGTTTATTTCCATCGGACCCTTGTCGAGCCGAGTGCCAGTTTCTGGAATGGGCGTAGAAGCTGGAGTATTTGTCGCGGCTGCGCTTGGGATATCTGTAGAGTTTGGATTAGGTGTCCGAGGAGTTGTAACAGGGGAGGACGGTAGGCCACACGCAACCCAAAACGTAGCGAGTACAGCTAGCAGACAGATCATAAGGTAGCGGATTACGGTGTTTATAGGCATATAACCATACCAACTGCTAGTAAAAGCACTGTCCAAAGGAGCCGTAATAAGCCTAGTGCCAGGCGTGGTGTTTGACATATGAAGTGTTAGATACTAGGTTTCCTGTCGCCGGATAAAGTGCTTTTTACCGTGATTACCGTAGCAATGAAAACGATTGTTGCTCTTCTGGGACGTTTAATTTTTCCTTTGTAACTGATATGGCAACCATCGTAACCTCAACCGCATCGAGGATGTCTTTCTCATAATACCCTCTCTTAGCTTCTGGAATGACCGCAACGTTCATCACGAAGGTAGTGTGTTCCTCAGATTATCCGTGGCACCGGGCGAGGCCAGGTCGGCGGAGATCGGGTCTTCGTCCCACACCACGATGGTGTCTTTGGGGGGAATTTGGAAATACTAACAGTGCAAATAGTGGCAAAAATGCCAGGCTTGGTGTTGACTTATGAAGTCGTAGAAACTAGAATTGCTATCGTCGGATATAGGACTTTTTTCGGCGATTAACGTAGAGCTTGACATAATTATAGCTTTTATTGGAGGTTTAAATTGCCCGTTGTATCAGATATGGCAACCATCGTAACCTCAATAGCGTTTTTGCTGGTGGCTGATCGAGTAAGCAGACGGCGGGCAATAATTCTAGCCGTAGGCGGCATCGTCGTGCGGTACCACGGGCGCATTCTCAGAGACTCACCGGCGGGTCAGTTGTGAAAATTCCTAGTCAATGAGTCCCAATGCTCTTCCCATTGATTCCTAACTTGAGTCTCTTCTGTGCCGGTACTATACGCTGGGGATATCAAAGGCGCGGCGTATTCTACCTTTATCAACACCACGTCGCGGATGCTTGCGTTCAGGCTGGTGCGGATGCCGCGGTCCGGGCCGGTGTAGTCTGCGATAGTAGCGGCCGGGGAACCGGCCGGGCCGGCGCCGGAGGTGGGAATCCCCGCCGTGCCCTTGAACCGGTAGCTCTTGCGCACAAAGGCGTCCACCACGTTGATCTCGATGGAAGGGTCATTTCTGAGGTTCTCCATAGTCCCCGGCGAGGCCAGGTCGGCGAAGACCAGATGGTCGTCGTCCCACACCGCGATGGTGCCTTTAGGGGACAGGTTGGGGGTCCCGTCGGCGCACACCGTGGCGACAAAGGCCAAGCGCTGCTCCCGGATCATCTGCTTCATGTCCTCATTGAGAATTCCCATGACTGTCTCCTCTAAAAGCATGTTTTCGCAAGATTTGGAATTCGAAACGCCAACGTTAGAAAATCCCCCCAACCCCCTTTTTCAAAGGGGGTTGGGGGGATTTTAGGTCAACCATCCCCTAATCATCGCTGAGAACTCACCAACTGCCCTGTTTTACGGCGCAAATGTGATTTTGAGTAACGGCCAGGCTTTACGCCTTGAGGTGCTGGTCGAACCAGGCCATGGTTTTGGCCCAAGCATCCCTGGCCGACTCTGGCCGGTAGCTGGAGCGGGCGTTACAGTGGAAGCCGTGGCCGCAGCCAGGGTAGGTGTGGAATTCATAGGCTTTGTTGTGCCTGGTCAGCACAGATGAGATCTTCTCCACATCTTCCAGCGAAGGATTCTGATCGTCTTCGCCGAACAACCCGAGCATCGGCGCATTGATCTTGGATGATTGGTCCAGGGGAGACGGTCCGTCGCCGCCCAAGGGCGCCAGGATCCGGCCTCCGTAGAAAACCACGCTGGCTTTCAGGTCGGAGATGTTGCAGGCCGCCAGGTAGGAAACCCGCCCGCCGTAACAGAACCCCACAATGCCGATGCGGCTGGATTGAACGAATGGTTGGGCCTTCAGGTAGTCGACGGCTGCCTGTACGTCGGCCACGATTCCGGCGTCGGTGCAATTCCCCATCCAGCCGACGGCCGTGTCCATCTCCTCGTGGAGCCCGATGGTCATAGGTCCTTCGCGGTGGAACATGGCCGGCGCCAGTCCCACATACCCTTGGGTTGGCAGGCGGTCGGTCACGTATTGGATATGGGAGTTAACGCCCCAAATCTCCTGGATGACGATCACGGCGGGATGCGGGTCCGAATCGGTGGGTTTGGTCAGGTAGCTTTCCATGTTCTGGCCACCTACGTTGATGTCTACCCATTGTGCAGGCATAGCCCGTCCTCCTGAATTATTAACCGATATCGCTTGGGCGGTGAGCGGGGACATTCTAACACGGGCAACGGCCAGTTGGGGAAATATGCAAACCCAACGGAGAGTTTCCCAGACCGGTTAGGGGATTCGGGGTAGCGTATCATGGAACGGCGAACTTACCGTGGAGGGCAGCTTGGCCGGCGGCAATATGAAAGGCAGGGTTTGTCTGATCACCGGCGCCACTTCGGGTATTGGGTTGGCGGCGGCATGGCAACTGGCCGCAAAGGGCGCGACGGTGGTGTTGGCGGGCCGCAGCAAAGAACGTTGTATCAACGCTGTCCAAACCATCAAAGCACAAACAGGCAATCCTTCGGTGGAATACCTGGTTGCCGACCTGGCGGTTCAGTCAGAGGTTAAAGAGCTGGCCCAGAAATTTCAGGACCGGTTCAGCCATTTGCACGTTTTACTTAACAACGCCGGTGCAATAAACCTCCCTAGGAGAGAAAGCCTTGAAGGAATCGAATTGACGTTTGTGCTTAACCATTTGGCGTCTTTCACGTTGACGCTGTCGTTGCTGGATGTCCTGAAAGCGAGCGCACCCGCCAGGATCGTCAACGTTTCGTCGGACGCGCACCGCGGCGCCACGATAAACCTGGATGACTTGCAATGCCGCCGGGGATATGGCGGAATGGGCGCATATTCCCGGTCGAAGCTGGCCAATATCATGTTCACCTACCAGTTGGCCCCCCGGTTGGCCGTCACCGGAGTAACCGTCAATGCCTTGCACCCCGGCTTGGTAGCGACCAATTTCCTATCTAACAACGGCATCAGGGGCTGGCTTATGAGGATCTTCCTGCCGATCGTTGGTATGAGCCCGGAAAAGGGAGCCGACACTCCGGTTTACCTGGCTTCTTCCCCGGAAGTGGAAACGGTCAGTGGGCGCTATTTCGTCAAGCGTCTACCGGTGCCCTCGTCCGCCCAGTCCTATGATGAAGAATCCGCAAAAGGTTTGTGGCAGGCGAGTTTGTTGATGACAGGATTGGACGACGTCAGTCCTTTGCCCGGCGGCCCGCCGCTATATTAGCCAGATGATCGCTAATTCCGGCGGCTCCATATGGCCGGCAGACGCTCCAGGGCCTCGGCGGGAAGCGGGCCGCGATTCATCCAGCGCACCGCCTGCTCCAGGTGCTCCATGTTGGAGTATCCCACCAAGACGGTGGACACACCGGTGTTGCCGAGAGGAAACCTCAAAGCCGCCTCCACCAGGTTTTCCACGTGGCCGTCGTCCACCAGAAATCCCAGAGTTCTGGCCCGGCTAAGGTCTTCTGAATAGCTGTCGCTGGACCCCATGGGGGCCACTTGGGGCGCGGCCACCGGGTGACGCTCGTCCATTCCAGTGAGGGCGCCGGCGGCCAGTACCCGGATGCCCAGGACGCCGGTTCCTTGGGCTTCGGCCCTTTGGATCAGGCCGCCGAAGTCTTGAAGATCAAACCCACCGGCCACCGGCGTTCCAGAACTGGGGTTGATCAGGTTATAGCAGGATTGAGTGCTGAAAATGGAACCCGAATCGATCACCCGTAGCAGCGCGTCGGTTTCGCCAAACCCGGTGATGCCGTAGAAACGGATCTTCCCCTGGGTTTGGAGGGTTTGAAAACCTTCGACCACCTGGCCAAGGACATCCTCCACGCTGAGCAGGTCCCGGTCCGGGTCGCGTTGGGCAGCCACCCGGTTATGGAGTTGTATTAGGTCCACCGAGGGCCGGTTCAAGCGGCTCAGGCTGTCTTCCACCGATTTGATTACGCCGGCCTTGATATCGCCCATATCCTCCGGCCCCAGCCGGACTTTGGTCCCTACGTACACATCTTTGGACAATTCGTTGAGGACGCGCCCCAGGTTTTGTTCCGACTGGCCGTTGCCGTAGGACGATGCCGTGTCGAAATAGTTGATGCCCAGTTCCATGGCACGGGCCGCAGCCCTCACCTGGTCTCCTTGCTCGCCCCGGATCATCAACCCCCCCACGTTGCCACAGCCAAATCCTACCACTGAGACTTCCATCCCGGTTCGGCCCAGTTTGCGATATTCCATTCAAGTCTCTCCGGTACACTGAATCGCCGGGTCCCAGACTGTGGTGGCACCGGCGCGGGTATGATACACCACTGCCGCCGCGGTCGTGACGAGGTGACGCAAAACCCACAGTTCCTTCGGTGACCGCACATAAATTGGCTGCTTTGACCCGGCTCCATCACTATAGGTATTCCATGACCGATAAAGGGTTGTTTGGCATGGTAGGGGCGAGTTTTAAACTCGCCCCTACGTGGCCGTTCAGATTGATTATCTAAGGACTCTAACACGGCCTGCGGGATGATATTTGGGCATCCTCGAGCGTGATATACTCAGACATAATATAGCTACGAAATCCGGCGGAGTCATCTCCCAAAAAGCCCTCACCCTCGGTCCCTCTCCCACGGGAGAAGGATGCCTGCGATGAAATCGGAGGCTGGGTGAGGGCAGATCGTTGATAGGAAGATCCCCCAACGGTTTGGGGGTTGGTTGCGACGAACCGGCGGAAGCCAAGATAGCCTTCATGGAGGCACGGGCCATGGCAAAACGTAGCTTCTGGGCTTGGGGCCTGGAGTCGGATGAACCAACCCTGGACCAACGGCAGGAGATGGCGGCTGCCATGTCCCGAAAATACGGCGTATCCCTGGAATCGCCGCCCATGCCCACCGTGGACCAACTCAATCTGCGGGCGCCCCGGCTGACCCCTCCGGCGGCCCTGGCCGAGATCTGCACAACTGACGCCCATGACCGGGCGCTGCATAGCTATGGGCGCAACTTCCGTGACCGGGTGCGCGCGTTCAACTGCGACTTCCCTAATCCCATCGACGTGGTCGCCCATCCACGCAACGAGCAAGAAGTGGAGGCAGTGCTGGAGTGGTGTTCCCGCAACGGGATAGTTGCCATTCCTTACGGTGGCGGCAGTTCGGTGGTAGGCGGTGTTGAACCTCCCCAGGACGCCGACGGCGCCGTATCCATCGACATCTCGGCTCTGGACCGGGTGCTGGAGATAGACGACGTTTCCCGGGCGGCGCGCATCCAGGGCGGCGTCTTTGGCCCTTCCCTGGAAAACCAATTGAGGCCCAGGGACTTTACCTTGCGCCACTTCCCGCAAAGCTTCGAATTTTCGTCGTTGGGAGGCTGGATCGCCACCCGTTCCGGCGGCCATTATGCCACCAATCACACCCACATCGACGATTTCGTAGAATCTATGCGCATGTTGACCCCTTCGGGAATCTTTGAATCCAGGCGGTTGCCCGGCAGCGGCGCCGGCCCCAGCCCAGACCGCCTGGCTCTGGGCAGCGAAGGGATCCTGGGCATCATCACCGAAGCGTGGATGCGTATCCAGGTCCGTCCGGTCTACCGGGCTTCGGCGGGGGTGACCTTCCCGGATTTCCAAGCCGGGGCCGAGGCGGCGCGCCACATCGTCCAGGCCAAACTCTGGCCGGCCAACTGCCGGGTGCTGGACCCCAGTGAAGCGGGCACGACCGCCGGCCTGGACGGGCAACAATCGTTGCTGGTACTGGGGTTTGAGTCGGCCGAGATCCCCCAGGGAGATATGCTGGGGACGGCCATCGCCATCGCCCGGGAAATGGGCGGATCGGTGGAAGAAGACGCCATTAAAATAACCGGCGGTACAACCGGTTCCGGCGGCGGCGATGCCGGACGGCAAGGAGCGGTGGGCAACTGGCGCGATTCCTTTGTCACCGCGCCTTACACCCGGAACGCGGCCATGGGCTTGGGGGTCGTGGCGGAAACCCTCGAAACGACCATCACCTGGGACCGCTGGCCTCAGCTTGATGCGGCGGTGCGCCAGGCGCTTCAGGACGGCCTGCAGAGGTTGTGCGGCGGTGGCAGCGTCAGTTGCCGGTTCACCCACGTCTACCCCGATGGGCCGGCCCCTTATTACACCTTTGAGGGGTTGGGAGCGCGTGGAGCCGAGATCGAGATTTGCGACGAGCTCAAAAAGGCGGCATCGGACGCCATGATGGCCAGTGGCGGCACCATCACCCATCATCATGCCGTCGGCAGGGTCCACCGGCCCTGGTACGATCAAGAAAGACCCAATCTTTTCGCTGACGCTTTAAGGTCGGCCAAGAAGGCTTTGGACCCCAACGGAGTGATGAACCCCGGGGTCTTGATAGATCTCTAGGGAGGTCGAGGGCTTTGTGTTGGGAAATTGTTTGTAGGGTAGCGCACAGGAATCACCGTTGAGGCTGGAATTAACGTCGCGTACAATCTATTCTCGTTAATCATGGGACGCCAATGTTGAAAACAAGTTTCTCCACCTCGAATTTGGTGGTAGGCGGCAAACAGGTCCATTACGCATGGGTGATCGTCGCCGTTGCCTCGCTGATGTGGGTTATAAGCGCATCGTTTCGTTTTGCCGTAGTTCAGTTGGTGCCCTACCTGCACGATTCCGACCGTTTCGGGTGGAGCTACGGGTTCATCACCCTCGCCTTCACAGTTCAGTGGCTCCTCTCCGGGGCGCTTTCCCCGGTGGTGGGCTGGCTAGGGGACCGGTATGGCGTGCGGCGGGTCATGGCGCTGGGGGCGGTGCTATTCGTGGCCGGGATGGTGCTCACCGGAATGATGACCCATCGATGGGAGTTTTTGCTCTATTTCGGCGTGATCCTGGGTATATCCATGGCCATCTTCCAAGTCGCTCTCATCACCGGGGTCACCCTGTGGTTCAGAAAACAGCTGGGCCTGGCCATTGGTGCGCTTCAAGGCTTTCAAGGTTTCGGGACTGTTCTGTCCTTGTTGATGGTCTTGGTGATTTTCAGCACGATGGGTTTCAAGTGGACCTTCTGGATCCCGGGCATAGCCGGAGGAGCCCTGCTGCTGCTACTGATTCGCTTCTTCCATAACGAGCCGGCGGTCATCGGATTGAAGCCGCTGGGCGCCGGTGACGACGAGCCGGTGCGCCAGATGCAGAACAACGATCTGTCGAAGATCAGGACCAAAGAGTTTCTCAAGCACGCTAAAAAGACCAGCGCGTTTTGGAACCTGGTGGGCATCCATTTCTGGGGGTGTGCCGGGCACAATGTGGTACTAATCCTCCTGGTGGCAATGGCCAAAGACGCAGGTTTGTCTCAAGGCATGGCAGTTGGTGTCTATATCGTGATGACGGCGGTCAGCACCATCACCCGGTTTGCCGTGCCGGTGGTTTCCGACCGTGTTGGCAGCAAATGGGCAATGGGCGTTTGCTTTACGCTACAGACCGCGCCGGTGCTGATGCTGCTGGTGGCCCAAGACGCTTGGATGTTCTACCTATTCGCCGTTCTGTTCGGTATCGGCCTGGGCGGCGAGATGAGCGCTTTCCCCATAATCAACCGGCAATATTACGGTGACGCCCCCTCGGGCACGACCTACGGGTGGCAGACCCTGGGCGGCGGCATGGGCATGGCCCTGGGACCGCTGATCGGCGGATACCTCTGGGACGTGACCGGAGCCTTTACCATGGCGGTGTGGTTGTCATTTGGGCTAAGTCTGGTGGGAGTGATTTCCATCGTGGCCCTGCCCGGCACATCCCATCACCTGATTCCACGGTGGGAGGAGTCACTGCCACCCGAGGCTAGATCAACGGCGTGACCACCGGCAGAGATCCAAGGCACATTCCTCAGGACCAGATTAATCAGGCCCAGGTACGTCTCCACAACCTGCATCAGCGGATAGAAGCCTGCCGCCATTGTCCCCGGTTGGTGGAGCACCGGGAAAAGATCGGCGAGAGTAAACGGGCAAGCTACCGGCAGTGGGACTATTGGGCCAAACCCATCACCGGCTTTGGCGACCTGGAAGCCCGCCTGTTGATCGTTGGGCTGGCCCCGGCGGCCCACGGCGGCAACCGCACCGGACGCGTGTTCAGCGGCGATGCTTCCGCCACCTTTCTCATGGCGGGTCTGCATGAAGCGGGTTTCGCGAACCAGGCCAACTCGGATCACCGGGACGACGGCCTGAAGTTGTTCAACGCCTACCTCACCGCCGCAGTCCGCTGCGTGCCACCGGGCGACAAACCCACCGTTCAAGAACAGCGCGATTGTTTACCCTTCTTCGTGGAGGAGATGGAGATACTCCCCAGATTGACCACCGTCCTGGCACTGGGGCAAATCGCTTTCCAGGCCTGCCTTAAGGCGCTAAGTTTGCAAGCGGGGGCTCCCATCAGGGCCAAGTTCGGCCATGGCGTTTGGCATGAGATGCCGGAGGGCCTGCCCACCTTGGTCGGTTCCTACCACCCAAGCCCCCGCAACACCAACACCGGACGCCTCACCAAAGAGAGTTTCCTGGAGGTTTTGCTGAGGATTCGGGACGAACTGAGTTTGGACCGGGCCGGCCGGTAAATGGCTCAACCCCCGGCTGCCCCGGTATCGTCAACCTGCTTGTCAATCCTCTGGGGATCCGGTGCGGCATTTCGAGGAAACAACCGTTGAGACCACAGCGTTATAGCTGGGTGATCCTGTCCACCGGTTTCACCGTCATGTTTCTCGCCGGCGGCTCTCGGTTCTCCTTCGGCCTGGTGCTTGAACCCATGACGGAAGAATTGGGATGGAGCCGGTCGACCCTCTCATTGGCGGCGACCGTTTTCATGACGGCGGCGGCGGTTGGACTGCCGGTGGCGGGGCGCTTGGTGGACCGCTACAGCCTCAAGTGGACGATGGTGGGTGGTGCGGCTCTGGTGGCCTTGGGCATTGGATTAATGGCATTTGTCCGGTCGCCGTGGCACGTGTTTGTGGTCTATGGATTGATTTTGTAGACCGTCAGCGATAATGGGACACATATAAGGGTAGGAAAACCCGAGAGTCGGAGGGTGGTGTGAGCTCCTGAAATGAGGGTAGAGCTACCCACAGAAAGGAGCAGATGTGTCCCAATTAGAA
>DAOUHE010000320.1:0-11328 GCA_034428715.1 Dehalococcoidia bacterium | reverse complement strand
ACTGCGGTGAATACGTTCCCGGGCCTTGTACACACCGCCCGTCACGTCATGGAAGCCGAGAACAACTGAAGTCGCTGAGCTAACCCGCAAGGGAGGCAGGCGCCGAGGTCGGGCTTGGTGACTGGGACGAAGTCGTAACAAGGTAGCTGTACCGGAAGGTGCGGCTGGATCACCTCCTTTATACGGAGCAACGGTCAGACTTGTTTCCCCGGCTTGCCGGGGTCGAAGCCAGACCCAACTCCCAGGTCGCACGGTGGGCGTTCCGGAACGCTTGCCCCTTGGTTGAGCTATGCTCCCAGGGTCAAATGCCCCGGTTCCCTGAGAAAACCCATCGGACGGTCCCGGCTCGCCGGGGCTGATTTAACAAAGAACCAACAGTTTCCTTCCGCTATTCAGCAGTTAAGGCGTCAAAACAAAAAGCCCCGGCGTATGCCGGGGTTATTTTGTTTTTGGCGATTGACCACAGCCTCAGACCTGGTTGGCTAATCTTCTGCCAAACTAACCCTAATCCAAAGCACTCGATTCGAACCTAGGCGTTTTGAAAGTCTTGCCAATCGATTCCTAGCAGTCGGATGGCGGCACGAATCGTTCCAAGCTTGAGGTCGCGACCACCCCAATCCGGGAGCACTATGATACGCGAGTTCTCCGGGTTGAACCACTTGCGATGACTGCCTCTACCTCTGCGTGACAATTCTTAGCAACCAACCGCGACCAATCTCCGAGCGGCGTCTCGATAGGTCAAGGTGCTGTGACGACGATCTCCAGCCAGACCGGGCTGTTGGCGTCAGCAATCTGGGAGTTACGAGGAAGTGGCTTTCCAAAATCCTCGTAAAAGCCTCGATTAGGGCCGACAAAGCGTCCTTAACGTTTACCAAGGCTTCATCGATAGTGTCTCCCTCGGTCACCAGTTCCGGCAACAGAGGCGAGGTTACGGTGTAGCCCCCTTCGGGCTGGGGGTCGAGAATCAGGGGAACCTTGTACAGCATGCCTAGGCCTCCTTGCTCCACCAGGATACCCACCTGGCAGTTTAATGGTCAAGCGCGGGAAATCCCGGCGGTTGCTTGTTTGAGACCGAACTGCCGACAATGGAGCAAAATAATGGTCCTGGGAGAAACGTGGGTGCCAAGTTTATTTTCTGGCATTCTGGGTTATATCCTCAGATGATCAATCGCGTTAGTCAGTAGTAGGGAAATGCATCAGGGCCGGAGGGAAATGCATCAGGGCCGGGCGGCTCGTCCGACAGGTATTAACCAGTCTCCAAAATTCCAGAAAACCGGGTCCATGAAAAATCCCGGCTAAACCTACTTCAGATGGAGGTTCGATTTTGTCGAAATCTCCGATAAATGAAAAGGTCAACTTACTGTCAGCTGAAAAAAGACAAAAGTTAATAGATGGTGCCGTGGCTGGCGAGTCCATCACTGAGATGTCCAAAAGGCTCGGTGTCGAATTTTCGGTCGCACAGAGATTGTTATGGCAGTCAGGAACCCTACCTTGGCAGGGATCGAAAACGATTATCACCCGGCGGTTGCGATCCTTACGCACCGCCTGTCGACGGTCCGACCGTAACAAGCTCGCCAAAGACGTGGAAGAGCAAGTTGCCTACCTTTACTATGCCGCTAAGCGCCAGCAGGACCACCTGCCTAAAGTCAAAAACTTGTTGACAAGCTCTGCCGATCAGATACCCAAGTCGAATATCTAATTCGAGCCGATATGGCTAATCCACAAAGAGAAGCCCCGAAATCGGGGCTTTTCTTTTTGAAAGGCTACGCCATAGGCACCCATCGACGGGATTTCCAAGACCTTAAAGTCCGTCATGATTAGCTGTTTGCCACGTGGAAACACCCCATCAGATCATCCGTATGCCGCCGCCCTCAGTATCCGCTGTGAGCGAACCCGCCGGCGTCGCGCATCCCGAAACCGCCGAATCTGGAGCCGGGGCCTTGGTGCCCGCGTCCCTTAAACCGGGAACCCGGGCGTCCGTGACCGATGTCTTCGGGACGTGACTGATACCAATCGATGGCTTCCGCGGCTTCATCCTCGGTTATTTGACCCTTTTCCACCAACCGGTCCATCCGGGTCTCGAATCTCTCGTCGTGCATCTCCCTGCGCGCCTGCTTGAAGGCGTCCTCGACTTCCTGTTCGCCCAGACCCAAGATCGCGGCGACCCTGGAAGCCATGCTCTGCCTGGCCCCATCGTCTTGTGTGTTTCCTTCCTGGGCCAACACCGCTCCTCCGGTGATGCCCAACGCCAACAACATGGCGGTGAACAAAACTAGCAATAGACTGCGCTTCTTCTTAACTGCGTTCATCGTTAAACGTCCCTCCAAATTTACAGGGTTTTCTTAAATTCAACCCCGATTGCACCTATATTAACCAAGGTTTTTTAAGAACCGATGAAGAATCCTGAAATGAAAACACCCCACTTTGCGTAGGGTGTTTAGGCCAGTCCACGTTGGCTCAGAATATAGGCAATTGGGGCTAATCGCGCTGTTACCACCGGTTAATGCTCAAATCGCTCTTCAGGAAAAGGATTCTAACGTGGTTGGACATCGGTCCAGGCCGCAAAACTCAATATGATTATTCGGTCCGCTGGGCCGCGTCACGAGAACGGGCGCGCATATAATGCCATGAGGAGTGCCAAGTCCCTCAGCGGCTGCCAAGATGACGGCCTATTGCCTGCCCCGGTCACCACGGCGGCCAAAGAACCCTTCCGCATCTCCCGGAATTACCATCAACGACTCGGCCACCAAATCCCCTGTTTCTCCCGTCCGGCCGGACACTCTCACCCGAACCCCTTCCACCAGATCCGCTTTGGTACCTAGCGTGGTTTTCTGTATGGTGGTGTCCGCCAGCAAGGTAACCTTAACTTGACCATTCGGGCCGCTGACGATAACCAGGCCATCCTCAACTGACTCGATGGTGCCGGACACCGGAGTCGGCCATCCAAAGTTTCCCCGCCGGGCGAATGATTCTTCCGGGTGGCCGTTTTCCCCGGTTCCCCCGGTTAAATCGGTGACCTCTACCGGGCTTTCCAACAACAGGGTGACCGCCCTGGCCTGGATGTTCCCTTCCTGGTCTCGCCGCCCGATGATCCCTACGCTGGCGCCTTCCACCAAGTCGGCGACCGTGCCTTGGGAGGTGGTTTGAATCGTGGTCGATTCCGCTAGGCTCACCTGTACCTGCCCTTGTAAGGTGTTCAGGGTCACCAGGCTATCCTCGAAATGACCTATAGTTCCTATAATGCTTTGACGGCCTTCGGCGCCCGCTATCCCTTCAGGACCGGCCGATCGTTCCCTGGAACCACTGGGGAAACCACCTTCCCGGCCTCCCGCGTCAGCCCCCGGCTGCCGGCCCTGGAAGCCACCCGACCGGGATCTGCCACCCTGAAAGCCTCCCGAACTTGATTCGCCGTCGCCGAAACTTCTCGGCGGACTGAAGGATGCCGTATCTTGGGAAGGATCCGGCCCCTGGCTTTTCCCCAGGGCGACCCCAGCGGCGAACGCGGCGCCCAATGCGCCACCGAACACCAACGTGAAAAGCAACAATAACGAGAATGCTTTGTTAGTCATGGCTTCTCCCTTTCTAATCGCCCGGAGTGGAATGGCCATGCCTGATTTGGCGCGCCATCCAAATCTTATTCATAACGCAGCGCCTCAATGGGGTGCAGCCGCGCGGCGCGCATGGCGGGATAGATTCCGAAGAACAGGCCAATGCCCGCCGACACGGCCAATGCCAGCAGGGCGATATCCAAGCTAAATGCGGTCTGGCTAGGGCTATCGCCGATCACCGCCTTGCCATTGAGAGAAACGACCAATACCCATCCCAGAAACACTCCCACGCCGCCGCCCCCGATACTGAGCAGAGTGGCCTCGGACACGAACTGCAGCATGATGTCTCGGCGTTTGGCCCCCATGGCTTTGCGGATGCCAATCTCCCTGGTGCGCTCGGTCACCGAAACCAGCATTATGTTCATGATCCCGATTCCGCCCACCAACAACGAGATTCCCGCGATGGCCCCCAGAAAGAACACAAAGGCGTTGGTGGCCTCCTGTAGGGCCTCTATGGTTTCCTGTTGGTTGGTGACGGTGAAATCGTCGTCGCCGGTAATGCGGTGCCGCAAGCGGAGTACTGTGGCCACCTCTCCCAGGGCAGCGTCAATCTGATTGACGTCTTCCATCTGCACATTTATGGTTTGAACGCTGATGCTCCCCTGGGTTGTCCTTTGGGACGACAGGCGGTAGTACGCTGTTGTGATGGGTATCATCACCCGGTCGTCAAACGAAAAAAAGGAACTGCCTCCTTTCTCTTCCAGCACGCCGATGACCTCGAATCGGCGTCCGTTTATTCGAACGTTCTGGCCGACGGGTGACCTGAAGCCGTACAGGTCCCGCGCCACATTGGACCCCAAAACCGCTACCATTGCATTGCTTTCCACGTGGCCGGGGCCGATGAACTGGCCCAACTCCACCGGGAAGTTGCGGACGTATTGGTATTCCGGGGTCACGCCAATCACGGTGGTGGATGTGTTCTTCCTACCAACCACCAGTTGGGCTGAGGTACTCATCTCGGGGGCCACCGCCGAAACTGAAGGTGCGAAAGGGGAGTCCTGGAGCGCGTAGGCATCGTCGATGGTCAGAGTGGCGGCGCTGCCCTGCCCGCCACCGACGCCCCTGGTGCTGGACTCGCCGGGACGCACGAAAAGTAAATTGGTGCCCAGTGATTGGATCCGTTCGGTGATGGTCTGCTGGACTCCCCGGCCAATGGCCATCAGGGAGATCACCGCCGCCACGCCGATGACTATGCCCAGCAACGTCAATCCCGCCCGGAGCTTATTTGCCCCCAGGGAAGACAACGCCGTGCGTAAGATCGCGATCGCAGTCATTATGGCGGCTACTACCTCTCCATCCCTTGGACCGCGGCTTGTTTCGGAGTGGCCACCGCTTGATCGTCGATCACCTGTCCGTCCCTCATGGAAACCACCCGGCGGGTGTGCTCGGCTATGTCGGGCTCATGGGTGACAATGATCACGGTGATACCCTCATCGCGGTTCAGGGCCTGGAGGATACCAATAATCTGTTCGCTTGAGCGGCTGTCCAGGTTCCCAGTGGGCTCGTCGGCCAACAGAATGGTGGGTTGTTTCACCAGAGCGCGGGCGATCCCTACCCTCTGTTGTTCGCCGCCGGAAAGCTCGGCGGGGCGGTGGCCCGCCCGGTTGCCAAGTCCCACCCGGTCCAACGCCTCCAAGGAACGCCGCCGGTGGTCCTTGCCGTTGCCGTAGAGCAAAGGAAGCTCCACGTTGGCCACCGCCGTAGACCGGGCCAAGAGATTGTAGGTCTGAAAGACGAAGCCCACCTTGCGGTTACGCACTGCCGCCAGCCTGTCGTCGCTGAGTTGGCCCACGTCTTCCCCCTCCAGGAGATATCGGCCCGAGGTGGGCACGTCTAGGCACCCGATGATATTCATCATGGTGGACTTTCCCGAACCCGACCGGCCCATGATGGCCATGATCTCGCCTTCGCCAATGGACAGACTCACTCCATTCAAGGCAGCAACCTTCAGATTGCCCATCTGATAAATCTTGGTTACGTTTTCCAGCACTATCATGTCGATTCCCGCACCAAAAGATGACCTAGTGGTCGCCTCCCCTCGACGGCCGCCCACCTCCCGACGAACGGCTACGGCTGCCACCGGTCACACCCCGCAAACCCCTGAACCCCGCCCCGGTGGTGGTCACCTCGGCGCTCTCCATGGCCACGCGGTCACCTTCCTTCAGGCCTTCCCGGACCGACACCCAAAAGTCGTCGCCGTCGCCCAAAACCACCCTCCGCTCTTCAACCAACCCATCGCTGTTCACCAGCTTTACCACCGGGTTATCAAAGGTGCCGTACACGGCTTGCTGCGGCACCAACAAGACGTTGAGTTCCTCATGCAACACAATGTCGGCCACGGCAGTCATGCCCTCCCTAAGTTGCAACCCCGGGGGCACCTCCAAACGCACCTTGATGGGGAAGGTGACCACTCCCTGCTGGTTCAGGGCCGCCGGGGCGATTTGAGAAACGACACCTTCTAGGCTTTGTCCGGTCAACGCGTCCAGCGTCACCGCGGCCCGGATGCCCACGGTCACCAGCAGTACATCTACCTCGTCCACGATGCCGTCGATCTCGATCACCGCCGGATCCACCAACTCAATGATCATGACGTTGGCATTCACCTGCTGGCCCTCTTTCACGTTGACGGTGGTGACGAAACCGTCGATTGGCGATCTAAGCGTAGCGTCTTCCTGCCGTTGCAGGCTGTCCTGCAACACCTGCTGGGCAGAGGCGAGCTGAGCTCTGGCCAGGGCGGCGTCCAGGGGGTCGGGACCCTGGAGCAACTCTTGCAATTCCTCTTGCGATTCGGCCAATGTCGCTTCCGCCAGAGCCAAGCGCTGTTCCCTCAGCGCCGATTCCAACGGGTCTGGGCCATTCATCAAAATCGCCAAACTTGATGCGGCTTGGGCTAGAGTGGCATCAGCCAACGCCACACGAGCCTCGCGGACCGCCAGGTCCTGAGGGTCCGCCCCGTCCACCAGTGCCGCCAAATTGCTCTGGGCCAAAGAGAGTCTGGATTCCGATTTGGTGATTTTTTCCTGAATGAGCTCACCCACGGGATTCCCGGAGGTCTGTTTCAGGGCCGCCAGTTCGTCTTCAATACTTCGGACCCTGGACCGATAGGATTCGATTTCCCCGGCGCGGGCGGGAGAGGTGATATCCAAAAGCGCCTCTTCCGCGGCGGCCAGGTCTACCATCGCCTTGGAAACTGAGGCTTGTAATTGTTGCTGGTTCAGCAGGTCTGGCCCTTCCCTCAATTCGGCCAGGTCTTCCCGTGCCTTAGTAAGAGCCAACGCGGCGACTTCCACCGCCGCTTCCGACTCTTGACGTTGGAGCACGTCGGGTCCTGATTCCAGCTTGGCCAGATCTTTGATGGCTTGGTCCAAATCGGACTGGGCCAACTCCGCCTCGGCCTCCAACTCGGCGCGTTGCGACGGGTCTGGACCAGCCAACAGCCCATTCGTTGCCAGTTCGGCGCTGTCCAGGTCAGCCTGGGCAACCTGCACATTTGCCTCCAGTTGCTCCACCGCTACCAGGGCCTCCAGGGTATCGGCCAGTTCGGGGATCAAAATCGCCTCTGCCTGTTCTGCCTGGGTAATCAGCGAATCCAAGCCACCTACGCCGCTGGCCGAATCGGCCCGCAACCTGGTCAAGTCGGCCTGGACTTGCGCCAGGTCCGACTTTAGATCGTCCCTTTTTTCGCGGTTAACGGACAACCGCCGCGAGTTTGAGTTTTCATACCGCGTCAGGGCCCGCTCCGCCAACCGCAACCTATCCCGGACTTCCGCTTCCAACTGCTGAGCGGCGGCTAATTCTTGGTCATAACCGGGAGTGAATTCGGCCAGGTCATCCTGAGTTGCTTCCAAATCTACCCGGGACTGAGCTTCAGCTTCTCTGGCCCGGGCCAATTCCTGCAGGTAACCAGAAGGCAAGTCCGATAGCGCATTGTTGGCGGCTTCCAAAGCCAGTTCGGCATCGGCCCGGTCTTGAAGAGCCTGGGCCAGTTCATCCAGGGTCAACGGGCCGAAATCAGCCAGGGCGTTCTGGGCCTCGTCCAACGTCACTTGGGCGTCAGCCTTGGCTAGTTGGGCATCTGCTTCGTCTTGCTCAAAGTCCCGGGCGAAAGCGGCAAGCTCCTCCTGAGCCAAGGCCAGATTAAAAAGGGCATCGGCGTGGGCCTGGTCCGCGGCGGCCAGATCCTGGGCGTATTCCACGGAGTAATCCGCCAGCAGCTGCCGTGCCGTGCCTACCTGGCCTTCATCATCGGCAACCTTCTCTCGAGCTTGGGCCAGTTGAAGATCGGTTGGCGCCAACAGCTCATCCAGGGCTTGTTGGGCAACATCCAAATCCGACTCCGCTTGGGCCACGGCCACGGCGATCGACGCCACGGTGACTTGGTCGATCTGGGCCAGGGGATGGCCCTTGGACACCCGTTCGCCCTCCTCCACCAAGATGCTTTCCACGATGCCTTGTGAGCCAAAGTTGAGGGCTTCCCGGTCTGGGTAAACCAGATTGCCACTGGTGGAGACCTTGTTCACCAGATCACCATACTGAACGGGTATGATCTGCTGATTTTCCGCCAAATCAACCGCCGGGGCCGCGGTGGCCCGACCGTACACCTCATAGGTGGCGCCGGCGGCGCCAAACAGCACCACGAACAGCACCAATGTTTGCCACAATTTGAGGGATTTGAGGGAGTTTAAAAAGGAACTCAGCGCCGATTCCATGATCCGCCACCTTCCCGCAGGCAGTTCTCTGGATGAAAGTCCCAGATATGGATCAAACCTTGATCCCGCCGGTCATTCGCCGGTATTCCGGACAGCCTATCACAATTGCCTAAGTGCTTCTCCCTGTACGAATCGATATTAGTTTTAGATTGTTAAGAAACCGTTGGCACCAATTTAACCGAAATCCCGATCCCATAGTTTCACGCGTTTTTATTACACAGCACGTCTTTGACAATGTGGGGCCCAATCATGAAGCCTCAAGTGAAACTCCGGGCTTTTCAGGCAACGTTTACCAGGGTATCCTTACCCGTGGTTTTACAGCAGAAACCATAGCGGGTCAGACGATATTTTTAGCGGGAGGTTCCAGGTGTTTGACGCCTTGTCCGGCGTAACTGTTTTGGAGTATGCAGAGTTCGTTTCCGGGCCGTATTGCGGCAAGCTTCTGGCGGAGATGGGCGCCACGGTGTGGAAGGTGGAAGAGCCGGTCAGGGGTGACCCGGCCCGGGGATACGGCCCGTTTCCCGGCGGCATTCCCCACCGGGAGAAGGGCGGGTTGTTTCTATTGCTCAACGCCAACAAACAAAGCATCACCCTGGATCCCTCTTCACCCACCGGCCGTGACCTATTTCTACGCCTGGCCGCCAATGCCAGCCTGCTGATCGAGGACCGCCAGCCTGGGGAAATGGCGGAGATGGGGTTGGATTACGCGAAACTTAAAGAAATCAATCCAGGGTTGGTCCAGGTTTCAATCACGCCCTATGGCCAGGACGGTCCCAAAGCCTCCTGGAAAGCCAGCCACATCAACACCTTTCACGCCTCCGGAGAAGGCTACACCCTGCCGGGAGGCATGACCCATGCCCTGTTTCCGGAGAGGGGCCCAGTGGCCGGGGGGGTCCATCTAGGAGAATACGACGCCGGTCTCATGGCCGCGTCCGCGGCAGTGGCGGCGCTAATAGCCCGCGATGCCTGGGGGTCGGGCCAGCTCGTGGACATTTCAAAGCAAGAAGCCACCATGGGACTCAGCCGATTGGGCATGGCCCAATCCATGGGACAGGACATCATCTACGACCGGTCCCGCAGCTATGAGTACGGCGGGATATTTGGATGCCGCGATGGTTATGTCATCCTATACCCACGGGAAGACGGCCAATGGAAGGCCCTGGTGGAGATCATGGGCCGCCCTGAATTGGGGCAAGATCCCAGGTTTCAGACCCGGCCGGCACGCATTCAAAATGGCAATGAGGTAAACGCAGTCCTCTCTAAATGGGCGGCCGGCCTGGGCAAGGAGGAGATATATTACCGGGTCGCCCCTAGCGGTTGTCCCACGGCGTTCTTCTCCACCCCCAGCGATGCCTACCACTCGCCCCAGTTTGAGGCCCGTGACTTTTTTGAAGAGGTGACCCACCCCATGGCCGGGACTCTACGGCAACCCGGCAGACCTTACCGTTTTGGCAGCGGCCGACTGGCAGACACCAAGCCGGCGCCGGCGTTGGGACAACACACCCGTGAGATATTGTGCGGCGAGCTTGGCCTGTCAACCGAAGACCTCTCCCGGTTGGGACGGGGAGCGGTTATTTGATGATATCCGATGTCTCGAAACCGAAGGCGGCTTTGACCGGCGTTAGGGTGTTGGACTTCACCAACCTTTTGGCCGGACCGTTCCCGTCCCTCCTTCTGGGGTTCCTGGGAGCGGAAGTCATCAAGGTAGAAAGCAACACTCGGTTGGACGCCGCCCGGAGGCCGCCGTATTCATTGGGCGACCCCGACAAATCTCCGGTTTTCAACAGCGTCAATCTGAACAAACTAAGCGTCCAGTTGAACCTCAAAGAGCCCCAGGCGATATCCCTGGTGCATCGGCTGGCCGCCATCAGCGACGTGGTGGTGGAAAACATGCGTCCCGGCGTGATGGACCGGTTGGGGCTGGGTTATTCCCGGCTTAGGGAGATCAACCCCACCATGATCATGGCCGCTATATCGGGGGCCGGGTCCACGGGCCCGGAAAGCTCATACCCCGGTTACGCGCCAGCCTTCAGCGCCCTGGGAGGCCTGGGCCACCTTACCGGCTACGGTGACGGGCCACCCGCAGAGATGCATGACAGTATCGACTGCCGTATCGGCTCCACCGCCTTGTTCGCCCTGCTTACCGCCCTTTTCCGGCGGCGGCGAACCGGCCAGGGTGAGTTCATCGATCTGTCCTCACGGGAAGCAATCGCCATGTTCAGCGGTGAAGCGTTGATGGATTACGCCATGAACGGCGTGGTCCAAGAGCGCCGGGGCAACCGGGAGCCGGGGCTATCTCCCCATGGCTGCTATCGGTGTTTGGGAGACGACCGCTGGTTGACATTGGCTGTGGGAAACCAGGAAGAATGGATTGCCCTGTGCCAAGTCACCGGAAATCCCCAGTGGGCCGATGACCCCCGTTTTGCGGATGCCCTCAAACGGTGGGACAACCAGGAAGAATTGGACCAGTTGATACAAACCTGGACATCAACCAGGGATGCCGGTGAAACGGCAGAGATGCTGCAGAATGCCGGCATCGCGGCGGAAGTCTCACTCAATGGCAAGGAATTGGCCGACGACCCCCACCTACACGCCCGCAAGGCCTGGGATTTCGTCGACCATCCAACCTTGGGGCACATCCAGGTGCCCAGCCCGCCCTGGAAATTCAGCGAAACCCCTGCCACCATCCGCACTCCGGGCCCGCTGCTGGGCCAGCATAACGACTATGTGCTGGGTGAACTTTTGGGCGTGGAACGAGAAGACATCGGCCAGTGGGCAGAAAATGGGGTGATCGATTAGCCCGCTCCTTTGGCCCACCTCTCACCCTCCGCGGCGGTGAGGAAATCTGAAACGGTGCGGTTGAACAGGTAGGGTTCTTCCAGGTTGATTGTGTGGCCGCTCTGGGGGAACACGGCCAGTCCGGCGCGTGGAATGATTCTTTTCAGGAAATTCGCGGGCTCGACGCAGGGCTCGTCTTCGTCGCCGATCATGACCAGCACCGGCATGGTAAG
>DAOUHE010000319.1:0-36387 GCA_034428715.1 Dehalococcoidia bacterium | reverse complement strand
TGGGTTCAGCGGGTGACGTTGGCGTAAGAGCAGGGGGCTGGGTGGATGGCTCCGGTGAATTCCCGTGGGAACTACCTTGGCCTCGTTCCGCGGCGGCCAGGAATGCCAGGCCATCTGGGTTATGCGGGTTAAGATGCACGCCTGCTGCTGGTACAACCACCCGGTGTTAGACGCGGTGCAAGACCTGCTCCAGCGGGAAAGATTCCAAGCATCCGATGTGGACCGCATCAGGGTGGAAGCCCCACCCATGGCCACGACCATGGCCAACCCCCTTCCGGCCAACATGCTGGCCGCCAAGTTTTCCATCCCATACGCCGTGGCCTCGGCCGTGGTGCATGGCGCGACGGGTGTCGAAGCCTTCTACCCGCAGCGAATTGGCGACCCGAAGATATCATCTCTGGCGGCAAAGGTGGAGGTCAACGCCGACGAGATGATGGACCTGCGGAGGTACGACTATCCCACTGCCAGGGTAACGGTCACGCTGGCCGGCGGGCGCAGCCTAAAACAAGAAGTCACCGCACATCGCGGCGACAGCCGCAACCCGGTAACCCAAAAAGAGTTGCAGGGGAAATTCCTGTCCTTGTCCCGGGACACGCTGGGGCAAGAAACAGCACAACAGGTTATCGACACGGTGTCCTATCTGGATACACTTGACGACGTAAGGGAATTGACGGGCCTGTTGGGAGCGGAATAACTGGCGGCGCCGGGCATCCCGTACCCAAACAACCCTTCAGCGGCCGCGCCGGTCGCCCCACAACAAGATGTGTAGCCTGGTGGAAAACCGGAAGCCCTCTTTAACGCAGGCCTCGGAGACCCACCGGCTCCGGGTGGTAATGGTTTCTACCGTCGTACCCTCGGGCATCAGGATGATCCGTTCGCTGGGCAACCGGTACCGGTCCCTCAGCTGACATACTTCGTCAACATCCGGCGGCTCCACGATTACAAACTTGAAGTAAGCGTTGGGCAGCCGGCTAAAGGCGGCGAGAGCCTCAGGCACCTCCCGGAGGTCTTTGAAGTTGCCGGAGGATCCCAATTTTGGGGACACGTTCCACTGGTCGATGCACCCGGCCAACTCGGGGTCGGGGACAATGGTCCCGTTGGTCTCCACCTCGCAATAGAAGTTTTCGGCCTTAAGAAAGACGGCCAAAGGGACCAGTTCCCTCTGCTGCAACAGGGGCTCGCCGCCGGTTACGATCAAATGAGGACAATTAAAGGCGAGGATGGCCTCCCGCACCTCCTCGGTCTCCAGAGACACCACCTCCCGTTGGTGGTCGAAGTGCTCCCAGTCCCAGGTGTACTTTGTGTCGCACCAGCTACAGGTGAGGTTACACTGGGCCAGGCGTAGGAAGACGCTGGGAGTACCAATGGTTGCGCCCTCTCCCTGAAGGGAGTGGAAAATTTCCGGTGTCCCCTCCGGCTGCTTACTTACCCGCAGCATCGGCTAACTCTGCCCAGGCAGTGTCAGGGATGGGTCAAGTACCCCGGCTTCCTTGAATCCATTGGCGCGGAGGATGCAGCTATCGCACCTTCCGCAGGGTGCCGGGCCGGCATGGTAGCAACTCCAGGTGTACTCCAACGGGGCTTTCAGGTCTATGCCCAAATGCACTATCTCGCCTTTGGACATATGGATTATGGGGGTCTCGACGTTAATCGGTACGCCGTACTGGGTCCACAATTTACTGCCGTAAGCCAGGCTGTCGCTCATTTTTTGAAAGTATTCAGGCCGGCAGTCCGGATAGCCACTATAGTCTATGGCATTGGGCGCCATGAAAATCCGGGCCTCGACCTCTTCTTGAGGTACACGTTCCACTTCTATGGCGTACAGGACCTGGCTTTCTAGGTAAGCCGCTGCCAGGGCCAGAAAGAAGGTGTTGCGCAGGGGTACGTAGGTAATTGGGATACTGACGCCCATCTGCTCTGCCGGCCTGTCTTCGGGCATTGGAAAGCGGTCCGGGCTGGTCAGGGCCGAGTACCAGGCGACTTTCCCGAAAAAAGAGATATCCAGCAGCTTCTGTTGGATGCCCAGAACGGCGGCGATCTGCCGGGCCCGTTCTACCTCTTTGCTGTGGCTCTGCCCATATTGGAAAGTGAGGGCGGTCAAATGATCGGTCACCTTCGCTGCTTGGGCGGTAACGGTGGTGGAGTCCAGGCCCCCTGAAAGGAGGGTCACGCCGTAGCTAATCATCCCGCCAACCCTGGCCGTCGAACTCGGCATACTGGTCCAGGGACTCCCACAGCCGGACCTTAACGGGGGACACCCCGCATAGCTCGGCTACCTTCAGATAAAGCTCCCTGCTGATCACCTCACAGGATGGGTTCTCTTCCAGGAACTGGTAGATCCTGCTCTTTGCCAAGGGAGCCAGGCCGGCTATTAGCTCTGTGTCACGGCTGTTGACCAAAAAGGCGTGGTCCCAATTGGCGTCGATCCACGCTTTGACGCGATGTTTTAACTCGGTGAAGTCGAACACCAAACCCTGGGAGTCAAGGGTAGGCGCCTGGAGAAAGACCTCGGCCCGGTAGGTATGGCCGTGGGGGTAAGCGCACTTGCCATCGTAGTCTAGCAGCCGGTGGCCGCTGTCGAATGTGGTCTCAATCCTAACCAAGTACATCGCTTGTTCCATCGCAAGGATGTTTAACCGAAACCGTTGAGTGGATGCCCCCCCTCACCCGGTAATCCAGGGTTACTCTCATGCTACGGGGCTGGCACAGGTCCACCAAGTCATTTAGGATACGGTTGGCTGCATGCTCCTGCACGATACCCACATCCCGGTAGGACATAAGATAATATTTCAATGATTTCAGCTCTATTACGCTCTCGCCTGGCACATAGGTGATATCCAGGGTCCCATAGTCGGGCAGGCCGGTCCAAGGGCAAACCGCGGTAAATTCGTCGGTGTCCAGTTTGACCTGGGTCTTCTGCTCCGGATATTCGAATTGGAAAGTCAGCAAGCACCCGGCGTCTATCGCCTCTTCTTCTCTTATCAGGACCCTGCGGTCCAGGCTTTCGTATTGCTCTTTTAAGTCCGGTATGCTGGCCATGGAAGCACCTCGATGGGTTGGCGGCCGGGTGGACGGGCTTTGCCAGCCTTAACTCTGAGAAACATCATATTGCAGGGATTATCGCACTGTCAAAGCCTGATGAATGCCGGTCTACCGGATATCGGCCAAATGTATCAACCCGCGCGATGAAATCGATCTAAGACATTCGCCGGGATTTAACGCCTCCAGGTGTTTAAAGGCGCCACCGGCCAACTTGCGCCGCCGGTTGGACTGCGGCTAAGATACATGCATCTCAGCCACGAGGCATCCACCAAATACAAGGCAGCGCGATGCCATACACCCTGGCCGACCTGGACGCCATGACCATCGACCTGGCCCAACGCCTGCCCTTTGACGAGAGGGACCGGTTGCTGGACCTGATCATCGCCGACGGACGTCGCGAATCCACCCAGATGCAGTCCTACCGGGTCGGGCTCTATTGCGATTATTTCGAAGAAGACCTGGTGCGGATGCTAAAGGTCAAAAGCGTCAAGGTGCTTTCCCGCGGTACCACCGCATCGGGTTTCGATGCCGTCATCGTGGGCGACTCCGACGAAGAACAGTACCGAGCCACCTTCAGCCACGTGGAGACGACACTGAAAGCGGCGGGAACCGGGTTCCACCGGGTGGTCACCATGGTGGTGTTTTTGACCAACATGGACAATTGGCCTCTGTTCAACGACGTCTACCGTGAGTTTATGACCAATCCTCCCTGCCGGGCCGTCATCGGCACCACCGGCCTGGCGTCGAAGCCCCTGGCGATTGAGATCGTCGAATGCATCGCTTATAAAGTGGCGCCATGAAAATCGCCTAGTAAGGCGCCCGAAGGCGGTTGACCGCCTAGTGAGCGCATATTGTTGGAGCCAAAACAAGATGGAGAGGAGGACGAAATGGCCGAATTAACTCTGGCATACCAAGTACGCAGCTACAGCACCGGCACGGTCGGAAGGGCCATCTGCAATGTCCGGAACCATGCCTATGTGGCCGATGGCAGCGGCGGCGAGATGGTGGGAGCAGGCGAACTTTTCCTTTCCGGCATCTCCGCATGCGCCGTCAACATGGTGGAAGGGATCGCCAAGAACGAAAACATCGCTCTGGACTGGATGGATGTCAGCGTGTCTTCGTACCGTGACGCCGACGCCAATCATGGAGATTTGAGTCTCTACGACGGCATCCGGGTCAACTTCGAGATGTGGGGAGTGGACGACGACCAGGCCCACGAGTTGGTAGAAACCTGGAAGCGCCGTTGACCCCTCTACGGTTCGGTCGCCGTGGCGACCCCTGATACCACCGTAGATCTGACCTCCCATGCGGAACTCCGCCAACGGGGCTAGGGGAATACCCAAGCCAACAACTCCCGGTGGCGGCGCCAGACGCATATAACGGCCGCCGCCACCGTAGCAATTCCTACATTCGTTTAACTTCGCACACCGATTAGGATCAGATTGCCCACCGCCGGCCATTCTATAAGCTTGCACCTGTAGCGGTTTGCCGGAGCGGCCGGCTCACTATCGGCCGAAACCAGTCCCAAACCGTCGGTTCTGAGCCATTTTAAAAGCCACCTAACCTAAAGGCCACCGCCAAAGCGCCAGATAACCGGGGCCTGGCTCCCGTGGTTCGACGAACCAATCCTGACACCGGCTCATCGGAATAATGGTATCCCCTAATCCTTCAAACCCTCTTTGTAAAGGCGGCCAAGTTTCCCACTTTCGTAAAGGCGGACTAAGGGGGATTTTACCCTTAATATTGAAACCCATGTCCACGGGGCAAACTGAGCATGATCCTACTTCCGCGACCCATCTTTACCAGTGAGGCAAATGGCCGTTTGGTAGGTCTGTGGCAAAACACCCGATTTCCGACCAATTTTCGGTTGCGTCATCATTCGTCTTCCTGGACTCTATAATTATCTCCTCTATTCGTGAGCCTCAAATGGGTGGAAACAAGATCTATGACGCTATAATCATGGGTGGATCATCCGATTTTTCGAGGGATTTGCGCTCATAGACGGATTATTAGTGGCCGCCATCAGCGCGGCAGGGGCTAGCGATTCGGGGCTGGTCCGGGATTTCGCCATCATCATGGCGGTCGCCGGGGGGGCCCTTTTGCTGTTCCGCCAGTTCAAACAGCCGCCGGTTTTAGGCTACCTGGTCGCTGGCGTGATCATTGGACCATTCACCCTGCCCGACCCGCCGGTTAAAGACGTGGAAACCATCCAGCTGCTGGCCGACCTGGGCCTGGTGTTGCTGCTCTTCGGCGTAGGATTGGAGTTTGGCTGGCAGCGGATCCGGGGCATCGGCGCCACCGTCATCATGATCGCCCTGGTGGAATTCACCGTCATGTTCGCCCTGGGTTATGAGCTGGCCATCCTGATGGGCTGGAGCAACACCGAGGGAATCTTCTTGGGCGCCAGTCTCTCAGTCAGCAGCTCGGCCATCTTGATGAAGATGCTGCGCGACTCCGGCAGGCTGCTAACCATGCAGGGCAGGCTCATCGTCGGCATCTTGGTGGTGGAAGATTTCATCGCGGTCATCATGCTGACCGTCCTTGCCGGTCTGGCCACCACCGGCACAGCAAACATTCGCGACATCGGCTTCCTGGTGGGCAAGGTTGGTATTTTCGGCGTGGCGGCCCTGGGTTTTGGCGGTATTTTCGCCCCCCGGCTGATCCACTTTGTCAGCCGCTTCCGCTCCGACGAGGCCCTGTTGATCACCGGATTGGCTTTGTGCTTCGGGCTGGCTCTGGCAGGGCAGCAATTGGGGTTGTCGGCGGCGGCCGGCGCATTCTTGATTGGCGCAGTGCTGGGCGACTCCAACCATTCGGAGGAAATGGACCGCGTCATGAGCCCGGTGCGAGATATGTTCGCGGCCCTGTTCTTTGTATCCATCGGCATGTTGATAGATATATCCTTGGCCTTGGATTTTCTGGTCCCGTCGCTAATCGTGGCCGCAGTGTTCATAGCCGGTAAGATCGTGGCCGACAGCGCGGCCACCCTGCTGGCGGGATACGGCGGAAGGACCTCTCTTGGGGTGGGGATGGGAATGCCACAAACCGGTGAATTCTCCCTGGCGATGATCAAGGTGGGCGCGGATTTCGGAGCCGTGGGCGCTTTCATGTATCCAGTGATAACCATCACCACCGCGGTCACAGCATTGCTTTATCCCACGATATTCCGGTCGGTGGACCACGTCACAAATTTCCTGGATAGGCGGTCTCCCAGGCTGATGAAGCAATACGGAGAGAGCTTGGTGCTATCCCTGGCCACGTTGCACAGCGCCTTTAACTTTACCACGCCACGGGCCCGGCGCATCCAGCGGTCGGGCCGGCTGATCTTCTTGAACTTGGGCATGATAATGGTGGTGATAGGGTCTGGCACCGGATCCCTACGGTTCGCACCCGAGCTTTCCGGCCTGACCCATCTCAGCGAAAGCCTAGTGGGCCTGGTGGTGGGCGGGACAGTCCTTGCCCTTTGCGTACCTCCTGCATGGGCGATCTGGCGGTTGCTGCGGAGGCTATCCGACGAAATAGCCGGGTATGTTTTTCCGGGTACCCGGGGACTGCCGATCCCAATGACCGGGTACACCATTCGGGTGGTCGTCCGGGACAGCATCTTGATCTTATTGCTGGCGGTGCCGGGAATCTGGAGCATCCCATTTATTTCTCAATTACTGTCTCTGGGAAACGTGTCAACCCCCCTCCCCATTCTTTTGGTGCTGGGTCTGGCCGCGGGTTTGGCGTGGGCAGGATTTCAGATCCATGGCGTTTTGGAGAGCGCGTTTAGCCGCACCTTTCTGGGCGCCGAGGATGATATGGCCGGTTCGACCGGAGAGGAACAGGGCTACGACCAAGACGCGAGCACGATTGATACCTACGACGACGTTCAAGCCCCAGCCGGACTTTCCATCGACGAAGCCACTGGTATTCAGGACTCCGAAGAAAATTAATTGTAATTGGCCAGGGCAGGCATTCTTGCCTCAGACAAACGCCAGTTATGAGAGCCCCTCGTGAGCACCTTCAAAGTTTCGAGTTAACGGCTTTGGTGGCCTGATAGGGCACCTGGTGCTAGAATCGGTGTGTCGGCTTTTATAGCTCAAGGAATTTCGAGTGTCGTGAGTTCTGAGAGGCTTACGTTCTGTTAATTCCATTAAAATCTGGAATCATAAAGTCGAGAGGTACAAGAATGCCGCTTTTCATCGTCATTGCCAAACATGGTCCGGAGTCGTGTCCAGCAGGAAACCCCGAGATGGGGAAAATGCTTCTTTCCCATCTCCACGGTGACAACGCCAGCAAATTCGGGATCAACATTCAAGCTTCCGTTGGCGCGGAATCACAACACACTCTTCACCTTATAATGGATGCCGCGGATAGCCAAAAGGTGGATGAATTCATGGCTCCGTTCACCCAGATGGGCAGTGTTGAGATCACGCCTGGCATCACCTGCGAGGCCATCGTAGCGAGAGGCAGATGTTAGCCGCCTATACTTGACGCCGCCACCGCGCCGAAAACCGTTCCAAAGACACGGGACATAGTTGCGGTTTTCTCGGCCGCTTAGCCGGGAAACTAAGCCTTCGGCTGCTGCGACGGGGGCCTTTATGGTCTTGGGTGTATGGTAATCCAGGTGGCCGAAAATCCCATGATCAAAACCGGCTCTTCCTCCCGGGTTTTAGCCGTATACTTTACGCTGCGATAGCTTGGATCATATAGAGGAGCACACGCCATGCGCATCTGTTCATTTTTGCCCAGCGCCACGGAAATCGTGTACGAACTTGGGTTGCAGGACCAACTTTTCGGGGTGACCCACGAGTGCGATTACCCCGCGGATGCCCCTAAAAAGCCCCATGTTGTACGCAGCGTGTTCGAGGGGACCGAGCCCACCAGTTCTGAGATAAGCCGGGTGATCTCAGAGCGGCTGAAAGAGGGTTTGGGGATCTACGAGATCGACCAGGAAGTGCTGCTGGCCGCCCAGCCCGATCTGCTGCTGACCCAGGCCATATGCGAGGTTTGAGCCATCTCCACTCGGCAGGTCGCCGAGGCCAGTGTCAGCTTAGGCAAAGAACCAGCGGTGATTTCCCTTGACCCCCAGTTCGTGAGCGACATTCTCCAGGACATCCTAACCGTAGGAGCCGCAACTGGAACCGAGGCTAAAGCCGAAGAGATCACCAGCCGGATGCAGGCCCGAATCGACGCGGTGACCGCCAGGGCGTCCCTTGCCGCGACGAAACCCAAGGTATTGAGCCTGGAATGGATCGACCCGCTGATCTACGCCGGACATTGGGTACCCGAAATGGTGGAGCTAGCCGGCGGGGAGAATTGTTTCGGTAGTAAGGATGCGGGCTCGGGCCCCATGGAATGGAGCGAAATGGCGGCCAGCCAGCCCGACGTAATCATATTCATGCCCTGCGGTTTCGACGTGAAAAGGGCGCTGCAAGATGTGCTCCTGCTGTCGGCCAACGAGGCGTGGGCTTCCCTGCCGGCGGTCAAGAACCAACGGGTCTACGTCATCGACGCCAGCGCCTATACCAGCCGCTCCGGTCCACGGCTGGTTACCGGTCTGGAGATCATGGCGGAAATGATGCATCCGGAACTGTTTTCCGGAATGATACCGGAATCCGGCGGGGTGAGGCTTTACGGAGAGTTGGTTAAGGTGTAGCGGGCCGTGGTTCGACGGGTTGTAGCTGACGAAGATTCTGCCATTTCCGATGGCGGCAAACCTCGACCGAGGGCCAGTATTACATCCAGATGGTTGCGACGCGTTGGCTGGGGGTCGTACCCCCAGCCCAACCTTCCCCCTTCGTAAGGTGGAAGGAGCCGGTTTTCTCCCTATTACGAACGGGGAGATCAAGAGGGGGTAACGCCGTCGTCCGCCAGGATCATATTGACCGAACGCTAGTTCAAGCGGGGGCCCTGGAAGGGGTTCCTTTTAACCACCTCTTCCAGCAGGATCTCGTTGCCCGTTTTCAGCAGAGGCGCCAAAATCTCCAGGCGCTGGGCGGCGGTGGCGGTCTCCAATATCTGCTGGCGGATGCCGGTGGGAAGGTCTAGACTGCCCGCCAAAGCGTAGGAAAGCAGGACAGGTTCCCGGGGCAACTGCGCATTGGCGGTCCAGCCGCCGCTTAAAGCCTCTATGTTGCGCAGGTAGGCTGAATATCCTTCAACTATCTCGGCCAGCATCTGGGAGGGAGTTTCTCCCGGCTCCTCATCTAGATACTGAACCTGTGCCGCCAGATGGGGCTCCTTCTGGGTGATCTCTAAAACCCGAAAACGGCGTTCCCCCTGGGTCAATATATTCATGCGGCCATCGTCCATCCTATCCACCTGGACGATGTGGGCGGAGGTGCCCGTCATGAATGGATCGGCGGGTTCCCCCACTTCCAACCCTTCTTTGATTAGCACTATCCCAAACGGCTGATTGGTATCCAGACATTCGCCTATCATCGCCTTATAGCGCTCTTCGAAGATATGAAGCGGCAGTGGCATTCCCGGAAACAAAACCAGGTTCAACGGGAACAACGGCAATGAGACGGGATCCCGGCCGGGATTTGCGTTGGGCTCTTCGTTTGGCTGGACCATAACGATTGGAGTATATCCTGGGTAAGTATGCCAGGCAAGGCGTTCCGGGCGGGCCCAGCGGCCCCTTGCCGGGCCCGTTCTCGGTGTTGTCATCGTTTCGGTGTTAATTTGACCACCAACGTGCCGGCAAGCACGTCATAAAGCGCCCGGCGACGGCGATTGAACGGAATTAGCAGGTAGGCCGGGGGGATCACCATAACTAGAGCTCTAAGAACGGATCGCCATATCGTTACCGGCCCACCGTTGGCCGTTACTACGGTAATTCCTAATAACCTGTTACCCTATGACCTCTTCCATCCCCCCAAAAAAACACGTGATAGAGGACCAATAGGACCATTAACAAACAGGGAAATCGTCTAATGGTAGCGAAGCCAAAAATCCGATATACACCAGGAAGCCGACCTAATCAATGACGATCGAACCAAATCTAAGCCAAATGCCCGCATATTCCATCTCCTCCGTCGTCCTTTCAGTCTCAACTAGAAAAGACTTCTGGACATGGGAGACCGGGATCGTCACGGCGACGAGAGCTCCCACAGCGATTGTCATGACACCTGTTGGGAAAACCAAAAGCCAGTAGAAGGCAACATGTTGAGTGGCGGACGACAACATCCCGCCGAGACTCGGTACATGGGGCGGGACACCGACTCCCAGGAACTAGAGGGTTGATTCTGAAAGTAGCGTCAAAAGTAAAGACAGACTAAAAGTCACGGGCGCGAGCACCACGCCAGCCCGCAAGGCGAGCCGGAATGGACTCGGTTGGTTGGCCACGCCGCCAGATGGTTACTGTCCGGAGTGCGCCAGGTCTTCCATGGTCCTTCGCACCACCTGGTAGATCAAGGACATGGTCAGGATGCTAACAAGTATGGAAGTGGGCACGAATAAGTTTAGTACCGACGACCCCAGAACAGCCATTACCGCGACGAGAGGGACCGGTCCAGCGAAAATGATCCCAACTGACAATCGGCCCACAGAATTCTCAAGGACCCCACCGGGTGGCAGCCGCCTTACCGCTGACTGCGAATCGCTTTCAATTCTCATGGCCTCGAGAAATCCGGCCGCAACTGTACCCATAACCGGGGCCAGAAGTCCGCTTATGAGGTGCGGCCGGAACAAATAAAGCAGGCGGCTCAAAACATCCCGGCCAAGATGATCGGTGCCCAATGGATGGTCCCAAGTCGTTCCTGGGCCAGTAAAAATCTGGCCAGTTCTGACGGAGTACGGATCATGCGGCGCAAACCTGGGGCCAAAAACCCCTATAAGAGCGATCACTAGGGCGACGACGACTCCAGCTCGCACCCATGAGCTTGGCGGAACCAACGTCGAGGGTTTGAATGCAGGTGTGGTGTTTTCGTCCTAATTTGGATTCCTTCGGCAGGTGGATTTTGGGGTCAGCGGCAGGGGTATTACCGGCGTTGGTGGGAACGCTTGACCCTAAAGCTGGCGGGGCCCTGCTGCCTGCGGGCCCACTTCAGAAATCCTGCCATTTGGGGGTTCGCCCGAATCGATTCCAGTGAATCCAAACCCTGGGCCAGTGTCGATTCGGAGAATAGGGCGTGAAGCTGCCGGTGGCATGTCGAGCAAAGTTGGGCCTTGGGACCAAAGCGGCCTCCCCGGGAGCGAGGGACCAGATGATGAACGGTAAGCCTCGGGGACTCCCTCAGGCATAATTCGCATGCTTTAAAGCCGGCTACGCCACCATCGGGTACTCTTCTGTCCCTGGCTGGACCATTGGCCGATTTCCCGCTGGGTGAATTCCTGCGGGCCAAAACCTCTAGCCCCGGCCCTCAACCTCCAGAAACCGCCAGCCGGGCAGGTCCACCCGCCATTCGCCGTCTTCCAGCAACATGGGGAGGATTATGCCGGGCATCAGTTTCCGGTGGGCAAGCCTATCGACGTTCAACGTCACCCCAAAGGGAAGAAAGGCGAATGCGTGTTCGTCATCAACGTAGTTGGTTGGCGAAACGCCCAGGTCGGTAAGGTCCTCCAAGGGCCACAACCGCAAGACCGTCGTCCGAAAATCGTCCAACATGGTGGCACGCTGGGGATGTGCAGTGTCGTATGCCGCACGGTAAGCAACCTGCATGTCTATGTTGTTTCGGGTGGCCCACACCCCCATGCGCATACCTTTGGTTTCCTTGGAAAGCATGGACCAGGCCAGTTCCATGTCGCCGTCGCGCACGGCTTCGGCGAAGACCCCCGCCCGGCTGCCGCAATCGTCGGGGTCAGAATATCTCTTATGGCCGGGGATACGCATTGCCTAGTACCTCAGCAGGACCGGCGGCCTTTTGTCGATCCGGCAACTACACGGGTATCGCATGAGGTTCTCATCTACCATCCAATCTACCAACCAATGGAGTAGCCGTCCCGCCGGGGATCGGCAGCTCCCTTGATGGCTCCTTCTTCGGGTTCGATCTGAATCATCACTTCGCTTCCGGCGGCTCCCCACGGGCCGACGACGTTTAGCTGGTGGCCTTTGGATTCCAACCCAGCCCGCACATCGGCTGGAAAGCGGCTTTCCACGTAAAGCAGATCGTCGCAAACGTGGGGAACATTGGATTCGGTGGGACTGTGGGTGTTTCGCCACCGGGGAGCTTCCACCGCTTCAGCCACGTCCATGCCGAAGTCCACCAGATGGGTGATCACCTGGAGGTTGGTCTGCACCTGGGTGTCGGCCCCCGGCGTCCCGCAAACCAGCACCAATTGTTCACCGCCGCTTTTGCCGTTGGCGCCCTCTTGACTGCCCCGGAACATCATCACGGGATTCATGGTGTGGCGGACGCGCTTTCCCGGTTGGAGGCAATCCACGTGTTCCGGGTCAAGATGCCAGTAGGTCATCCTATTATTCAGCAAGATCCCGGTGTTGCCGGCAATCAACCGAGAACCCCAACCGCTTTGAATACTCTGCAACTGGCACACCGCATTGCCCCACCGGTCAACCACGGCAAAGCAAGTGGTGTCCTCCTCGGGCCGGCCCGCGCCAGCGCCTGCGGGAGCGCCGCGGCCAGTCTTAGGGTCCGATTGGGAGATCGATTGAAAACTACGGGGATTCCCCGCCAGCACCGACGCCGCCGCCCGGCCGGGGTCGATGAGCCTGGCCCGGTCCTGGGCGTAGGCTTTGGAAACCAGGCCTTCAATGGGCACGTCGATGAATTCTGGGTCGGCCATAAAAGCCTCCCGGTCGCTGAACGCCAGCTTTTTAGCCTCCACCATCAGGTGAATGCTTTCGGCCGTGTTGCAGCCCATGGTCCGCAGGTCAAACTGCTCGACCAGGCTGAGTTCCTGCAACAATATGTGCCCGCTGGAATTGGGAGGAGCTTCGTAAACATTGTAACCGCGGTAGGTGGTGGAGATGGGTTCCTGCCACCGGCAGTGGCAATCGGCCAAATCTTCCAGCGAAAGTAACCCTCCTTGATCCCGGCTGAAGGCCACAATCTCCTTGGCGATGTCTCCCTCATAAAAGGCCTCACGCCCGCCGTCCATGATGGCTTGAAGGGTGCGGGCCAGGTCTTTTTGGTACATGGTTTGCCCTGGTTGAAGGGGACGCCCATCCCTGGTGAACACGGCCCGGGATGTGGGGAATTCGCAAAGCAAAGCGTCACAAGCAATGGCCATGGCGACCACTTGGCTGACGGGAAAGCCGTTGGCCGCGAGATCGATGGCCGGGGCCATGACTTCGGCCAGAGACAGGGAGCCAAACCGTTGGTGGGCCGATAGCCAAGCGTCCACCATACCGGGCACGGAAACCGACTTGATTCCCGTAAGAGGTATTCCCCCCAGCTCATCGGCATAGTGCTCCCTGGTGGCGGCGTAAGGCGCTGCCCCGGTGCCGTTGCATATTTCGATTTTGCCGGTCTCCTTCTGGTAAACCATGATGAACCCATCGCCGCCCGCGCCAGACATGAGCGGTTCCACCACGTTTAAGGCCGCCGCGGTGGCTAGGGCGGCGTCTACCGCGTTCCCTCCCTTTTGCAGCATGGCTATCCCGGCCTGAGAGGCCAGGGGATGGCCCGAAGAAACCATCCCGTTGCGCCCCATTACCACGGGACGGTTGGACCCATAATTGGATCCGTGGGGGGATTGGGTCATATCATAGCCTCCGATTTGTCAGGTCGAGTGGGTGTTCCCATCCTAACATCTTTAAAGCTCGGATTGGACCAACGGACGCTACCAGAGGAAGGACGCCCTAATATAGGTCAGGACCAACACCAGAACTATGCCCAAGCCGGCCACCAGATACATGGAATGGATGCTACGGGTGATGTCTTGGTGTTCCAGTGGATGGTCTTGGCTGCCCAGGCGGTAAAGGCTTTCACCGGAAGAGGTCAATTTCTCCAACTGGACGCCTAGGGCCCCGGCCATGGCGCTCATGGGCCAGCCAGCGTTGGGGCTTTCCGTCCTGGAATGATCCCGCCACATGATCCGCCATGCCTGTTTCGGGTTTTGGCCGGGCAAAAACAGGCCGGCAGCCACCAGCAACAGGCCGGTCAACCGGGAAGGAACAACATTGATCAGGTCATCCAACCGGGCGGCCGCTTTGCCCAGGTACTCGTACCTGCCGTGGTAGCCGATCATGCTGTCCAGCGTGTTGATTGCACGGTAGGCAACGGCGCCCGGCAATCCGAACAAGGCAAAAGCCAGCCACGGGCCGATGAACCCGTCGGACATGTTCTCCGAAACCGATTCCACGGTCGCGGCCGCCGCCTGGTCTGGGGTAAGGTTGGAAGGGTCGCGGCTGACCAACGATGCCATATTGGCCCGGACCTGATCCAGGTCATTCACCGCCAAAAGATTTCTCACCCGGAACGCCGCTTGCCCTAGCATTTTTACGGCGAAGGTGGTGTTCAGCAGGACCGCGCCCACCAGGATATAGGCCCAATAGTGGATCTCCCGCAGGCCTTGCACGGCAAAAACCGCGGCAGCCATCCAACCGCCGGCGACGATCACCACTATGATGACTCCCGCCGCCAAGCTTGCCCTGGGGCCCGAGGGAGATAATTTTTCCGCCCAGGAAACCGTTTGCCCAATCCAAGCCGTTGGGTGAAGCCGGTTGGGCAGCTCCCGGAACGCCAGGTCCAGCACCAAGGCAAGGACCAGCATGACCGGATCGTATAATGCCTCAGGCACTGGTAGCGGTCCTTCCGCGATGGCGATGATCCTGGCCACCCAACATGTCCCCCTGAGCGCAGCCGAAGGGTCTAAACTCGTTGTCAGTCATACCATTCCATCGACATGTCTACCCACTCCGGATTGGAATTTTCAATCATCGAGAATGACTGATTGGTCAGCGGTCCCATTGCCATTGGGTGTGATCGATTCCTTTGATCCTCGCCGCTTCCGGCACGGTAAGCCAACCCGAAGGCAGGTCCATTCCTTGTGAGGAGCCGCGTCTGTTGATCCACAAAAAGACCTTGCGCCGTTCACAGGTTAAAGCCAAATCGGTGGTTGTCCGCAAATTCTCGGCCAAGTGATCCAGCACCAGTCGGTGCTTGCCTTCGGCCCAAAGCCTAGGCGCATCCCTTTCAGCCATACCCTGGGTCCGGACTGTCAGACGCATTCCTGTGGCCGCCGTTTTAAGGTCTAGATACTGCCCCTTTACGCAATACACGTGGAACATCATATCCACATGCCGAGACGATAAAAGCTGGCACTCTGATTCCAGGCCGGATTCCTCGGCCATGACCGGAAAATCAAAACTCAGCCCATTCCAGCTCAACAAGCTATATCCAGCGTTTACTTTCTCCACCAGAGTCTGGACCATGGTCTTGGCGTCTTCCGCGGTCATTCGGCTGGCCGCGTCGCCATCGGGTGTCCCGCCATGCCAGGTGACAAACCGTCCGGTATCACTCAACAGCATGGCGGCGCAGGAAATCCCCAACGGACGGTGAGCATTTAACTCGCCGCCGTCTGGGACCCACTTTGCCACGGCTAGGTCGAATGCCAAAAACTTGCGGTCCATACCGTTCTCCTCGTGGATCAAAACCCCTGGTCTGCTGTTCATCATCTAGGCTGGTTGATTCGGCGCCGCCTGCCAACGCTTTCAGATCCAGCCCAACAACCGGGGCAATGGCTCCAACCAGCCATGCGGGATCAGGGCTACGGCGGCGGCAAGGACGGCAGCTTCCACCAGTTCGTTGATGGCTCCGTAGGTGTCTCCGGTCAGCCCGCCAAGCATCTTGAACATGCCTCGGCCCAAAACCCAGGCCATGCAGGTGGCCCCGACTAGGATGCCAACGCCGCCGATGCCGCCGATCAAAACCGCCGCCAGACCCGCGGCCGCCGCGGCAAGAATCGTCGCCGGCCATATGTTGCCTTGATGAAACGGAGACCCCATACCCTGGCTGCGGGCATAGGGAAAGGCCGCCAGGGCAGCCACCATGGTCCAACGAGAGATCATGGGGAACAGTAGCAACGCCAGCTCTTTGCCCGGCGGACCGAGAGCCAATAACGAGACCAACGCGCCATATTTAAGCAGCAGCACCCCGCCTGCTCCGGCCACCGCGAAGGCGCCGACTCGGGAGTCGCGCATGATCTCCATGCGTCTTTCGGGGGTTGCCCCTCCAAAAAGCCCGTCGCACACGTCCATTAAACCATCGATGTGCAGGCCGCGGGTCACCACCAGCATCAGGACCACCAACAGGGCAGCGGTCAGGTGAGGCGGGAAAACGAACGAGGCCCCCAGTTCCACCACCACCAGGGCCGCGCCCAGCAGCAGGCCGACCAAGGGGAAGTAGATCCGGGAATTGCTGATGTCCTGCTGGCTCCGGTCTCTCAACCGGGTGGCTGGAAACCAGGTCAGAAAAGCCAGGGCGGCCAGAGGCGATTTCAGCAAGAAACCCAGCGGTCAGGCTCCGGTGCGGGGTTCATTTTCAGGGGAGTCGTCGGTGCGCTCGGAAACCCCCGCCTCCCCGAATGTGGCCATCTCCGCCAAGCATTTGGCGGCAGCTTCAACCAGGTGCATGGCCAGTGTCGCACCGGTGCCCTCACCCAGCCGCATCCCCATATCCAACAGGGGGTTCAGTCCCATAGCATCCATGCCCACCCGGTGGCCCGGCTCGACTGATTGGTGGGACGCGATGAAATAGTGGCGGGCGGCGGGAGAGATGGTCCAGGCGATCAAAGCCGCGGCGCCCGAGATGAACCCATCCACCAAAACGGGCCGGCGGCGGGAGGCAGTGCCCAACATGACCCCCGCCAGAACTCCGATCTCAAATCCACCGATCTTGGCTAAAACGTCCAGCCCATCTTTCGGGTCGGGACGGTTGACCTCAATGGACCTCTTGATCACCTCGATCTTCCGCTCCAGACCGGCGTCGTCCACTCCCGTGCCCCTCCCGGTGGTTACCGTTGGATCGGTCCCGGTGATAACGGCGGTGATGGCGCTGGAGGGAGTGGTGTTTCCTATGCCCATGTCGCCGCAGGCCACCAGGTCCGCTCCTTCGGCGATCTGCTCCTGGGCAGTCTCGATACCCGTCTCGATGCACTGGATGGCCTGCTGGCGGCTCATGGCAGGCCCCACGGCCATGTTGGCGGTGCCCCGGCCGATCTTTGCCACCCTGAGGCGGGGGTCAGGGGGGAGGTCGGAAGCTACTCCGGCATCTATGATGATTATCTCCGCCCCGGCGTGGCGGGACAGGACGTTGATAGCAGCGCCCCCGCTGAGAAAGTTCATCACCATGGCCGGGGTGACTTCCTGAGGATAAGCGCTGACGCCTTCGGCCACCACCCCATGATCGCCGGCCGCCAGGATGATTGCCTTGCGCCGGATGGTGGGCGTCGCTTGCCCGAAGATTCCCGCCAACTGCACCGAAAGGTCTTCCAGCCGCCCCAGGCTGCCCAACGGCTTGGTCAGGGTGTCCTGGCGGGCACGCGCGGCGGCCATTGCACTCTCGTCCAGGGAGTAAATCTCCGCCAGGGTCTGGTCTACCAGGGTGGATGTGGACAATTTGAGGCTCCTTTCGCCGCCGCTGAATCTGGAAGCCAGGCATTGGACCCAACCGTTGGATCGCCTGCCCTCCCTAAAACTCAACCCCCGGTTGGGCTTTGATGCCGCTCTGGTAGGGGTGCTTCACGACTTTCATCTCGGTTACCAGATCGGCGTACTCGACCAGGGCGTCGGGGGCGTTGCGGCCGGTGATGACGATGTGAAGCATATCGGGGCGGGCTGACAACACCTGAATCACGTCTTCAACGGGTATCCAGCCGTAGTGCAGGGGATAGGTGAACTCGTCCAACACGATCACATCGTACTCGCCGGACGCGATGACCTTTTTACAATCTTCCCAGTGGGCCCTGGCCAGTTCGGCGGTCTGCTCTATGTCCTTGGAGCGCCAGGTGAAGCCGTCGCCCATGGCCCGCATCTCAACGCCGATCTTTTTGGCGGCCCTTTGCTCGCCGAAGTTGGCCGTGGAATGCTTGATGAACTGGAGCATGATCACCTTCATGTCCCGGCCCCAGGCGCGGAACAAAAGGCCCATGGCCGCGGTGGTCTTGCCCTTGCCGCTGCCGGTGTTGACTATTACCAGACCCTTGTCGATGCGGGGGCCTTTAACCGACTGGGGTCCCTCTTGTTTTTCCTGTGTGCTCATGAATTCATTCCTAATTCAGCGACGTTTCAATTGCAACGCCGGGGGTGTTTAGAAGCGGTCCAAATCACCGATCTCAAGCTGAGTCCGAGGCGCAAGTTTCCACGAACCGGCGGGGCAAAGATGGATGGCTACCCAGGTGGACGTGGATATAGGAGGCCCACACGCTGCCCGACCGGAATCCCTCAACTCGGCCGTCCTGGTTGACCACCCGGTAGGCCGATTGGGATGGTTCCGCCGGCTGGTCCAACGTGGACCAATGGAATTCATGCCCCCGCACCGTCTGGCCTTTGCGCAGCAGCGGTCCGTCGGACAAGGCCTCTACCTCCCGGTATCCCAGGGTCATTCTTTTGCTGGACATGCGGGACACGGCGGGAATGACGCCGGTCATCGTGTGCCGGCCGCCATCCAGGTCGAAGAGGCTCTCGCCCAGATACATCAGTCCGCCGCATTCCGCGTATACCGGTACTCCGCGCCTTGCCGCATCCTGAATTGCGAGGTGCATCGGTTTGTTCTCCGACAATTCCCTGGCAAACAATTCCGGGAATCCGCCTCCAAGATATATGCCGCCGATCCCCCCGGGCAGTTTCTCGTCTTCCAACGGGCTGAACGGGACAATCTCCGCTCCCCAGGCCGCCAACAGGTCCAGCGAGTCCTGATAATAGAAGCTGAAAGCCTTGTCCTGGGCCACGGCGATCACCGCCCGCCTGGGTTGGGGCGTTTCCGGATATGCTCCGGCCACCGCGCCCGTTCCAGCCGCCGAGTTGGCAAGCATCATCAGCCGGTCTAAATCTATCGTTTCCTCGATTTGGGCGATGAGGGTGTCATACCACTGCCGGGCCACGGTCCCCTCCACGGTGGGGATGAGGCCCATGTGACGCTCGGGCTGAACCAGGTCATCCCGTCGGGGCAGATACCCCAAGACCGGCAGGCCGGTAGTGGCTTCGATCTGGGGTTTGCAAAAATCCAGGTGGCGGGGGCCGCCGACGCCGTTCAAGATCACGCCGGCGATATTCAGGCCGGGGTCGAACTGTTGGTATCCGAGAACCTCGGCCGCCACGCTGCGGGCCACTTTGGAGGCGTCGGCCACCAGTATCACCGGCGCCCGCAGGAGCTTGGCCAACTCCGCCGTGGAGCCCTCTTCCGACAGGTTGGAGTGGCCGTCGAAAACGCCCATGACGCCCTCGATCACCGACACATCGCCGCGCCCAGCGGCCCTTTGGAACAGCTCCAACACCGTTGAATGTGGCAATAGCCAGGTGTCCAAATTGCGGCTGGGAACGCCGCAGGCCAGCTTGTGATAGCTGGGGTCTATGTAGTCGGGGCCCGCCTTGAAGGGCTGGACCGATAGGCCGCGGCGGGTCAAAGCCCCCATTATCCCGGTGGCAATGGTGGTCTTTCCCACCCCGCTGCGCACGCCGGCTATGACTATTGTCGGGGCCATCCCATATTCTCCAGGGTTTTATCGTCCAGGGTTGTAACTGATATATTCAGGCTCGCCGCCATTTTGAAAGGCTTTGCGGACTAACCATCCAGGGCAATGGTTTCCCCGTACTTCTTCATCAGAGCTAGAAACCCGTCGTGACGAGGTTGGTTGGTATCTTCTATCTCCGACTTGCGCAGATAAACCCTTAACAGAGGCTGGTCCTCCCCATCCATCAGCCACAGGGAGTAACTCGGCTGGCCTTCCTCATTATTCTTTTGGATGAATTGGGCCTTTTTCACCTGGTCCATATACAGGTGCAGGTGGGTGCCCCCCTCGGCCATAAAGGTCACGATATTCTCATGGAACTTTAGATCAGTGAAGTCGGTATACACCTCAGCGCTGGTGGCCTCGTTGGAAAGCATGAGCACCACTTCGGCGAAGGTTTTTTCACAGTCTTCCAGTATCTCTCGCAGCATCGAATCCTCCAAAACCGGCCTCCAGACCGAGACGGCGTTCCCACTCAGGGGCGGGGCGTTTGTTTTAAGAAAGGTTGTCCAGAGCCAACCCGATCAGGCCATCGGGTATCTTCTTCATATCCACTCGTCCCCGGACGGAGATATTTACCGGGGCCTCCACCGTACCGTAGAGGATCTTCTCGCCGGTGGTCCGGTTTATCACGTCGATTCTAGGCCCATAGGTGCAGCCAAAGATACAGCGGCAGGGGGTGGCCTGCACCCGGCTCGCCAGACCATGGTCCTTGATCTGGTCCTGTATCTCCCGCAACAACTCCCGGCTGTCTCTGCCCCCGTATTCCAGGGTAAGACACCTTTGGGGGTCAACACAGACAATTATGTTCAGATCGCGTTTCGCCACGAACTCCTTGATCGTTGGCAATTGATTTTATCTCGTCCGGGGAAACAAAAAACCTGACTCTTCGGCCAGGCTAAAAACGACTCGTCCCCTTGTCCGCGAAGTCCGTCTAGTCAAGCCTGAGGCAGGTGTCCTGGCTTCCGGATCGTTGCTGCCTCGCCAATATGGGCGGTTGTGCAGGGACAATATAGTCACAGTGGCGGGACCGCGCCGGTCTCACACCGGCTTCCCCATCTGCCCCGTCAAGGCGGGGCAACCGTCAGGCAGTATTAAATTGTATCGGAAGGCCAGTGTATCCGAATGCGTGGCCTCAGTCACCCATAGCCGTGCATCAAGTCTTCTTCTGGAATTGTATGCCTGGCAAACGGGACCGTCAATGATTGGCCGCCGGATTTTTATCGAAGGACCCTTGACATGCCAGGGCCACCGGGATAACTTGGGCTGGCTCCGGCGGGAGCCATTGCCGCCGGACCAATCGATTGAAACTAGGCCTGGTATGGAGGTTTACCATGATCACCTATAGTTACGACCACATTCATATCCGCAGCCGGGTCCCTATGGAAACCGCCAAATATTTCAACAAGATGTTCGACGCTGAGATAAAGGAGTCCATCCAGTCCGACGGCCGGCAACGGGTGGACGTGAACCTCGGCGGGCTGGCCATATTCATCGCCGCAGCCGACGACGCGACACCCGAGGCGCTGAAGAACCCCCATCTGGGCCTGGACCATTTCGGCCTAAGGGTCAACAACCTGGAGGAGGCGGTGGCTCAGCTGAAGGAGCGTGGGGCCGAATTTTTCGTTGAGCCCCACAGCATACGGCCCGGCGTGTCCATCGCCTTCGTCCGCACCCCCGACGATGTTCGCATAGAGCTGTTAGAGCGCAGCTAGTTTCGGCCCCAGATCTAGGAACCAGCTAGGGCGTAGGTGGCTGAGTCTTCAGAGACGCGGCCCTCCTCCCGCAGCTTCTCCAAATGCGTTCGCACATTACGGGCGGCAGCGCCCCTGAGGTTACTCCGCAAATTGCGTGGGTAAACCGCCCGTACGATCTCATCAACGGAGCTAGCTCCGCTCTTGATGGCCGACATCACTTGTTCCTCCCGCTGCTGGCGGTGGTCGATGTACCACTTGATCCGAGCTGTGCCGTTTTGAATGATCTGCCCGTGGCCGGGGAACAGCATCGCCGGCTTCAGCCGCGCCAGCAGCTCCAACGACTTCATGTACTGGGCCAAATTTCGCACGCTTGACGAGGAATTGCCCAGGATTGTGTCGCCGCTAAAAACCCCGCGGCCGGCCGCCAGGTAGTATGAGATGTGGTCGTCTTCATGGCCGGGAGTGTAATAGGCACGGAGCGATGCCCCGCCGCCGGTTGGTATCACTTCCCGGGAACGCAATTTCTCGACGCAGCCCTTGCCAAGCTGGTGGGTCAGCCTGGGTTCAAGCTTTGGATGACACCGCACCGGGCAATCTAGCACATCTTGGATCCGGTCCAGGCCGCCAATGTGGTCCCCATGCCCGTGGGTGATAAGGATTGCTGATATCTTGGGCCTCCCCAACTCGGCATGGTAATCTAATATCTGCCGCGTCCATGCCCGGTATGGCTCTCCCGAATCTACCATCACCATCCGGCCGTTGGGGTCGCCCACGAAGTAAATCTGGGTGCCGCCGGGATGCATCGCTCCGAATGTGTTCTGGTCCTCCAGGATGTGGGTGCTGTAAACGTGCTCGGTGATCTGCATTCCCGGCCTCCGCAAGGTGGTTCGTTATTCGTTAAAGCCCATCGATGTAGCCGGATGTTAGCCAGGTCCCAGGCGGCAGTCAATCCCCACAGCCATTGGTTGGACCCTGTGTTATTATCGCCCCAGGATAATCAGGTGACAGTTGATTTTCCTAATCAAACGGAGAGTTGAATCATACGGTGGGGGAGGTTTTTGATGATCGATACCATCGACGCCAAAGCCCTGGAACAGAGCCTGAAAGAGGCCTTGCCGCAGGTCACCGGCACGGTGAGACTTCCCGGTCTTGACGGTGAGGTCCAGGTATACCGGGATGAGCAGGGCATACCCCACATCCGCGCTTCCAGCCAGAAAGACGCCTTCTTCGCCCAGGGCTTCGTTACCGCCCAGGACCGGCTGTGGCACATGGAGTTCGACCGCAAGCGGGGCGCAGGGAGATGGGCGGAGATGGTGGGAGAATCGGCGGTGGAGCAAGACAAGCTGATGCGCCGGTTTCGCCTGGTAGACAGCGCCAAGGCGGACTACCAGGCTTCATCCCCGGAGACCAGAGAGATGTTTGACGCCTATGCTTCGGGGGTCAACGCCTTTATTGGATCCGACAGCCCGTTGCCCGTGGAATACCAGATCATCGGCCTAGAACCGGAGCCATGGCAGCCCTGGCACGGGTTGGTGGCCTACAAGGTGCGCCACATCCTCATGGGGGTATTCGAATCAAAGGTTTGGCGCGCCCAGGTGGTGGCAAAGTTGGGACCGGAGAAAGCATCCCAGCTGTTCCCAGGTTTCCAGCCCGGCTATCCCGTGATCCTGCCGCCGGGCGAGACGTATTCCGGGCTACTGGACCAGGGCCTGGAAGAGTTGCAGAAGGGTGCGGCCGCGGTGAACTATCTATACGAAACCGACGCCGGCAGCAACAGTTGGGTGCTTTCGGGCAGCCGCACCGCCTCTGGCAAGCCCATTCTGGCGGGGGATTCCCACCGGGCGTTGGACACGCCCAACGTCTATTATCAAAACCAGGTGGCCTGCCCCGAATTCGACGTGATCGGCCTGTCATTCCCCGGCGTGCCTGGCTTTCCCCATTTCGGCCACAACGCCAACGTGGCCTGGTCCGTTACCCACACCTCGGCCGACTATCAAGACCTCTATATAGAGCGCTTCAACCCTAGTGATAACGGCAACGGAAGCAGGGAATACCTGTTCCAAGACCAATGGCTGCCAGCAATGGTTCATCAGGAAACCATAAAGATCAAGGGCGGTGGCGACGTCCATATCGAGTCTATTGTCACCCAACATGGGCCGGTGATTTCCGGCGATCCGGGAAAAGGGTCCGGCCTGGCTTTCAAATACACCGCCACTGAAGGGCCTTCTGCCTGGCCCGATACCCTTCTATCCATGCTGAAGGCGGAAGATGCGCCTCAACTCATCGAGGCGATGCGGGAGTGGATGGACCCCTGCAACAATTTCCTCTATGCCGACATCCACGGCAACTCAGGATATCTTTGCCGCGGCCGCATCCCCATACGCTCCAAGATCAACGGCTGGCTCCCGGTGCCCGGTTGGACCGGTGAATACGAATGGCACGGATACGTACCCTTTGACGAACTCCCCCGCTCGCTGAATCCGGAACAGGGCTATGTCGTCACCGCCAACAACAGGCCGGTGGGCGACGATTATCCTCATTACATCTCGTCGGAATTCACCCCGGGTTTCAGAGCCAAACGGGTGGCCCACCGACTGTTGAAGATTGACACCCCGTCGGTGGAAGACATGGCTTCGGTACACGGCGAGCGGGTTTCCATTCCCGCCCAAGCCTACGCCGGGTTCATGCGGCGGGTTGAGCCACAGGACAGCCTTTCGGCCCAGGCCAAGGATAAGCTCATCGCCTGGGATGGGCAGATGGACGCCGGGCGGGTTGAACCCACCATCTACAGCGCATTTCGTGACGCTCTGCTTCGAGAGGTGCTGGAGCAAAATCTGGGATCGGAACTGGGCCGGTTGGCATGGAACCCCGACGGACGAGGTCTGGGCGGATTCCTAGCCAGGCTGAAGGCCCGCCTGATCGAACTGATAGACCAGGACGACCGCCGGTTGCTGGCTCCGGGAGACGATTGGCAGGCCCTGATGTCCCGAGCCCTATCCGCTGGAACCGCCCAATTAAAAGAGGTCCTGGGCGATGACATGGAAAAATGGCGTTGGGACCTGGTCCACCAGGCCCGCCCGGCGCACACTCTTTCGATGGCCTATCCCCAGTTTGCGGCCCTGCTTGACCCCCCGCCCATCCTTACCAGCGGCGACGGCGACACTCCGTTGGCTGGTTCATACTCGCTGTCGGACCCAGCCACGGTCACCGGCCTTTCGGTGGTCCGCTACGCTTTTGACACCTCGGATTGGGACCAATCACTATGGGCCGTGCCTCTAGGCAGCTCGGGCCATCCCGGCAGCGCCCACTACCACGACCAATCTGAAACATGGCGAAAAGTTGAAATGATCCCGATGCAGTACGACTGGGACTTTATCGCCGCCAACTGCGAGACCAAGCAGACTTTGCAGCCAGCGTAGGGTTCACCATAGAACAGAACGCACAGACCGCCACGGCTGAATCCAACAATACGATCGACCGGTACCCGGAGCGTTAAATGCCCTAAGTTTTTCCGCCACTAACGGCTTGCTGTATCAGATGGCTGCGTCGTTTATAATAAATTACACCCATGTTACTGAGACTTGCATAGACTATTAAACTCGCCGATAGGCAGAACTGTGGGGCTAATTCCCCCTTAATCCCCCTTTGCGAAAGGGGGCCAGTTCTCCCCCTTTGCAAAGGTAATTATCCCTTGACGTCAAGTAATGTTCGCGGTGATCGGAAGGGCAACGGCGGGATCCAAACAGACGTTGCGTGAAGCCGTCAGACCCGTGTCATCCCCAGGCTAAAACTCGGCTGGAATTTGGTTAAAACCGATTTCTACAAATTCAGAGAAGGGCGAGGAGGAAAAAATGAGAAGCATGCTCTACGTAATCGCTCTTGTAGGCATCGTGGCCTTCATCGGCATTGCTCCAGCGCACGCCGGCCGGCACCCCATCCCAGTTGAAGCGCCGGTCTCGAATGTGGTCGTCTCCGTGCACCCGACGGTGAAGACCGTCCTCGTCGTGAGCTGGAGCCAGGACGAGGCTGTCGTCGGCGGCTGGCTGGAGTTCTCGATCAACGGGGGAGCCTGGCGGGCCTCGCCAGAGCGCAAACTTGCCCAGGGGCCTCAGAAGGAACTCGTGCTCGGCGCTCCGGCGGACGTTCTCGTCAAGGTGCGCATCATGAACCGATTCCACTCCACTCCGGTGAGCTCTGCCGAGACCTGGACGGCCACCACCGGGAGCTTGCCGGACGGCCTCTAAGAGCCGAAATTGGTGACCTATGACCACGCACTCACCCACCCGGCGGAGTTCCTGCTGGTGAGCCTCAACACCATGGGAGAAACCAACGGCTGGGCGCTCATCCTGAACCGGATAGGCCGCATCGTCTGGTACCGTGCGCCGGTGGGTGGCCACTCGATGTTGGTCCCTCGGGTGGCGCGCTCGGGCGATCACCTGGTTCTCGAAACCGACACGTACTGGAGCACTGGCACCGCCGAGGATTCGACGATTCGTAGGGTGACCATAGGCAACAAGGTCCTTATGACGATCCCGGTCCCCGGCCTGCATCACGGGTGGGACGAGCGCACCGACGGCACGATCGTTTGGGGAGCCAGCCGTTCCGGCATCGACGGGGAGCAACTCTGGGCGGTCGACCCCGCGGGGAACTACCGGTTGGTCTGGGACGAGGACACTTGGGATGTCCCGGGCATCGTGGCGTCCAACACCACCACCTGGGAGGAGTCAGAAGACACAGTCCTGCTCTCCTTCTGGACCAACAGCTCAGTGATCGAGATCGATTTTGCGAGCGGCGAGATCCTTCGCGAGTTTGGCACAGTGCCTGAGAGTTGGTCGTTCCACCCCGAAGAAAGCCAGTTCTCCTTCCAGCACGGCGTCAACTACACCGATGCTCAGACGCTTATCCTCTCTACTCATACTCAGCAGGGGCGGGAGCAGCGTGTCCGAGAGTACGCTCTCCACGAACCCTCTGAGACCCTTGTCGAGATCTGGTCCTATGGCGAGGGTGAGGGCCTCTACGCGCCGACCTGGGGCGAGGCTTTTCGGCTGGACAACGGCAACACCGCGCTGAACACGGGATCTGACCCCCTGATCCGCGAGGTCACCTCGAACGGTGAGACCGCCTGGGACCTCCGTTGGAGCGGGAACAAGACGCTCGGCCATATGACCTTCATAGGGGGTCTTTCGGATCTCTACGCACTCGAAGGAAGGTGAGGGCAGCCGTTGCTTTTGGAAGATCCCGCGGAGTGGTAAAGGTGTCTAGTGCTTTCGCCGAAGCAGAGAAGTCAGCATTGATGCTGATATACAAGCTACTTGAAGCTAGGGGATAATTACCTTTGCAAAGGGGGATTAAGGGGGATTTCTACTCTGGCCTGGTCACGCGTGGCATTCAGCAATTAATGCAATGCTCAGTAAATCCCCGGTGTTCAAAATTCAGCCTCATTCAAACCCTCTGAGACGGCAGCTGGGAGCGGCATAGGAAAGGAGCAACACAATGCAAAACGTAAACAATATCAAAGACCGTTACGGGCTTCCCATCAGCACCAATTCCACTGCCGCGGCCGAAGGATTGGTGGAAGGTGTAGACCTTCTATTGGAGCAGAACTTCGGCCCGGAGGAGAAGATTCAATCGGCTATTGAAGCCGACGAAGGATTTGCTCTGGCGCATGCCGCTATGGCCTACACCTATATGACAAGCGCGAGGGTGGCGAAGGCGCGGGAGGCGGCCAAACAGGCTCAATCCCTGGCGGCAGGGACATCGCGCCGCGAGAAGCAGCAAATCGAGGCCATAGCGCTGTGGACCAACGGCCGGGGGCCGGAAGCCCTTGCCCTCATCCACCAGCATCTTGCCGAGTTTCCACGAGACATGTTTATGGTCAGAGTGGCCCAACGCCTGTATGTTTTAGGGTGCAGTAATGCAGGCGCCGGTGTCGCCAATTATCCCCAGGAGCTTTTTCCCCTGATGAAGAGCGTGGCGCCGGAGTACGGCGACGACTGGGCATTCCAGGGGCAGTACGCCTTCGCCCACCACGAAAACGGGCTGCTCGAGGAAGCCTTGAAGCTGGCTGAGCGGTCTCTGGAGCAGCGTCCCACCAACGCCGTTGCCTCCCATTCCGTTGCCCATGTCTACTTCGAAAGGGGCGACGCTTCCGGAGGCGCCGATTTCCTGGCAGATTGGCTGCCCGGCTTTGACAACCGCGCCTCCTACCACGTCCACCTTTCCTGGCACCTGGCATTGTTTGAACTGGCCATGGGCCACTACCAACGCGCCATTGAACTCTACGAAGGCAACATCCGCCCCTCGGTGTTGGAGAAAAGCCCCCTTTCAGTGAACGATAGCGCTTCCCTGATGTGGCGTCTGCAGATTTATGGAGGCGCCGCCCCCCGTTCCATGATGGAAGAGCTATGTACCCAAGCAGAACCGGCTGCCGAGCGCCCCGGCCCTGCCTTCCGCGACTCCCACGCCGCCTTGGCCTTCGCCGTTGCCTCCGATGACCAATCCCTAGCCCGCATGATGGATGGTCTGCGGACGGTGGCTGATAGAGGAGACAAACTGGCCGGTGAGGTTACACTGCCGTTGGTGCAGGGCATCAACGCATTCATCCACGAGGACTACGGTGAGGCGGTCCGTCTGATGGAGCCGCTGTTCGGCCCGGACGCGCCGTATGGCCAGCTTTCCCGCATCGGCGGGAGCCACGCCCAGCGAGAAGTTTTCGAGGACACTTTACTGGAAGCGTTTCTCCGCGCCGGGCAATTTGAAAAGGCAGAAGCAATGCTCGGCCAACGTCTTCTGCGGCGTGAAACGCCCAGGGACGTGTTCTGGCTGGCCAGAGCCCAAGAAGAAAGCGGGAAGCGTGAGGCGGCGGCCGCCGGTATTCATCAAGCCCAAGAAGCCTGGCGGGAAGCCGACCCAGGCTCACTGGAAATCGGAGTAATGGCCAATCTCGCCGAAAGGATTGGGTAGCGCCAGCCGGAGTCTGCCCGGGTCACAGTAGGTCATCCACCTCTCCCCGCAAGGTGGAATAGGTAGTGGCCCCGTCATCACGATAGGAAAGGCGCCCCTGCCGGCCTATGATGATAGTGGTTCCCAGACTCCTCACCTGAAGCAAACGGACCAAGTTCTGGCCGCCGTCAGTGGCCCAGATAACCTCTCCGCCTCCCTTGCTTCTCCAAAAGTCCTGCCAATCCGGCAAACTGGTCCAGGGAGCCGTGTTGATGGCAACGACCCGAACCCCTTGATCCGCCGATTCTTCTTGAATCTGGCTAAGGGCTGGAGCCTCCAACCCACAGGTGGGTCAACCAGGAAAGGAAAAGTAGAGGAGGATTATCTCTCCCCGGTGGCTGCGCAAAGAGAAGGACGAACCGGAGCCGGTATTCAAGGTGAAATCGGGAACAAGCTGCCCGGCTACGGGGGAAATCCCTTCGAGACTCCGCCCGTTCGGTACGGACACTTCCTGTGCTATACCTTCTGGTTCATTGCCGCCGCACGCTGCCAGAGTAACTGCGAGCATCAGCAGTAGCGGCAACACCAAGGCCTGCCGCTTGCGAATGATCATCGCCCGTCCCCGCCCTCTTGATGAGGCGGCAGAGCCACCTCCGGACCATCATTGGGGTGGTTCTGGCGGTTAAATTTCTCGCGTTTACCTAAAGAGTTCACAAGGGCTACCGCCGCCATAGCCACAGGGACAATTGCGCAGCAAGCCACTATAGCCAGAATTGGGAACATTTTTCCGCTCCTACAACAGATGGACTAGAACGGCCTGGGTCCTAGCAACCCGGCCAAGCGCAGGCCCCAAAGCGCCACCGCCAGAACGGTTGAACCAACCAGGATCAGGCCGGCCCGCCGGTTCCAGATAGACCGCCAGCGCTCCCCATGGGACAGGTTCAAGTACCAGCCTCTTCCCAGCATCACCAGGGTAAGCGCTAGCAGAGGCCACGTCAGCACCCGCAACGCGGGCGCGATGGCCAGCCCGGCCGATGTCCCACCAAGGAGGCCGAGCAGACCAGGGATCACTCATCACCAGGGCAATGGGGCCAGGCCGCTCAGCACGGCGATGAACGGGATCTCTATCTTAAACAGTTTCCTCATGGTGTTCCTCTGATTCCAATCTATGGGACCACTATCTGCCGAACTGGGCTACGAGGCCACGGAAACTTCCTCCCGATGACGTTTGACGAAACGTTGCAGCGCCACAGCGGCCCACAGGGCCTCGATCACGGTGATGGGGTAGACCCCCGCTATCCCGCTGTACAGGGAGGTCAGGGCGGAACCGGCGGCAAAGACTAGGACCATCCATTTGGAACGGTGTTCCAGCCAATAGGACAGGAACATGATACTAACGGCGATGCTGCCAAAGATCGTCAACAATCCCGCCTCCCAGCCATTTACGCTCCTTGCATATGGCGTCCTAATATATCTATGGCTGCCTGGGCCGCGCCATGCTTGTTGCCGTCGCGGTCGCTGCCGACGTTTATCTCGATAGCCGAGTCCTCTCCATCCTTCACCGACAGGCCGATCCAGAAAGTGCCTATGGGGAGGCCGGAATGGCCGCCGGCGGGGCCGGTGACCCCGGTGGTGGAGACGGCGAAATCGGTGCCGGTCAGTTCACGGACTCCCTTGGCCATGGCCTTGGCGGTCTCTTCGCTTACCGTGCCATGGGCGTCGATGACGGCGTCGGGTACGCCCAAAATCTTCTGTTTCAGCCCACCGGTGTAGGCAACCACGCCGCCGGGGAAGTACTGGGAGCTGCCGGGAACGGTTCCTAACATATACCCGACCAAGCCGCAGGTGCACGCTTCAGCCACCGAGACTGTTTTGCCCTGCTCTGTCAACATTTTGGCCACGTCAGCTACATCCATATCCTTCTTCCTTTATCAATAGTTATTTGAACCCAGATTTAGAAAGGAATACCTCCAGAAGAAACGTTAGGCCCCGCTTTTCCTGTTACTGGCCGCCCGCAATTTGAGCAATGGGGGAGACGAATAAAAATGAGATAGCGGCCCTTTTTAAGATTTTTCCTGCAGCTATCACAGTACTCTCGTTCACAATGACTGCAACTTGTCGTGGGAAATGACTCGCCACATGAATCGCAGCAAGATCGGGGAACTACCTTTGGAAGGGCGCCTTTACGTTTTCCGATGCCCGCAGACGCGAGAATTAATTGCCAGATGATAAAGAATATAGTGCTGACCCAGCGAATTAGAAAGTGCACAATCGACTACCTCGATTAGACGCCAAAATAACAGTTGGTCGAATATCAGGTAAAAATCGCCCACTGCCCGGCATGAAACACTGGCAGAACAAAAATCCAACTTTTTCTAGCTATTTGATCGTGCATTGGAACGCCAGGCCAACCCCGGCTCGGTGCCGTCACTGCTTTTGCAACAACATAAAGAATTCCCGGTTGCCCGCGTCGCCCAAGATGGGAGAGGCGCAAATATCGTGCAATCTCAGCTTTTGGCTCACCACCCAATTGACCATCCTGCCCAAAACCCGGGCATGGATCCTAGGGTCTTTAACCACGCCACCCCGCCCTACCTCTCCTTTTTGGGCCTCGAATTGGGGTTTGACCAAGGCGGCCAGAAAACACCCGCTTTTAAGGTGCTCCACCGCGTTGGGAATCACCATGGTCAACGAGATGAATGATACGTCGATGGTGACCAGATCAACCGGCAGCGGAATCTCGAAGGGACGCCGGGCGTTCACCTTCTCCATAACCTCCACCTTGGGGTCGTTTCGCAGGCGGAAATCCAACTGTCCATGGCCCACGTCCAAGGCGAAAACCTTCGCCGCCCCGCGTTGCAACAGGCAATCGGTAAACCCGCCGGTGGACGCCCCCACGTCCAAGGCAATGAGCCCATCCACGGTTAATCCAAAGGTATCGAGTGCATGGGCTAATTTGACGCCGCCACGGCCAACGTAAGGCAGACGGCCTTTTACTTCGATTGCGTCGCCGGGCGGCAGAAGAGAACTGGCCTTTAGAACCCGGCCGGCTCGGGTGAACACCAGCCCTTCCATGATGAGGACCTGGGCTTGCTCCCGGCTCTCGGCCAGGCCCTGTTCCGTCAGAAGCCGGTCGGCCCGGATTCTTTTGCCTTTCGTCGCCAAATGGGGCCTGCCTGTGGACCGGCTACTCGCCAGCAAACTGGGGACGGCGCTTCTCCAGAAAAGCCCGGTACCCTTCTTGATAGTCCCGAGTGTCGAACTGAATCAAGGGAAGATCGGCCTCCTCCGGCGTCAGGCCGTCGAGAGAGGGCTTGGCCAACACCTGGTTCAGGATCTCCTTGTTGGCTCTGTGGGAAAGGGGCGCCAGCGAGGCGATATCTTTGGCCAGGCGATAGGTGGCTTCGGTAAGTTGCTCAGGCGGAAGAACCTGGTTAACCAAACCCATGCTTTTGGCCTCTTGGGCGTCCACCAGCCTGCCCGACAGCAAGATGTACAGGGCGTTGCCCTTGCCCACCAGGTTGACCAGTCCCTTCATTTCCCGGTGGCCGATGGAAATCCCCAGGCGGGCCACGGGAATCCCAAACTTGCTGCCCTCGGCGGCCAGCCGCAAGTCCGTGGCGATAGCCACCTCGCAACCGCCACCGACGGCAAATCCCCGAATCATGGAAATCGTGGGTGTCGCCATTCCATCCAGGGTTTCCAGCAGGCCGTTGACCGCGCCGTTATACCGGCGGCCCTTGATGGAATCCGACCTATGCTCCTGGAAATCGCTGATGTCAGCCCCCGCGGAGAAGGCCTCGTCCCCCGCGCCGGTGATCACCACCACCCTTACCTCACGGTCGGCATCCAATTGGGCCAAGAGTTGGGATAGCTCTCCCCACAGGGCGAAACTGATGGCGTTTCTTTGCGCCGGCCGGTTCAGGGTTATCGTGGCCACCGGGCCGTCGTGTTCCAACAAGATAGGGCCGGTCATGGCCACATTATCCAGCCGGTGAGGCTGGTGCGGGCCCGGAAGAGATGGCCACCGCCGGTGGTGACGTAAAGGGTGCGCATGTCAGGGTCGCCAAAGCAGCAATTGGTGGGCCGGTCCACCCGCATCGGGTGAGTTTCCAGGATCCTGCCCGACGGCGCGAAAACGTAGATCATCGGTCCGGGGCCGCTCTGCTCCCAACCGGCGCACACCACTATGTTGCCGTCGGCGTCCAACGTCATCCCGTCTACGCCCCGCTGCACTCCCTGGTGGTCGATACCGAAGGCATGCAACGTTTTATATTCCCCTAGACCGCCATCGCCGTTGATAGGATAAGCCCGCAGCTCCCGGGGCTTATCTTCGGAGTAGTCGCTCTGGGCCACGTATAGGGTTTTCTGGTCCCTGGATATCAAGACACCATTGGGCCGGCTGACATCGAAAGTCGCCCGGTTCAACTCCCATCGGTCTCCGGCTTTGGGGTCCAGCCGCAACACCGACATGTGGTCCAATTCCTGGTCTCCGGCACTGGCGTTGAAGGGGTCCGTGAACCAAATGCGGCCTTGCTTGTCCACCGCCAAATCGTTGGGGTTGTTGTGGCGCTTGCCCCCAAGTTGGTGGGGGAGCGACGTGATGGTCGTGCCGTCTTTCTCGAATCGGACGATACGCCTTCCTCCACTCTGGCAACCGTAGAGGTTACCCTGGGAGTCGTAGCAAAGGCCGTTGGTCCGGCTGGTGCCGGTGAAATACTCGGTGGTGTCGCCGGTCTGGGGGTCGTAACGCAGGATACGGTCGTTGGGTATGTTTGTGAACAACAGGGCTTCGCCGTCCCACACCGGGCCTTCGGTGGTGCCTCCATAGGGCCCCGCCACCAATTCAAAATTCCAGCTCATTTGGGTCGTCCTCCGTGGGTGCTTCCGCATGCCGGTAGAATGGCCAGTATAGCATGAGCAGGCTTTAGAACACGTGTAAGGGCACGGCATGCCGTGCGCCTACGGCTAACATAGAGGCTCATCACGGAGGAATTTACGTATTTGGTCAGGCGTTGGAAAAGGGTAGTCTAGGGGCGCACGGCCGTGCGCCCCTACGTGGGAAAATCATGATTTAGGTTGGGAGCTATCGCCCACCGGATAGTTTGCTTCGGGAGGTCATGGCCGGGAAATCCCCAAAGCGCCACAGCCTTACCACCAGTCCAGGGCCTTGCCTGCTCCCAGGCCAACACCGACCAGGCCGTCGCCAAAAAGGCCGTCGCCGCCGATCATTTTTCGGCTGATCTTGAACGTGAAGCTGGCGCCATTGGCAGCCTCGGCTCCGTTCAACGCCCGGGAGGAAGCGGGATGGCCAGCCAGATGGGAATCTAGTCCCGTCTCCAACCGGTGAAGATGGTGCCGGCTGTGGCGCGCTTCGGTTTCTAAAACCGCCAGCCGCTCCCTTATGTCTTCCAGGGAAACCCACACCCTGTGGGCAAAATCCTGAGTTGATAACATGTTGATTGACCTGATCCTGAATATGCCGTCAGGGAATGCCGCCCCGCGACGTTATTTGGCGGCGCAATGAGCCGTGCTCCAGTGGAAGGACGCGCCGAGTATTGGAGCCCCTCATACCATTAACTAAGCGGACTCTAGATTCCAACGATCTACGGCCACGTCGTCATGGAAAAACTGGTGCTGATCTGGAACACCGCCGTGTAGCGGACCATTCCCTCTCCCCTGTCCACCTGGGCTTGAGTCAATCTACCCGACGCCCTGGCTTCAATGCTGTAATCGGAAAAAGTCCACTCCCCGGTGATCTTCCGGGCGCCAGATGCATTGCCCGCGGGACCGAAACTCACCGTCACCACGGAGCCGAGGATTCCCGCCAGCACCACGTCGGAGCCGGTTGAGGCTTTGTCATCCCACGGACCCTGGATGACGATCTCTTTGACCGACACAGTGGGATCATAGAAATCCCTGCCGCAAAAATCTATGTAGTCGGCATAGGGAGAAAGGTCTCGAGGGGTTCCGCCACTGTCATCTACTTCCACATAGCTCGTGCCGGCAGAGTTGTATTTAACCAAAATCAGCCCCTCTTGACCGTTTTATGGATTCACAGACTGGTGGTCGCCAACCGGGGTCTGGGAGCCGGCTAGCCGGTCTCATATGCTTCCACTGGGAATTTCGTTGCCCAATATTGGCTGCCCTGTTTTTCGGGAAAGGTCAAACGGGCCACCGGGGTTCCCTGACCCACCGAAGCCCAGTCAGCATTCCCGCCCAGGGTGCCATCCACCGCCGCCTTTACCGACGAAGCTCCCGTGGGGCTCATGTACGGTTCGATGTCTTCTTGGGCCTGCCCCTCATCGGCGGAGCCCACCAGCAGAAGCACCTCAAACCGGTACCGGGCATCGGCCGCTCCCACCACGTGATCATAGGTGGCTACAGGCCCTCTAAAAGCGACAACGGCCGCCGGCAACTCCTGGACCGAATCCGGAGGCGTCGCATAAACGCGAAGGCCGGAAATGGTCTCCAACCTGGCTGCCAAACCGGCGCGAACCGTACTCAAAGTCATTGCCTACACCCCCGTTCCCAACGGAAGCCGCCGATAGGGCGCCAGCAACCTCTGTGCTTCGGCATCCAATCCCGCCATCGGACCAGCCTGTCCCTGATCGGCGGGCGCGTAAGCCAAGTCCTTACGCTTCCACAGCCGGGCCGCCTGCAACAAGCAGGCCTCCGCCACCGATCCCGGAAAGCGGAACAGGTAAACATCGGTGGAATCGTCGTGGGCCGCGGCCGTGGTCCCATTCACCCCTCGGGTCACCGTCAAGTCATTAGTGGATATAGCCGTGACATAGAGAGACTCGCTCTCTATGGAAAGGGTGTCGCCACCGCTGAACTTGCCGCCGTCGGTTACGGTCAAAGTGGTATCGGCGGCGCCAAACGACCCTCCCTCATTGATATCGGCCGCGCTGTCCTCGGTCACCTCCCGGTAGCCCCATTTCCCAGCCGCTTCAACCGTAGGACCTCCAGCAGGGAACAACTGGCGGCTGCCGCCTTCGATATCCACCATGATCCTGGTGTAGGGCCGTCCCCACGGCTGTTGGGGCTCGGCGTTCAGCGGATACAACAGATAGTCGCTGGCGGCCCACGTTAGTTCGTAAGTGCGGTCGAAATCCTCATCGGTCTTTAACGACGTGATGGAGATCAGATCAGGCACATTCAACGCCCGGCTATTGCCGCCGTCAAACTTACGGGTGGTGGTCAGAACGTAAAAGTGACGGTTGCAATATCCATCTATCGACCGGGAAACGTCCTCCAAAAGCGCCAGTAGGCGGCCATCGAAGCCAGTGCCGGTGATGTTCAACACCCCGGCGGATTTCAGTGTGGTAAGCCCCGCATAGGCGTTGGTCATGGTCCTCGCTCCTCGTCCGCGCCACCCGGGGCGGCAGGCGATACCTCATTATTCCGTGGACCCGGCCCTCTTTCGGCGGGTCCTTCCAGAACCAGCCATTGGGCGTAGAGACCGTGGTATTGCCGTTACAGCCTTCGGGCTTGCTCATGGGCCGCATTGGAGCCCCCCAGATCGTCCAAAAGATCACAGGATCTGGCTTGGACCACCGCCTGAGCGGAGGCCAATTTGATCTCTCGAATGCGCTGGGCGACGGTCGCCCGGCAAAGCTGCCGAATCTCCAGGCCGTCGACTCCGGTGTCCAGGTATTGGACCAGCATCTTAGCAATGTCCATGTTTCCGGCCTCCATGTTTCGAGCCTGCGTGTTGCGCCAAGTCTCCGGTTTGATTCTTAACCTGGGTCATCCTTTCCCAGCCAACCGTCGGTGGAAATCCCCAACCCGGAGCAAGCCGTTTTTATAGCGCCATTCCTGGTCGTCTTGGCGCCCGCGGTCATCTCCGGACCATACTGCATGAAGGCGTTTAGATCATTTATGGCTGAGTTGACCAAGCGCTGCACCGCCTTCATCTGCTCCATCAGTTCCCGGTTGTATAACTCCGGCAGGACTTAGCCCACATTTCCCATATGGGTGAATATCCCTCTGAGTAAATCGTCGGCATTCTTTAAACCATTGTCCATTTGTGAGACGTTGGCCGTCGGTATGGCTATAATTACCCCATAGCTTGGCGAGTTTT
>DAOUHE010000318.1:0-2327 GCA_034428715.1 Dehalococcoidia bacterium | reverse complement strand
GACGTATTCCAGTCTTATACGGCATGGTAGTGTATGCAATACGTTTCAATAACAAACTGTTACATCGACAATTGACGTTAAGAAAACGACGGCTTGGGGAGAATCGGGGTTTCCGTCCGAGTTTCTAGGACGCAAACGTCCCGGGAGGCTTGCCGAGTTTATCGGCCCGGCACATCCCCCACTACAATATTAAAAAGGCTGTAGGCTATGGCCACACCACTGATTCTCAACTCAATTATAGACATGGTTGCCCAAGCGGTGGAAAAATCCCGGCGAGACGGGTTTCTACAGTTGGACACGGTGCCCGCCATCGAGGTCGAACGTCCCTCCAATCCCGACCACGGCGATTTTGCCACCAGCCTGCCCTTGCGGCTGGCCAAGTCGACACGGATAAACCCGTTGAACCTAGCCGAGGCTCTGGTGCAGAACATCCCACCGGCCGATGAAGTCGCGGAAGTGACGGCAGCCGCCCCGGGGTTCATTAATTTCAAATTGCGTGACAGTTGGGTGCAGCAGCAAATTGAAGTGGTGCGCCGCCTGGGCGCCGAATATGGCAACGTCAACTTTGGGAATGGGCGGCGCATGATGGTCGAGTTTGTCAGCGTCAACCCGACGGGTCCGGTGCATATAGGTCATGCCCGGGGCGCGGTGTTGGGCAGTTCACTTGCCAACATCCTGACCGCTGCCGGCTTCGACGTGACACGGGAATATTATGTAAACGACGCCGGCAGCCAGATGAGAGCCTTCTATGGATCGGTGCTGGCACGCTATCTGCAAGCTCTGGGTCAAGAAAGTGAGATGCCGGCCAACGGTTACGTGGGCGAATATGTCATGGACCTGGCCCGGGAGATAGTAGAATCCGACGGACCGCGTTTCGCCGAGATGGACGGAGCTTCGGCGTTGAAGGAGATTGGCGACTTGGGCCGGGAAAAGATGGTCGCCGTCATCCGGGAAGACCTGGAGCAGATCGGTGTTACCTTCGACAATTGGTTCAGCGAACGCACCCTATTCGACAACGGCGATTACGACCGCGGCATGAAACTTCTACGGGAGGAGGGTTACCTGGCGGAAAGGGAAAATGCCACCTGGTTCACCTCCACCGCCCTGGGGGACGACAAGGACAATGTGGTCATCCGGTCCAGCGGCGAGCCCACCTATTTCGCCTCGGATATCGCCTACCACTACAACAAGTTCGTGCAACGGGGATTCGATGGCGTGGTGAATATTTGGGGCGCGGACCACCAGGGTCACGTGCCGCGTATGAAATCAGCCGTCGAGGCCCTGGGAATCGACTCGAAGAAGTTGACGGTGCTCATCTCCCAGATGGTCAGCCTTAAACGGGGCAGTGAAGTCGTCAGTATGTCCAAGCGCACCGGGGAGTTGGTCACCCTGCGGGAACTATCCGACGAGGTGGGGCGAGATGCCTGCCGCTTTTTCTTCCTGACCCGCACCCCATCGACTCAAATGGAATTCGACCTGGACCTGGCGAAGCAGGAATCCAACGAGAATCCGGTTTATTACATCCAGTACGCCCACGCCCGCAACAGCAGCATCCTGAACCTGGCACGAAGCCGGGACATTGATTGGAGCCAGGGCGACGTTTCGTTGCTCAACCACCCCAGCGAGCTGGCGTTGATACGGGCCATGCTTCGCTTGCCCGAGCTGGTGGAGCAGATGGCCCGCAAACTGGAACCTCACCACTTGCCCCACCACACCATGGAGCTGGCCAACGCGTTCCACGTCTTCTATGAAAACTGCCGCGTTGTGTCGGCCGACCCCGAAGATGGCGAAATGACCCTGGCTAGGCTGAAGCTGGTGGAGTCGGCTCAGATAGTATTCCGACGCGCCCTGGACCTGATGGGCATGAACGCCCCGGACCACATGTAGGGTCCATGCCCGGCACCTTCATTCTGGAAACCCGCTGCCCAAACCAGTCATTCTCCAGCATGATGATCCGGCGCCCCCCAGCCCCCATTGGTAAATGGGGGCTGGGGGGCGCCTTTAGGCCCGAGGCCTGTTTTACTCTCTGGTGATAAATCATCGATAGCCTGTCTAGCATCGATGAATGGTTCGTTCCCTACAGTTAGCGTTTCGATGACTCTCGGCGACTGGATAGACCGCTGATCACGCGGTTTCTGCGTAAAAGTCTAGAATTGCCTGCCCCTGCCCAAGCGTCTCCCTCGGGGCAGTCTGTACCCGGGACGACCCCATAACTGTCCGAAATACCTGTGCTCTCAAAGCAGGCTAGCCAGGTGCCAGCCGAAGCCGGCTGATCCGTTCTAGTATCCCGGTCAGCATTTCCCTGGTTACCAGCACCTCGGCAAGCT
>DAOUHE010000317.1:0-41831 GCA_034428715.1 Dehalococcoidia bacterium | reverse complement strand
TGAATGACGGGCTGTGCTTCCTCCGTTCTTTTGACATGTCCCACTCCTCCTTCACAGCCACAGCTGCGCTTATTTTAGGAGCAGGACTCTCACTTAGCCACCTGTCCGAATTTCCGGGTCCACCTCACTTAGATGCAAACGAATTTCCAGGACGGTTTGCGCTGAGCGCGCGGATGTTTGATGGAAAGCCGGCCGCGGCAGCGAGCAAGGGGGACGCATGATTGGAACCGGTAGTGTTGTCGCACTTTTTATTACGGACCGCATGTCTGCGCCTATGAAAAAAGTGCAGCAACTGAATACATTGACCGGACGGGGCATAGAAGGAGACCGTTATTTTCTGGGCACTGGGACATACTCAAAAAAGCCAGAGCCCGGCAGGCAGGTCACCCTGATCAAAAGTGAAGTATTGGAGTCACTCCAGGCCAAGTTCGAGATCACCGTGAAGCCTGAAGAGTCCCGCCGGAACGTCCTGACCCGGGGTATCGAGATCAACGATCTTATCGGGACTGAATTCTTTGTCGGGACGGTGCGTTTGCGGGCCCACCGGTTAACTCAGCCATGCCGCTATTTGGAGAACCTTCTGGCCCAACCGGGCCTATACGAGAAGCTCTGGGACGATGGCGGCATCAGCTGTGAAATATTAAGTGATGGGATCATCAAAAAAGGGGATGTCATAACCGCCTCGCCGGATGAGAGGCTAACCGGATAGCGGTTCTCCATGCTTGTCCTGTATATTTGAGGGACGCTGCAGACCCTCAAGAGCCATCTTTTGCCAAGACCCGTCGAACAAGCTCCATCTCCCATGTTTTCTGACGGAATAGCTGGCACATGCCTCCTATTCCGGGCGGTTTCTGGCAAGTTTCTTGATTTTTGTCCCCGTTGATTTCAGGCCCAGGTTTGCGATCAAAGGCCGAGCTTTCCGGGGTTCATGATGTTGGATGGATCCAGGGCTTGTTTTAAGGTTCGCATCACGTCGTGGCCCACGCCCATTTCCCTGGCCAACAGGTGGTTTAATTTTACGCCGACGCCGTGACAGTACTCCATGGTGCCGCCCATATCCTGGGATAGCGTGAGGACTTTTTCCACCACCGATGCCAGGTTCATCCGGAATTCTTCGCCGGCGCCTTCTTCTGGGGCCACCAACATGGAATATAGTTCCGGCCGGCTCCAGATGGCGTACTCGGTGACTCGCACGCCAGTCCCTGCCATTATTTCCTGGCAGCGGCGCCGGTATTCCAAAACCTGGGAAATGGGCAGGGCCATGTGAAGGTAGTCAAAGTTCCTCCCCGTGCGCCTCTGCCACCTTTCCTTGCGGGGCCTTCCCAGGGAGTCGCGTTTGTAATTGTGCGCCGAATCGTGGCGGACCCGCCAATATGCTTTGGTAGGTTCGGGACCGGCGACCCGGCCTCCCATATCAGTCAAAACCTGAAGCGAGCGTTGATGGCTGGCGGCCACGCCCTCTTTGAATCCCTCGAATAGCAGGTGCATACGGACGCCCTCGTCATCTTCGGCTAAGTCCAACAGGGTGGGCCGAATGCCAAGGGCCACCAATTCCGCCGCCGCGTTGAAACCGTGGTCGAAATCGTCAAAGTCCGCCGCGTCAAATATCCGGGCTTCGGGCAGGCGGAAAACCTGGATAGTAGCCTTGGTGATCACCCCAAACACGCCTTCGCTGCCTATGAAAAGGTGGTTCAGGTTTGGCCCTGAGGAATATTTGGGTACCGATAGCGTGGACAGGACCCGCCCATCGGGCAGCACCGCTTCCACAGCCACCACCTGGCTTCCCATGGGCCCGAAAGCAGCCGCCCGGTAACCCACGCCGTTGGTGGAAATGGCCCCGCCCACTGTGGCGATGGGCACGCTGTAGGGGTCGTGGCCGGGCATGAGGCCGTGGTCCGCCAGGGCCTCCACCAGGTCTTGCAGCACCACCCCCGGTTCCACCTCGGCTGTCAGGTCGGCGGCGCTGATGCTCAGGATGCGGTTCATGCGTCTAAGGTCCAGGATGATGCCGCCTCGAACGGGGATGGCGCCTCCCATGACGCCGGTGCCGCCGCCGTAGGGGACCACCGGTATCTTGTTTTGGGCCGCCAGATTCACCAGGTCAACCACCTCTTGGGTGCAAGAGGGTCTCAACACTAGATCGGCCAGCCTATCGAAGGCCTCTTCGGCGCCGAAGGCCCGGAAGGGATTCAAGGCGTCGGCGGAATACCGGTCCAAGTCGTAGGGGTCGTTTAATACGTTTTCCGGCCCCACGATGGCGGCGATGGATTGGATGGTCTCGCTCCTAAGCATAGGCCTCCCGGTGAATCGGCTATTACTGAAATACGGGCTGAAGCGTCGCATGGGGGGTCTTGCCGGGGATGTCCGGCGCCGGCAGAGGAGAGGTTTGAGAATCCGGCGAGTCCAGATCCGCTTTGGCAACGCCCGAGCAACACGGGGGAGCGGCGCTATTCGTGAGTCCCCTGGGATCGGTAGTGCCACTCAGTGCCCTGAGGAGTGTCTTCAAGAGTCACGCCCTGTTCGACTAGACCGTCTCGGATCTGGTCGGCCATGGCGTACTGCTTGGCCTCGCGCAGTTTTTCCCTGGTGGCCAGCAGCATCTCTATGAACGGTTTGGCCGCCAATCGTTCCTGGCCTTCCTCACTGGTGTCTTTAAACGTTAGGCCCAAAATCCCGCCCAGGTTGGTCAGGCATGTTTGGGCTTGCTCAATGCCGTGGCCGGCGTCCCTGGCGCGGTTTATCTCACGGGCCAGGTCGAATAAGGAAGCCAGGGCCCGTGGGGTGTTCAAATCGTCGTCCATGGCTTCCAAGAACCGCTGCTGGAACGGGCCGGGGTCCAATCTCTCTTCGTTACGCTGGGAATCTAGTCCAGGCCGCAGCGCATGGCGAAGCCTTTCGGCGCTGCGTTCCATGGCGGCGCAGCCATCGTCGGTGTATTGCAGCGGGCTGCGGTAATGGGAGCTCAAGAAGTACAGGCGCAGGGATTCGGCGCTGTACTGTTCCAGCGCGTCCTCAACGGAGACAAGGTTGCCCAGGGACTTGCTCATCTTATTTTCGCCCAATTGGAGCAAGCCATTGTGCACCCAATAACGGGAGAAGGGCACGGCGCCGGTGATGGCCTCGCTCTGGGCGATCTCATTTTCGTGATGGGGAAACACCAGGTCCTGGCCGCCGCCGTGGATGTCTAGGGTTTCGCCCAGGTAGGTCATCGCCATGCTGGTGCATTCGATGTGCCAGCCCGGCCGGCCTGGGCCCCAGGGGCTTTCCCAGGAGGGCTCGCCGGGACGGGCGCCCTTCCACAGGGCAAAGTCCATGGGGTGTTCCTTGTTCTCTTCGATGTCTATCCTGGCTCCGGCCTGCATGCCGTCCAGGGTCCGGTGGCTCAGCTTGCCGTATCCCTCGCTGTTGGTGACCCGGAAATAAACGTCTCCCGCCACGGGATAGGCAAATCCCTTTTCCACCAGGTCAGAGATGGTCTGGATGATGGGACCGATCTCTTGGGTGGCCCTGGGATAGACATGGGCCCTCTGTATGTTTAGGGCGTCCATGGTCTGGTGGAAGTCATCGATGTAACGGCCGGCCAGTTCATCGGCCGAGATGCCCTGCTCGTTAGACCGCTGAATGATCTTGTCGTCCACGTCGGTGAAATTCTGCACGTGATTCACCTGGTAGCCCAGGTATTCCAAGTACCGGCGCAAAACGTCGAAGGCGACGTAACTCAGGGCGTGGCCAACGTGGGTGGCGGAATAGGGAGTGACCCCGCAGACATACATCTTGACGGTTTTGCCGTCGGCGGGAATGAATTCTTGGGCCTCGCCGGCCAGGGTGTTGTATAACTTCATCGCTTAAAAATCTGGCCTAGAAACCAGAGACGCCACGGCGCAAGCGGCGATGCCCTCATCCCTGCCGATGAAACCCATGTAATCGGTGGTGGTGGCCTTGATGCTTATACGGTCCAGCGGTAGGGACAGGGCGGCGCACGTTTGCTGCCGCATGGTCTGAATGAATGAGCCCAGCCTGGGCTTTTGCGCCAACAGTGTAGCATCAACGTTGGATATCCGCCATCCGGCTTGCTCAACCAACGCCGACACCTTTGACAGTAGGATAAGGCTAGAAATGTCCTTGTATTGGGCGTCGCTGGAAGGGAAATGCACCCCTTTGTCCCCCAAAGCCGTGGCGCCCAGCAGAGCGTCCATGATGGCGTGGACCAGCACGTCGCCGTCGCCGTGGCCGGCCAGCCCGTGGCTGTGGGGTATCTCCACGCCGCCCAGCACCAGCCGCCGGCCCGCTTCCAGAGGATGGGCGTCGAAGCCGATGCCGGTTCGGTATTCGGGAAGTTCGGTTTGGGTCATGGATCGATTGTTCCGGCGCCGATCCGCCGCCGCAGCAACATCCCGGCGATGTCCAGGTCCTCGGGCGTGGTCACCTTTAGGTTTTCGTAGGAGCCCAGGAACATCTTGACCGGGTAACCCAGGGATTCGACCATGGCGGCGTCGTCGGTCACCGGTCCCGGGCGCCTCTGGTGGGCGTCCCACAACAGGGAGAACCGGAAGACCTGGGGGGTCTGGGCGGCCCATAGGGCGTCCCTGGGCGGGGTATCGGCCACCATTCCCTGGGAGGAGACCACTTTGATGGTGTCCTTCACCGGCACCCCGGCCACCGCCGCGCCCGATTCCCGCGCCGCATCCAACCCCCGTTGCAGCATCGCGCCGTCCAAGCAGGGCCGCGCGCCGTCGTGAATTATCACCCACTGGCAAGGTGAAAGGGCGTTTAAGGCGCTTAGGCCGTTACGCACCGAGTCTTGCCTTCGTTCTCCCCCGGCGCACACCTCGGCAACCTTCCCGTAACCCCTTTCCTGGACTAGGTCCCGGCCCCGGTCTAAAGAGCCTTCTCCCAGAACTAGAGCAACCTGGCTAATGGGGGAGAAGCCTTCAAATATGTCCAGCACGTGGGCAAGGAGCGGTATCCCTAAAAGGGGGGAAAATATCTTATCGATGCCGCCCATGCGGCTGCTTCCCCCCGCGGCCACCACCACGGCGCCGACGGTTTCGTTGATGTTTCCGGAGGCGAAGGCAGCCGGGTCCGGCGGTGGACAAGAGTTGGAGCCCAAGATGGCCTAGCCGCCCTTGAGTTGGGCGAAGATGATTCGGCCGGCGGCTGTTTGCAGCACCCGGGTGACCATCACGTCGTGGAAGGCGTTGATGTAGCGCCTGCCCCCCTCCACCACCACCATGGTGCCGTCGTCCAAATAGGCGACACCCTGGCCCGCCTCTTTGCCCTCTTGGACGATGTTGACCCGCATCTCCTCGCCGGGTAGCACGATGGACTTGAGGGAATTGGCCAGTTCGTTGACGTTGAGCACCTGGACACCCTGGAGCTCGGCCACCCGGTTGAGGTTATAGTCGGTGGTGAGGATCGCGGACTTCATGCCCTTGGCCAGCTTCACCAACTGGGCGTCCACCTCTTCGCCGGCGCTTATGCCAACGTCGAGCACTTCCAGGGGGACTGTACCATCCTGGCGCAGCTTGCCCAGCACCTCCAAACCGCGGCGGCCCCGGTTCCGCCGCAAAGCGTCGCTGGAATCTGCGATGTGGCGCAATTCGTCTAACACAAATCTGGGCACCACCAAGGAGCCTTCCAAGAATCCGGTGATGCTGAGATCGGCGATGCGCCCGTCTATGATGGCGCTGGTATCAACCAAAATGCTTCCATTGCGGGTGCCCGCCGAGCCGGGGGAAGAATTTGCCAAGGCGGGGAACAGCGCCCTCATGTCCCCCTGGCGGTTGATCCCCAGCAGGAGGCCGCATAACCCCAAAAACAGGCTCACCAAGATGGGGACGCCCCAGCCAAACCAGCCGTCCAACGTGTATAGGGGAATAGATATCAGGAATGCCACGGTCAACCCCACCAGCAGTCCGATGGTGCCGGATAAAAGGGTGGACCCGGAGATTGAATCGATGATTTCGGCGGCTTTGCGCCACGGCTTTATAGTCAGAAATGGAGCCAGAAACGCCCCCAGAGGAACACCCGCTACAGTCAGGACCAGACCCCACGGTAAGAACCGGGTTTCTCCGGCGGCAATTTCTAAGACCACCGCCCCCAGTCTCCAACCCAGCACCGCAAGTCCTCCGGCGCCCAGCAATCTGAGCGTCCAAAGGGTTAACACCTGGATACACCTCCTTGTGGACGATCGCCCATCCAGGTAGATAATGTGTATCTTTTAAGAGAATACTACACGGAGAGGATAACATAGATGCACTGATTGGGAAACGGAATCGGTTGGGCCGGCCAGCCGCACTTTGGCTCCAGTAATCCCGCGGAGGCGGCTTGTTGACACAAAACCATGTCCCGCCGAGCCAACCTCGGCCCCATGTCATGCCGAACCAGCCATAGTACCGAAGTATCTAAACTTATGGGTCAGATCGGCGTGGCTTGCCCTCAACCATTTTGGATCCCTCGCGGAGTTTAACCTAAACTAAAGCCAAGGTGAGATGTGCATTTCTGGATGTTCAGAGACTTGGCAGAGGCTTCCTCCAACTACAGAATATGGATACTACCGGGATACCTAAGCCCCATTTCTCAGTGTCCACAAAATGTAGATTCCACCTTGGCTTTAGTTTAGGCTTAGCCGAGGAGCCCTGAACAACCCGTAATAACTAGGGTAGAGGTTGCGAGGGATAGATGGCTGGTAGGGGCACTTTCGGCATTAACCAGACATGCCGTATACTGCGGCGGCCAGGGCCGGCTCACTCCCCTGGACCAGACATAAGAGTCTAAACTAAAGCAATCCCGCTCGGGAGGTAAATCATGGCCATCCAACCCAAACCCAGGGTTTACGTCATTGGGACCGGAGGAAGCATCTCGTTTGTGGGCCGCGAACGTACGGATTTCACCAATTATAGCTACGATAACAAGCACTTTACCATAGAGGAATTGCTGGTCCGGGTGCCGGAGGTGAACCAGATCGCGGAGATCAGGGCGGAGCAGTTCCTTAACCTGGGCAGCACCGACGTATTGCCATCCCATTGGTTGGGCTTGGCCAAAAGGATCAACGAGATATTCACCCAAGACCCCCAGGCGGCGGGGGTGGCGATCACCCACGGCACCGCCACGCTGGAGGAAACGGCCTATTTCTTGAATCTGACGGTCAAAAGCGACAAGCCGGTGGTGGTCACCGGCTCCATGCGGCCTCCCACGGGATTGGGCACCGATGCCGACATCAATATCATGGACTGTGTGCGGGTGGCGGCCGCCCCACAATCCCGAGGCCGGGGAGTGCTGACCGTGCTGAACAACCAGATCCAAGCGGCCCGGGATGTGACCAAGACCAACAGTTACCGGTTGGAGACATTCCGGTCCAACGATGTGGGTTTATTGGGGTATGCGGATTCTGACGAGGAGGTTGTCTTCTACCGGGACACCACCCGGGCCCACACGTTAAATACCGAGTTCGACGTGGCCGCGCTACAGGATCTGCCCCGAGTGGACATAGCCCTAGCCTACGGCGGCGCCGACGGTCTGGTGGTGGACGCATTAGCCGATGCCGGCGTGCCCGGTATCGTTGGGGCCGGTTTGGGCAGCGGAGGTTCGCCGCCTGCCATGGCGGCTGCTTTGAAGGCCGCCATGGGCCGGGGAGTCAAGGTGGTCATCGCAACCCAGGCGGGCAGCGGAAGGGTCATGCAAACCCGGCGCTTCACTGAAGATGGCTACATCGTCGCCGACAACCTGTCGCCCAGGAAAGCGAGGATATTGTTGATGCTGGCTCTTACCAAGACCAGCGATACCAAAGAGATCCAGCGGATGATGCTGGCCTATTAGCTTTCAGCGCTCAGCTATCAGCATTCAGCTTTGAGGCGGTCGGATCATCGAGGTGGTTTGAGGCTTTAAGCTACCCGCTACGGGCGCCAATGAGCAGGGGCCAGGCCGATTTTACCGGCCTGGCCCCTTTCTGCTGATAGCTGACCGCTGAATGCTGATAGCTTAACGCTGACCGCTCGCCTACCCCGGAACTTCGTCGTAATGGTCGGAGGTGCCGATGACGTTTTCCTTGGTGAGTTCCTCTATTTGCTCATCTGAATACCCCAGGATATCCGACAGCAATTGTTGGTTATGCTCTCCGACTTTCGGCGTGGACCCCACCACCACCGGCGTGCGGCTGAAATGCCAGTAGTCTCCGGAGACGGCAATGGTACCGGCCAGGAAGTCGGGGACCTCCTGCATGGCGCCCCGTTCCCAGGGATGGGGGTCTTCGGCCGCCATGGGAATGGTGTTCACCGGCGCCGCCACCACGTCGTGTAGAGTGAAGTGGGCCACCGCCTCGGCAGTGGTCATGTCTTTCAGCAGTTCTCTAACTGCTTCGTTGACCAGAGCGCCGTTCTTGGCCCGTTCCGGGCGGGTGGTGAACCGGGGGTCTTCCAGCCACTCCGGCTTGTTCAGGGCGTTGCACACCCGGTGCCAGTGAATCTGGTCGCCGGCCGACAAAAGGACCCAGCCCTCTTTACAGGGGTAGATACCGCCGGGAGGGGCGCCCTCGCCGCTGCCGCGTTTGGGAACGGTCCCGGCCCCGTGGTAGGCGGTGATGGGGATCTCCGTCATGCTGTAGCCGGTGTCGGCCAGGCAGACGTCGATGGACTGGCCCATGCCGCTGTACTCCCGCTCGTGAAGCGCCGACAGGGTGCCGATGGCCGAATGCAAGGCGGTTATACGGTCGATGATGGGCACCCCGGTGCGGATGGGAGGCATGTCCTCCTCGCCGGTGACCATGGTGATGCCCGACATGGTCTGGCCGATGGGATCGTAGCCGATCTGGTCCTTATAGGGGCCAAACTGGCCGTAGGCCGAGACGTTGACCATGATGATGCGGGGGTTCAGCTCTTTAAGCACGTCGTAACCGAAACCCATCTTCTCGATGGTGCCCGGCCGGAAGTTCTGCACCAGGACATCGGACACCTTGATCAGCTCCGTCAGGATACCCTTGCCCTCTTCCTTGCGCAGATCTATGCTCAGGCTTTTCTTGCCCGAGTTGTACTGGACCCAATAGGAACTCTGCTTTCTAACCCAAGGCCCGTGGTAACGGGTCTCTTCGCCGCCCAGCCTTTCCACCTTTATCACTTCGGCGCCCATGCGGGCCAAAACCTGGGCGCAACGCGGTCCAGCCTGATGCCGGCCCAGGTCAAGTACTCTAATGTTCTCCAGCGGGTGCTTGAAATCTGCCATTATGTGGAACCCCCTATTTGGTCTCGGGCCATTTTAAGGCCGCATGATTCAAAGAGCAAGAGTTCTTGGGTGGTACCTGCACAAAGCGCCTGGGGTATGATACGTTGCTTCCATGTTAGCGATTGTTGCGGAAAGACCGCCTCGGTATGGCCCGAAAGATGTGGACCCCATACCGGAAAAGCTCCTGGCCCGTCTGTAGGAACAGCGGGCTGCCCAGCAGGAATGGTTTCGTACCGCCGCGGGCAGCCGGATCCGGGTCATCTACCCGGGAAGGGAAGGCAAAGCGGCGGGTCCCGATTTCCGCGACGCCATCTTGGAGGTCGAAGGCCAGGGTTTGGTGAGGGGCGATGTCGAGCTCCACGTGCGGCAGAAGGACTGGCACAGTCACGGCCATTCCCAAGACCCCAACTATAACGGCGTCGTACTGCACGCCGCCCTGCAGGTGGACTCGCCGGCCACCGCCCTGCAAAGCGGCAGAGAGACGCCGGTGGTATCGTTGGCCCAATTACTGGCCCAATCGCCTGACCCGTCTGAAAGGAAGCCCCTCGGTGGTTTTCCGGCGGGGATGGGGCTGTGGGAGCTGTTGGACAGCCGGGGATTTCCCCGGCCTCAAAGCGCCGCCGAGGCGGGCGCCTTGCTGGACTTCGCGGGTGACCAGAGGTTCTTTTTCAAAAGCCGGCGGTTTCGACTGTTTCTGGTGGATCAGGTTCCTTGGGACGCCGGAAACACCGGAAACACCGGAAACACCGGAGACACCGGAGACACCGGAGACACCGGGGCCGGCCGTCCCGGTCAGGCGATCCTTGATCAAACTTTATATGAGTCCCTGATGGAGGGCCTGGGTTATAAAAACAACCAACAGCCATTCCTGAAGCTGGCCCAAAGGGCGCCGTGGCGGGTGCTGGGCCAAAAGTCCCAAAGCTTTCCCCCTGAGGAACGGGCGGCGGCGGTCCAAGGGTGGTTGTCGGCCGTTTCCGGGCTGGTGGCTGGCAAGGGTAACGGAGCAGTGGTTGAAGGATTACCCAGGGGGTTGGGTCCGGCATTGTCCCAGCGGGAATGGCATCTGTCGGGTCTAAGGCCGGCCAACCGTCCATTGAGGCGAATGGCGGGGGCGGCTGCCCTGGTTGAGCGGTATTCGCATGTTGGGTTGGCGGCTTCGTTGGAAGCGGCTGCGGACCGGGCTGTGCAACAGGAAGCAAGGGGCCGCGGCCCTAAGGCTTTGACCGTCTGCCTCACGGTGGACGGCGGCGGTGAAATGGTAGCCTCCATCGGCAGGGACCGGGCCCGCGAACTGGCGGTCAACGTGGTATTGCCCTTTCTCCATGCTTTGCCTGGCGGCGGGGCGGACGGCTATCTGGACCTGTACCGGCGGTTTGGCAAGCCGCAGGAAAACGAGCTAACCCGGGAGATGGCCAGGCTGCTGTTGGACCCGGCCTGGGGACAGCTGGTCACGTCTGCAAGACGCCAGCAGGGGTTGATACACCTGCACCGGGTGTTGGCCGGGTAGGAGTTACCTTGGGAACCCTTCTGCAGAAGGGTTCCCAAACCCAAGACTCTAGGGAAGAAAAGTTTGAGGGGACCTGGGGGAACTTTTCAAAGTTCCCTCAGCGTTAGTCCTTTAAAGGAACCGCCAAGGAAACCCGAAACTCGTCGCCGATACTTCGAGCTATATGGCCATGGCCGGTGATGTCTTCCGCCACCAGCACGTCTCCCGGCACCATGCGCACTATCGTGCCGTCGGCGACCTCGAATTCGGCCGTGCCTGACATGTTGACCACGTATTGGCGCCGAGGCGCGTTGTGGTAGTCGGAAAATGACGGCGAAGGCCTACGGCCCAGGGTGATTTCGCCGCCCCCGATGGGGAAAATGATTTCGGCCAGTTGGTCGGGGGTCAGGTCCTCAAAATGGGACTCTCCGTCGTCGCCTGAAAATACCCGTACGATTCGCATGTTGGTCTCCTTTATCAATAGACTTGATTGCCGGTCTGCCGGCCGGATTGCGTCCACCAGCATATCCGCCAGCCGTGTTCCGGGCAAGGGTCTCTCCCGCGCCTTTTAGCAAGGTCCGGTTTTCGTTAGACTTCAGACGACTGTGATGCTATTTACTAATTGTTAAGGGTCGTGAGTAACCAGGCCAGAGTAGAAATCCCCCTTTGCAAAGGGGGAGAACTGGCCCTCCTTTCGCAAAGGGGGTTGGGGGGATTTAGCCCCGCCGTTCTTGCTATCGGCGAGTTTAACGCCAAAGCAAGGCTCCGTAGGTTGCCGAACCAGATTCATTCAATAAATACCGGCGCGTATAGCCATCCCTCTAAAACGGCCGCGTCCAGATTGCTCTCTCCAACCGGTTGTGGGACTTCGCTGAGCGGTGGCCGCCCCGATGGTTTGGGAATCCGGCCCTTTTTATTCAGGAACGATCTTGGCGGGGATGAACCGGAATCTTGAGGACGCCAGAAAACCTCCGGCTGCCGTAACCACAGGGCGGCGGTCACCGCGGCAACCACGGCGTCCAGGCAATCGTGGCTGAGCAGGCATTGCTCTTCAAACCGTTCCAGGTTAGGCATGGGCACTCCAGACCTCCGGGGCAGCTCCGCCAGGATGCGCCGCCGCAGTTCCAATGCCCTCAGGCCGTTCTTGTACCCCTTGAAAGGAAGGCCGAAGGCCCGCAGGGCCGCGCCAGGCATCGCTTCTAATAAAACGGGTGGCGCCGGCTTGCCGGCCCTTTGGGGCCCCAGGGGTGGCACATTGCAGCCGCTGGACCACAGGCGGTCCAACATCTGCATGCCCCGGAAGGTCATGGGGACCATGTTGGGGTTCACCTTGTGCAGGCAGGAATAGGACTCGGGAAAAGCCTGGTCGCAAAGGCGTTTGGACTCACCATGGATCGCCACGAAAGAATCGCGCAAGGCGATGAAGGACTGGAGATTTATCTGGGCGGCGCCCGCCCATAATTGGGGCATGGACCTGGCCTCCGGCATCCAATACCCGGCGAAATCCCGTGGCACCGAGAAGGGAAAGTCCAGAGAAGCCACGGTCCCGGCGGGTGAATCTTCCAGTGCATCCGCCACATCTCCTCGGCTCACTCTTCGGCAGGACGCAAGTTCCAGCCCGGCTCCGCTCAACCAACCCTGGGCCATCCAGGTGTTGTTGTCGGGAGCCGCGCCGCTGAAGTCGACCCCCAATACATTTACCGGGTCTACGGCCAAATCTTCCACGGGTGTGGCCCCCTATTCTGGCTTGGATCAGGCTGGCGGTGTGGTAGAATTGGCCCCGTTGCCCGAGGTCTGATCCAGGCATGGGGCCTTGGTCACCGGGCCAGCCCAGTATACGCCAAGCGACGGGTCCGGCAGCGTCCGCTAGACATCACGCAGACCTGATAGATTGATACTATGCTGATATTAAGCGAGGGAATGGAATGAACCTAACCCAACGGAGGCAGAATTACCGGGCGATATTGGCCGGTGACAAGTGTGTTCACCCGGCGTCGGTGTTCGACCCAATCTCGGCCCGCATCGCCGAGGACCTGGGATTCGAGGTGGGCATGTTTGCCGGGTCTATCGCGTCGGGTACGGTTCTGGGAGCGCCGGACATCATCGTGTTGACGTTGAGCGAATTCGCCCAGCAGATCCATCGTATCTGCCGCGCGGGCGATATCAGCCTGATGGTGGACGCCGACCACGGCTACGGCAACGCGATGAACGTTAAGCGCACGGTGGAGGAGCTGGAGACGGCCGGGGTGTCGGCGCTGACCATCGAAGACACCCTGTTGCCCCGAAGCTTCCGTGGAGGCGACAGCCAGCTTATCTCCGTCGAAGAGGGCGTTGGCAAGATGAAGGCGGCCCTGGCAGGCCGCCAGGACTCCAGCCTGGTTGTGGCCGGACGCACCAGCGCCCTGCGTATGGGAGGCGTACCCGAGGCCATAAAGCGGGCCAAGGCTTACGAGCAGGCGGGGGTGGATGCCCTTTTCCTGGCCGGGGCCCAGACCCGGGCGGAGGTCGAAGCGGTGCACGCCGAAGTCAGCATACCGTTGTTGCTGGGCGGCGCCGGGGGAGAACTTGCCGACAAGGAGTTTTTGGGAGCCAACGGCGTCAGGGTGGCTTTGCAAGGCCACCTGCCATTCTACGCGGCCATCAAGGCGGTCTACGACACGTTGAAATCCCTGCGGGACGGTGTCGCGCCGGCGGACCTTGCGCCGGGGCAGGCTTCGTCAGAATTGGTGGCCCAGGTCACCCGGAAGCAAGACTACGACAAGTGGACCAACGAATTCCTGGGCTAAAAATATTTGGGGTAAAGTTGTCTGCCCCGCCATGTCATGCCGAGGCAGCCGCAGCGGCGAAGCATCTGGGGAGGTGGAATCCCCAACTACAGCCGATTCGCCTCCATCTCTAAGACCCTAAGAGACCAAGCACAAACCAATCCGATTCCGACGGAGGAGAAACCCATGAACTTCACCTACAACCACCTCCACTTCCGCAGCGAGGATCCCGACGCAGCCGCCAAATTCTATTGCGACAATTTTGGCGCGGAGATCACCGGAGAGCGTCCCCTGTCCACGACAAAGTCGATCACGTTGGGGCTGAACGGCCAGCCGTTGATGACCATTTCGGGGCGGGCCGAGGGCGAGGACCCCGTGGCCGGTTCCACCGAGCCCCGCTACGGGCTGGACCACTTCGGGTTCGAGGTCGACGACATGGAAGAGGTGGCCGCCCACCTGAAGTCAAATGGCGTCAAGTTCAACTGCGAGCCCTGGACCATGCCCTCGGGTTCCATGGTGGCATTCATCGTGGCGCCGGACGAGGTCAGCGTGGAGATAATTCAGCGGCCCAAGGGCTAAAGGCAACGGGCTGGCTAAAGACCTTGGAAAAAATCGCCGGGCACGGTTTCGCCTGGGGTTACCAAAGGAAAGGCCCGGATGTATTGCTCCCGGCCCAGGATGGCGGCCGCGACCTCCCTTGGCACCCGGTGGTAGGGCCAGTCGGCGGCCACCTGGGTGCGGTGGCATAGGATGCAGGCCATCTTGTTTTCCAGGTGGGGCTCCACGTCTAGGTCGAGGTGGATCTCCTCGGGCGGATTCCCTTCCTGGGCCCCGTCGGGAGAGGGCAACGGGACATCGATGCCCGCCGTCCGGAGTTTCAAAGCCCACATCTGCCTGAAACCCTTATTCCTGGCGCTGTAAAACAGCCGGGCGGCGGCGTGGGGCTCAACCGCATCAACCAGTTGGTTTGGAAAAGCCGATGGGTCGGCGGCTTGCTGGAAAGCCTGGGTCGTGTGTTGGGAGATGGCGATGTGGTCGGGATGGCCGTACAGGCCCCCCTGCTCGAAGGTCAACACTACCTGGGGCCGGAACCGGCGTATCTCCAATACCAGGCGCTCCACCACCTGGGCGGCATCAGCGTTGACCAGGGCCCGGGGGTGTTTGTTGGGCGGCGTTCCCGCCATTCCCGAATCCCGGTAATCCCACACCGTGTGCTCCGCCAGGCCCAGGGCGCTGACGGCGCAGGCCAGCTCCACCCGGCGCACCTCACCCAGGGTCTCCCTGGTGGCGGCGCCTTCCTGGCGTATCTCACCCTCTTCGCCCAACGTAGCCGTCACCAACCGCACCCGCACGCCCCGGGAGGCGTGGGCCGCCAAAGCGCCGCCCACGGGGAAGGCTTCGTCGTCGGGATGGGCAAAACAGGCCAGCAGGCGGTGTTCAGACAAATCTTTTCTCCTGGTGATCTTTATCCGCCGGGGAGGAGGTTCCGTCCCAGCCTGAGGGCCAGTTTAGGGCGGTGGGCAAACTGCGTCAATACGGTGAGCCGCCGGCGCATCCGGATCATTCTCCGGTTGCGATTTGGACTTGCACGCGTATGGCCTATAATGTATGAATTGACAGTGCCCGGTGGCCACACTACAATCCGCCCCGGCAGCATGAGACCGGTAACCGGTAAATAGCGGTCAACAGGAGGGTGACATGGCTGAGATCCTAGGCTTGGGAGTTTCCCACGGGCCCATTATTTTGACCCCGCCGGAGGTTTGGCACCAGGGCAGGGAACGAATCTACAACCGGGTTCCGAACTATGAAAAGCCCGCCCAATTGCTGGAGGAGCTGGGCCAGGATAACGGTTTGAGCCAAGACAAGGCCGACCATCAGCGCATCGTCGAGTCATTCAAGGTGATGCACGACCGGCTGCATGAATGGGATCCCGACGTGGTCATGATCATCGGCGACGACCAGGTTGAGAACTTTCGGGAAGACAACCTGCCTCCCTTCTGCCTCTACACCGGGTCGGAGGTTGATGGATATCCCTTCCAGAGGAGCGCCAGGACCAACCTCTGGGACGCCGCGCCGGAAACCAAGTTCACTTTCAACTGTCCCAAGGAATTTTCCCAGGACATGCGGAACTTCTTGATTCGCGACGGATTCGACATGTCCTCGTCGGCGTCGCTAAAGGGCTGGGAATGGGGATTGGCCCACGCCATCATCAATCCACTGGTCTTCCTGGACCCGGAAGGGAAGTTCCCACTGCTCCCCCTGTTCGTCAATTGCTATGGTGAAGAGGCAGGCCCCGACTATCCGCCGCGGCCCACGCCGGCGCGGTGTTACCAGTTGGGCGAGGGAATTCGCCGCTTCCTAGACACCCGCGCCGAACGGGTGGCGGTGGTGGCGTCTTCCAGTTGGTCGCACAGCTTTTTAGCCCACAAGTTCCAGTGCCGGGAGATCGACACCGAAACCGACCGGAAGTACCTGGAGTGGGTGCGGAACGGCGAAGGCAGCAAACTGGCCGAAGTTGCGCCAGAAGACCTACAGCAGTCCGGTGACCATGAGATCCTCAACTGGATCATCGCCCTGGGCGTCTTGGGAGATAGGCCTGCCGAGATCATCGACGTGCGGGATTCCAACACCCAGTTGGCCTTCCGGGTCGCCGCCGTCTGGGACTAGCCACCCATATTCTGATTTGGTTCGTACCCCGGAGGATCAAACTTCAGCCGTTGACCAGGCAACACGGCTTGAATGCCCCGGTGGGGCTTGACAGATAAAAGGGAAACCGCCGGACGGCGGGATTTAGGCGTCTAATCCGATCTCCCGCCCCCGGCTCAATAGTCAGGAGAAGAAACATGCATTTTGGTCTGATCATGGAGTGCGACTATCGGTACGGCAACACGCTGCAGGAGTCCTTTGACGAGGCCTTCGACGTGGTGGAAGCGGCTGAATCCGGCGGGCTGGACGGGGTGTGGCTGGCGGAACGCCACTTTGCGGCCCCCAGGGACCCATTGGACCCCATGGGAGGGGGAATCCCCTCGATAGTATCGGCGCCCCTGATCATGGCCAGCGCCATCGCCGCACGAACCGAGCGGATACGCATCGGTTGCGCCGTCGCCGTGCTGCCGCTGTTGCATCCCGTCCGCATGGCCGAAGAAGCGGCCACGGTGGACCAGATCAGCCGGGGACGTTTCGACTTTGGCGTGGGCCGCAGCGGTTTCGCCAGAGCCTACCAGGGTTACAACATCCCCTACGAGGAGAGCCGCGAGCGGTTCCAGGAGTCGTTGGACGTCATACTCAATGCCTGGACCCACGAACGCTTCTCCCATAAGGGGAAATTCTTCGAATACAACGACGTTTGCGTGCTGCCCAAGCCCTACCAGCAGCCCTACCCGCCGGTGCGGATTGCCGCGACCACCAAGGAGACATTCCCCAGAACCGGGGCTCAGGGATACCATATCTTTGTGGGATTGCGGGGGCTGGACCGGCCCGACCTGGCCCAAAACCTCAGGGAGTACCAACGCGCGTGGAAGGAGGCGGGACACGAAGGCGAGGGGGATGTGTTCCTGCGAATTCCCATTTACGTGGCTGAGACGGAGGAGAAGGCCCACTCCGAGCCTGAAGAGAGCACATGGCGCGCCTACCGGCGGCTGGCCGAAACATTCGGAAGATCCGCATCGGATAGCGGCGCCACACCCGACGAGGAAAGGACGGAGCGTTACCAGCGTCTTTCCACGATCACTTATGATGATCTGCTTCGGGACCGTCTGGCCTACGGAACTCCCGGCTCCGTGGCCAAACAGCTCAAGGAGATAACCGATGAGTTGCAGCTTTCGGGTATCATCGCGGAGACCAACGTGGGGGGGTTGATACCCCTGGATAGGGTGAAGAACTCCATCCGCTTGTTCGCCGAAGAGGTGGTTCCCCAGCTAAGGTAGGCAACGGCCCCACCCACCCATGTCATTCAGAGCCAGCCGCAGCGGCGATGAATCTAAAATGGTTGGTGAAATAACCGTTATCGGTCCCAAACCATTTTAGATTCTTCGGTCGCCGCGCTCCCTCAGAATGACACTACCTCCGGCCGGTCCACTATCTCCTATAACCGTGGCAGCAGGTAGTGGTCGATGGCCTCCGCCAACCCGTTTTCCTCCACCGGTGGCGCGACGTAATGGGCGATGGCGCGCACCTCCTCTGCGGCATTTCCCATGGCTATCCTCCACCCGCAAGCATGCAGCAGGGGCAGGTCGTTGTAGCTGTCGCCTGCGGCGGCCATGTCCTTTGTCTTGACGCCCCATATCCTGGCCAGTTGATTGGCGGCCAGCGCCTTGTCCACACCCTGCCGGGTGAAGTCCACAGCCCACAGTCCGTTGTAAGGGAGGAACACCTTCACGGTTTGGATGTCGTTCTCCCCATATGATTTGCCGCCGGATCTGTCGGGAAAGCCAGCAGCCAGTTCGGCCGCGGCGTCTTCATGCAGGTCCAACGCCGATATCCGGGTAAGGTCCCAATGGGGTATATGGTCGTGATCGCGCACGCTGCCGGTGAGGTGGGTGGCGATGAAGGACAAACCAATCTCCTGAAGGCGCGACATCACCCTTTGGGCGCTTTCCGGCTTTAGGGGACGCCGCCAGATATGCTCCCTGGTGGCCGGGTCCAGGATAGTTGCCCCGCCGTCGCATATCTGGGGTGAAGACAGCCCCAATTCCATGGCGTACCTGATCACGTCGGACGCTTCCCGACCGGTGGCGATGGCCACCGGCAAACGCCGGGACAATCGCGCCACCGCATCCTTCACGACTTGGGTGACGATTTCGCCTGGACCGATCAGGGTTCCGTCCAAGTCCAGGATGACGGCCCGAATCTTGGACTTGGAGGGGCCTAAATTCGATAGTTTCAGGGGCATAACTAGCTAGCCGACACCTGTAAGGAAAAAGGCGGCGATTCCGCCGCCCTAGAGCCATAAATCTTGAAGCACAACATTCGTAATCGTCCCCCTTACGAAGGGGTGTATAGACCGGGGACCACAGGGGGCCGCCCCGCTCGAAGAAGAACCTCCCCTGTTTTCCGATACGAAGGCGGTGCTTATACCCAGCGGAGCCCCACCGCAGATGCTTCGCTACGGCGGCTGGCTCAGCAAGACATTGGGCTGCAAGTGTATCACTGCCAGCTCGCTAAAAACCGTCGCCAATGGTTTACCTGAAGTTAGGCATTACCTCTTCGGCAAAGAGCTTCATTGATTTGCTGACCTGTTCTTTGGGCAGAGGGCCAAACCGGTGGCTGGCGCAAAAGATGTCGTAGCCGATGAGATCATATTGCGCTTTGAGCTGCTTGGTGACAGTCTCTGGGCTGCCAACCAGGGCCAATCCGTTGTCGATCCAGAACTCGAATGATGTGGCCATACCTTCAAACACCCGGCCCAGTTCCCGTGCGGTGGGCGAGTCCTGGTTGCCTTTGAACCCGATACGTGTGTTGGCCAATCCAGTGCGGCCTAATCCCCGGGAGGTCAGCATTGGCTGTTCGGCTTCTTCCCGGGCCTTCGCGTCGGTCTCGGCCACATGCACCGCCCTGGTCAGGAACGTCCGGGGCATCGGCCCTGGATGTTCGCATTCCTTCCAGATCTTTCGATACAGGTCGAATTTCTCGGCTATGTTGGTATCTATATCTATGTTTTGAGATACGTGGTAGTTGTTCCTCGCGGCAAACTCCAAAGAAGCTGGGCTGTGCGCCCCTACCCAGATGGGTGGATGGGGTTGTTGGTAGGGCTTGGGAACGGGGAGGGCTTCGTCGAACTTCCAGTATTTACCGTCGTGGGTGACTTAGTCTTGGGTCCAGGCTTTGACGATGATCTCCAGCGACTCGGAGGCCATTTGCTGGCGTCCGAAAAAGGGCAGGTTCCAGCGCATGAACTCGTGCTCAGCCACGCCGATGCCCGTGCCGAACTCAAGCCGCCCGTGGGACAGGTGGTCCAGCATGGCGGCTTCTTCCGCCAACCGGATGGGATTATAGAAGGGCAATTGATAGATCATTACCCCGAAACGCATCGTGGTGGTTTTCAGGGCCACCGCGGTCAGGTAGACGCTGGGCGCCGTGAGCTGGCCGACGTGGGAATTCTGGTGTTCGATGATGTAATAGGATTCGTAGCCCAGTTCCTCTGCCATTTGTACTTCGTAGAGGTGCTGGTCGTAGACGTCCGCGGCCACCGGGGACGTCGCCATTTCGTGGGTGGGGAACGAATCCCAGATGCCAAACTCTAACTTTCCCATGTAACCCCCTGGCGCGGGTTTTTCTAAACCGAGCGCCGAATGGATGATGCGACGATACCACAAAACGACGCGACCCGCCCACGTCGCCCACCGGCTTCGGGCGGCTCGCCCGTTTCGGTGTATGGGATTGTGGCTGACATTAATGTCGTTCCGAGCCCTTCGGCCGCGCTCAAGATTAACTCCGCGAGGAATCTAAAATCGGTCCCATAAAGACCGCATGATCCGATTGAGACCAACGACGTTTGGCGCCAATTCGCCGCAACGGCATGACCAAAAACGATTTTGGACCCTTCGCGTCGCTCAGGGTGACCTGGTTGGGGCCTGGACGAATCCCTAATTTGGGGCGCGGCTTTCAAGCCTAAACCCCTAAGACGCCAACCGAAATAGAAAAGTGGAACCAGCCAAAGCCGGTCCCACTTTCAGTTCCCGTTTGTTGCGGCTGACCGTTTAGGCGAAAACCAACTCGGCGTTGTTGCGGCCGGGGCGGCGCATCTCGGCAAGACCATCTTCGGCCTTCTCGAAACTGTTGCAGAACAACTCGATTCCGTTGCCGTCGGGGTCTTTGAGATAGATGCTCTTGGTCATGCTATGGTCGGTGGTGCGGTCGATTGCCACGCTATTGGCGTTCAGGTGTGTGTAGAAATCTTGGAGCATGTCCCAGTTCTCTACCTGGAGGGCCATGTGGTTGAGGCCTAACCCGCCGTCGGACACCGGCTGAGCGTCTTCCTTGGCCTGGAATAGGGCCAAGTCGTGATGTATCTTTCCACAGGTAAGGAAGGTGCCGAAACCAGGCCGCTCCACGGCAATCCCGAAACCGATGATCTCGGTGCAGAACTTGGTGGATGCGTCCAGGTCTTTTACGTTTATAACCAGATGGCCAACGCGTTTTACATTCGGCATATCTTGTCCTCCCATCTTGATCGTCTATTTAACTACGAAGCAGGACCGCTCCTGCTAGATTAGGGCATACTATACGCTAGACTTCGCCAAATTCCAAGGGCATCCCGGAGGCGGTACTTGGGAAATGGCCGCGTATCGGGTGGTTACCCATGGGCTGAGACCGTTCTTTAGTCTGTTCGCTCCAAAAAATCCCGGATTCGCCGCATGGCCGGCTCTTTGTCGTAATTGTCGTAGAGCATCATGGCGTTGCGGACCGGGTCACCGCCAAAGAACCGCTCGTACAACCCCTGGCGTCCGGCGAAGGCGCTACAGGCTACGTCCCACGCCAGGTGGAACAACTTGGTCCGGTCCTTGGCGGTGGCCGTCTCGGTGGACATGTACTTTTCCATTTCCGCGGCAATGGGGGTGTCGAAGTCGGCTTCGGCGGGCAGGGCCATCAAGCTGCTGGACCCCATCTGCTGGACGATCTCGGCCAACCGGGGGTAGATGGTCTTGGCGAACATATTGCGGGCCGCCACCAGAGGTTCCCGGACGGGACACATGACGCCCCACTCGTCCATCTCGGCGTCGGCCTCGGCAGCCCTCAGGCAGGCCCTGAGAGTGTGCAGGTAAACGATGACGTCGCCCATCCGCTCCTGAACGTGGGGTATCCCGCCGGACCCCAGGGTGTCCACCATCATCGAGAGCAGGCCCAGCATGAACTCGGTCTTGACCACCGTGCGGGTCACCACCTGATGCCCGGTATGGGCCAGGGCGTGGGTGTTGGACGAATAGTTGTTGCACAGCTCCGGGTTGCCCAGCAGGAACACGCGCTCCCAGGGCACCAGGACGTCGTCGAAAAACACCACGGCGTCCATCTCTTCGAAGCGGGAGCCCAACGGGTGGTCGAAGTGAGACCGGTTATTGTCGAAGCTCTCCCGGCAGAGAAACTTGAGGCCGGGTGTATCGCAGGGTATGGAGAAAGAGAAGGCCTGGCGCCAGGCGTCGTCGCCGATGAGGTGGGTCCTGGTGGGGTACACGGCGATCTCGTCGGAGATGGGGCCCAGGGTGGCCAGGATGCGGCTGCCCTTCACTATTATCCCGGCGTCCGTCTCCTTCATGACGGTCAACGCCACCTGGTTGTCCAGGTTGTCCACCACCGATTGTGACCGGTTGCGTTGCAGGTTGACCAGCGTGTGGGTCAGGGTTACATCGTTCTCCCTGAGGAACTCGTGGTAGTTGATGACGTTCTGTTTGAATTCCGGCCGGTCCTGCGCAAAGTAGTCGGCCGCGGCGGCCCAGGCGGTGATGCCCACGTTGAGGAAATCGGGAGTCCGGGCCATCATGCCACAACTGGTCCATGCCCAGTTGGCCATCATCTGGCGGCGGCGTTTCAAGCCCTCCTCGCTCTTAGGGACCATGAATGATAGCCCAACCTGGTCCCCGGTGGAAGGAGAAGCAAACGTCATGTCCTTGCCAACACTTGGGTCGTGTTGCAGGTCGTAGAGGGCGGCTACCGAGTTGACTCCGTTGCGAAACCCCGGATAACTGGTCACGTCGTCCACCCGCTCTCCCCGTATCCATACCTCCCTGGGCCGGTCCTTGAGCCCGGCTATATATTGCTTCCCTGTTTTAGCCGGCATGGCTTCCCTCCCCTGTAGAAGTTCGGTTTGGCAGTTTGGGATTTCCTGGAGGCTGGGTCAAAAGCCTGAGGAGCACCTGGAACGTGCTTGTATCGCTTACGGTGACGAAGGATTCGAGTTTAGCAGCGGCAAAAAGGGGTGTCAAAGGCGAGGACAGCCTCCATGGCATTCGATGCTCGCCGCTGGCTGGCCCGGGCTTGACACCCCCTGGGTGGAGACTACAATCGTGCTGTTAACCCACCGATGGCCGATTGTTCCCACGGCGGTGGAACCAACCATGAACTGCCCATCCTGCCGTTTTGAAAATCCACCCGGATCTGCCTTCTGCGAACAGTGCGGAGACAGGCTTGCGCCGATGTGTCCTGCCTGTGGCTCCGAAACCGGGGCCGATGCCAGGTTCTGCCGGGCGTGTGGTGCCGGCCTGGCGATTGATTCTCCATCGCCTGGCCGTGCCTCCCCCGAGGTTCCAATCCCTGCGCCCAGTCCCAATCAGCAACCAGAAACCTTCGCCGATGGCCGCTACCAGGTCAAGCGATTCCTGGGAGAGGGTGGCAAAAAGAAGGTCTACCTAGCCCATGACACGACTCTAGACCGGGACGTGGCATTTGCCCTGATCAAAACCGAGGGCCTCGACGATACCTCCCGGGCGCGCATCCAACGCGAAGCCCAGGCCATGGGCCGCCTGGGCTCCCATCCCCACATCGTCACCGTCTTCGATTTGGGCGAGGAACAAAACCAGCCCTACATGGTCACCGAGCTGATGGGCGGCGGCGACGTGGAGGGTTTGATAGAGGACGCTACCGGTCACCGGCTACCCCTGGCGCAGGCGGTTGCTATCGCCGTTGAGACCTGCCGGGGCCTGGAGTTTGCCCACAGCAGGGGAATCATCCACCGGGATTTGAAGCCGGGCAACGTATGGTTGACTTCGGATGGTATCGCCAAGATCGGCGATTTCGGGCTGGCCGTCGCATTGGACCGATCGCGGCTCACCACCGAAGGAATGATGGTGGGAACAGTATCCTACATGCCGCCGGAGCAGGCCATGGGCGGCGAGGTCACGCCCAAATCGGACCTCTACTCCCTGGGGGCAATGCTCTACGAGATGGTCACGGGCAGAGGGCCTTTCTTGGGAGATGACTCCGTTGCCATCATAGGCCAGCACATCAACACGCCGCCGGTGGCCCCCACCTGGCACAACGGACAGTGCCCGCGGGCGTTGGACGCGCTCATTTTGCGATTGCTGGCCAAGAGCCCATCAGAACGGCCCGAGTCGGCAACCGACGTGTTGGCTGCTCTGGACGCCATAGATTTGGATGCCGATGTAGGGGCCCAACGCCTTGCGCCCCTACACGGCGAGGAACACCCTCTAAACAGCCTGGCTGGCGGGGTATTTGTGGGCAGGCAGCGGGAGATGGGGGATTTAAAGGGCCGCCTGGAAGACGCATTGTCGGGCCGGGGTAGGCTGGTAACGCTGGTAGGTGAGCCAGGCATCGGCAAAACGCGTACGGCCCAGGAGTTAGCCACTTACGCCGGGCTCAGGGGCGCGCAGGTGTTGTGGGGCCGGTGCTACGAGGAGCAGGGCGTACCATCTTACTGGCCCTGGGTGCAGGCGATCAGGTCATACGTTCGTGAGAGCAACCCCGAACGCCTACTTTCCGAGATGGGCGCGGGCGCTGCAGACATCGCGGAGATAGTCTCCGATGTTCGTACCCAACTACCAGGCCTTGGGACACCATCTGAGCTGGACGACCCTGAGCAAGCACGCTTCAGGTTGTTCGATTCCATCGCCACCTTCTTGAGAACCGCTTCTCGAACGCAGCCGATCATGTTGATTCTCGACGACCTCCACTGGTCTGACCAGCCATCGCTAATGCTGCTCCAGTTCGTCACCAGGGAGCTGTCCGGTTCACGTCTCCTTCTGGTGGGAACATATCGGGACGTGGAGCTCAGCCGACGACACCCGTTGGCGGCGACCCTGGCCGAGTTAACCCGCGAGCGCCTTTTCGAGCGAGTGTTGCTGCGGGGCCTGACAGAGGACGACATCGCTCGATTCATCGAAATGACCTCCGGCGTTGCCACGCCTCGCAGTCTGAGTCACGCGGTCTATACGCAGACGGAAGGTAACCCTCTGTTCGTGACAGAAGTCGTCCGGTTGCTGGTGCAGGAAGGCGAGCTATCGGCTCAGACCGTGCGTGGCCGCGACTCATGGGAGATACGCATCCCAGAGGGTGTTCGGGAGGTCATAGGGCGGCGGCTGAACCAGCTAACCCAACGCTGCAACGACACGTTGACGATAGCTTCGGTAATAGGTCGAGAGTTCGAGCTACGGCATCTCGACAGGCTGGTGGACGACCAGACCGAGGACATGCTGTTGGACGTGCTAGAGGAAGGCCTCAATGCTCGCGTGATTGAGGAGTTGCCCTCATCGGCGGGCCGCTATCAGTTCACCCATGCCCTGATACAGGAGACGCTGAGCGACGAACTGTCGCTCACCCGCCGGGTGCGCCTGCATGGCCGGATAGCCGAGATGCTGGAGGGACTATACGGCGCTGACGCTTCGGTCCACGCCTCTGAACTCGCTCACCACTTCGCTCTGGCCGAGGCCTCGGCGGGCAGCGAAAAGCTGGTGCAGTACTCCTTGCTTGCAGGCAAACGTGCCCTCGATGACTACGCCTATGAGGAAGCAATAGCCCACTTCGAGCGGGCGTTGGCGTCGAAGGGCGATTCGATGAATGCCGAGACTGCAGACATTCTGGCTGGCCTGGGGCGTGCTCAGGCGGCGACTTTGAGCCTCTTAGAAAGTCCACAGGCGGCTCACAACCTCAGACGCGCGTTCGAATACTACGTCGAGAACGGAGTGGTGGCACGCGCCGTCGATATCGCCGCGCTGCGCCTTCGGATTAGTCTAGGTGATGTCGATGTTATCGAACGCGCTCTTGGTCTGGTGCCTGAGGATTCCCACGAGGCATCGCGTCTCCTGGTCCAGCTAGGGTTTCACGTAGGTCAGACGGGCGAATACGAGCGCGCGAAAGAGGCGTTTGATCGGGCTATTGCCATAGCCGAGCGCGAGAACGACTCCACCCTCAAGATGCGGGCATTTTCGTATGCTGCCACTGTGGCTTTCTACAATGGGAACTCACAGGAAAGTGTAGACTTTGGATTGCACGCAATCGAGCTAGCTCAGCAAGCCAATGATCTGGACGCCGAAGCTCTAGCGCATGTATACGTCGCGTTTGGTTACATACATCTGGGCGACTCGACAAGGTCTCAAAGATATGCCGGCTCGGGGGTTGAAGCGGCTGAGAGATCGAGGCATCGACAGAGCCTCGGCAACGCTCTATTATCGCATGCGATCTTGGCTGCCGCCCGAGGTGATTGGAACGAGGCGCGAGATTCTAGTGTTCGGGGATTGGAATTGGCGCAGCAGCGCTTGGGACACCTGTGCGTACGAGTCTTGCACGAATACCAGGTTGGCAACCCCGATGAGGCAGGGGCACTTCTAACCACATTGGTAAATATTCTCGAAAGTGGCAGGCCGGTGGTTGGTATTCCGCGTGGGTTTGCCGCCATAATCATAGCTGTTGCTGCCCGCCAGTTCGGCGTTACACGGTACTTGGAAACTGGCAAGAAAGCAGCAGCAGCCAGTGTGTTATCACCCACGCCTGCCGCCAACGAATCTGGGAGGATATCGCTGGCGTTGATCGCAGTAATGGAGGCAGATATTGCCGCCGCCAAGGAAATTTACGAAATTCTGTCCACATTTCGTGGAAGTTATTTATGGGTTTCCTCCGACCGAATGCTTGGTCTTCTTGCTGGCACCATGGGCAACCTCGACGCCGCCCAGACCCACTTCGAAGACGCCCTGGCCTTCTGCCGTGATGCTGGCTACCGTGTAGACCTCGCATGGTCCCTCTGCGACTACGCCGACATGTTGTTGGAACGAGACGACGATGGCGACAAGTCGAAGGCCACATCCCTGCTGGACGAGTCGCTGGCCATCTCGAGCGAACTGGGCATGCGGCCGTTGATGGAACGGGTGCTGGTCGCGGCGAGAGATATTGAAGGCATAGGTGCGTTGCGCGGGGCTGCTTACCCTTGGCCTGCCCGGTATGTTAGGTTGGCGCCGGCCGGCCTGCGGATTTGACCCTTGTATTCCAGATCGTTAGCAAATTAGGAGGGAATCAAATGAAAGGCCGAGTCGTGGTCATCAAGGAATACGGAAAACCCTTTGAGATCGACGAATACGACGTTCCGGAACCCGAACCCGGCGCGGTGGTCTTGCGCATGACCCAGGCGGGCATCTGCGGCTCCGACCTGCATACCTGGCGGGGTGACCAGATCAATGTGCCGCTGCCCCCGACTGGCAGGCTTATGGGGCACGAAGGCACCGGGGTTGTCGAGCAGCTTGGACCCGGCGTGGAGACCGACTCTTTGGGAACCCCCATCAAAGAGGGCGACCGCATAGTCTACGCGGCCGTTTTCCCCTGCTACCATTGCCACCTTTGCCTGAGGGGCGACACCAACTGGTGCGTCAACCGGGGCGCGGCAGCGGCGGGGGTTTGGCCCTACTTCAGGGGCACCTACGCCGATTACCTCTATCTGCCGCCCAGGCATCCCATGTTCCTGGTGCCCGACGAGCTTTCCGACGACATTCTGGGCCCGGTCAACTGCGCTATGGGCACCGTGACCACCGGTCTGATGCGGGCGGGTCTCAGGGAAGGTCAAAACGTGGTGATTCAGGGCGCCGGCGGGCTGGGCATCCACGCCACCGCCATGGCCAAAGATATGGGCGCCGACCGGGTCATCATCCTGGACCGGTTGTCCAACCGGTTGGAGCTGGCCGAGGAATTTGGCGCCGACCATACCATCAACATCGAAGAGTTCAACACGGCGGAGACCAGGGTGCAGCGGGTTTGGGAGTTGACCGATGGCCGGGGCGCCGACGTGGTGATGGAGCTGGTGGGCCGGGCCGAGCTTTTGGCCGAGGGCGTCGACATGCTCAGCAACGGGGGCACCTTTGTTGAGATCGGCGACATCGTGGCGGGAAGGGAGGTGTCCATAGACCCTTCCAAACTACTGCGCGGCAAGAACATCGTGGGCTCACTGATGTACCGGCCGGACCTGCTGCCAACCCTGCTCAATTTCCTGGTGAAAAACCAGCACAAGCTGCCCTTCGATAAGCTCATCTCCCATAAATTCCCCTTGGCCGATATCAACGAAGCGTTTCCCCAGGCTGAGTGGAGCCAGCGCCAAACCGAGATCACCAGGGCCGTGCTGGTGCCGTGAACGCCGGAGGCGGTTCCTGACACTTACTGAGCCTTGAATAGGCTTCTAAACTCGCCGAAGGGCAGAAAACTGCGGGGCTAATTCCCCCCCAACCCCCCTTTGGCAAAGGGGGGTTGGGGGGATTTCTGCTCTGGCCTGGCCGCTCGTGATGTTTAGCGATTTACCCGAGGCTAATAAAATTTGATGGGCGTCAATTTCGAAGCCCCAGCATGATTTGGTTCCAACCCGAGATGATATATGGTCGATAGTAGACCAGATAGGAGGTGGGCAAGAGCCTGTTCGGCGTGTTGGCCGGCGCGTAGCCCCGTTGGTGTTAACCGGCTGGCTTAAGCCGAATGCGCGGGTTACTCGGAGATACCGGGTAGGGGGTAATTCCGAAGGCGTTAATCAGAAGAGGGAAGTTTTCGCGGCGCTTGCAACTCCATATCGGTTTCGCAGCACTGAATCTCTCCCTCGCCTCCCTTGGTGCAAAGAACGTTGCTGCCGCAGTTGGAGCAGACGTAGCGTTTTCCCAAGTCGTTGGCCATGGAAAATTCCTCCGCGATCATTTGGGTCCGGTTATGGGCTTGCGAGGCGGAAACCGGCTTAGGTCTTGAGCTCCATCGGTTGCTGGCAGCAGTGCATGGACCCGTCGCCGCCCCGGGTGACGATGAACTCAGAACTGCATTTGGAGCAAATATAGCGTTTGCCTGTTTGGTTAGCCAAGGTGGCTGGCCCCCTGATTCACGTATAGCTGTATGAGCGAAATCGCTGCTAAACCATTATAGACAACGGCCTCGGCGGGTTCAACTTGTCGCGTCTGGCCGCTTGAACGGCGTAACACCCGCTATCCGCCCGCCTCGGTTACTCCCCCGTCGCATCAGGATCCTCATGAAACTGGACCAGGAAGCTGGCTTCGCCCAGGGGAGTCCCATCCAACAAGATTGCGGCAACGTGGTTGCCCTCCCGCTGCACCGGGATGCGGAATACCTTGATCCAGCGCTGAAATAGGATGCCCTCCTCCCAGTCTATCTGCTGGGGAGGCGGAGGTTCCAGGGGTATCCCCGGCGCCTTGATGGCCACCAGCAGGTAGTGGGGCCCCGGCGATGCGCCGCCAATGCAAAAGACCAGGTTGAGGTCGATCTCGGCCAGGACCGGCTTAACGGGATCAGGCTCGCCGGAAGGCGGTGGCAGCCGTACCAAGTCCACCAGGTCTTTTAAAACCAGGCTGCTGCCGGACAGTTCCTCGGTTTCCTTACAAAAGAGGGCGTATTTCAGATAGGGCTGGTCGGTTTGGGAAGCCAAGGGCGAGAATCATCCTCCAGACTGGCCGGATTATCGAGGCGGGCTTGTTGAGCGGGCTTGTTGAGCGGGCTTGTTGAGCGGGCTTGTTGAGTCGGTCTTGTACAATTCTAGCATGGGCCGGCGGCGGCGAAAACCGTGATGAGGAGACGGCTCAAGAGACCACCAGGAAGCCCATTGCCAATCTTGGCTGATGCTGCGAAACTAGCCATGCGGTCTGGTGCCGGCCCGATCTGAGCTTTTGGAGGTTGATGATCATGGATTTGACCAAGCAGAAGTTATCTCAAGGGATGTCCACCCAGCAATATATCGACCAGATCAAGGTGAATAAACAACCCTTCCAGGATATCTACAATGCTGTCAAGATCCCAGCGGCTTCCAAAGAGTTCTTCGATGGCCTGGCGGAGCCTGTCAGTCTGGCGGTATTCACCGCTGATTGGTGCGGCGATGCCATGAGCACCACTCCGGTGATTCTCAACCTGGCAGAAAACTCGCCCAAAATCTCGGTCAAGGTGTTCAACCGGGATGATGAGTTGGAGTTGACCAACAGTTTCCTGGCGGAAAACCGGGCCGGCACCGTGCCGGTCTTCGTGGTGCTGGACGGGTCGATGAACGAGATAGCCAGGTTCATCGAGACAGCAGGTGAGTTGGTCCCGGTCCTAGACGCCATGGATGAGGCCATCGCCAAGGAGATAGCGTCGGAGCCCGAAGAAAACGCCAGGGCTGCGGGAAGGGCCCGGCGGACCGCCTTTAGAGTCGCCCACGCCGAAGAATGGGGGAACGTAATTCTGGGGGCTTTCCAGCGGGTGGTTGCCCAGGGCCTGTCGCTGCCCGCGGACCAGCGGCCGGCAGTGGACGGCACCAAATGGCCGCCCGAGGAATAGCGAGGCCTGGGATCGTCGAAGATTTGGTAGGGGCGCACAGTCGTGCGCCCCTACGCGCACTATATCCGCCATAAGGATTTAACCATGCCCGATGTGATCATAAACATGGACGACATGGCCGCCATCTTCTTGGTGACCGACGTGATGGGCATTCACCGGGAATCGGTGAGTGTGGAATTGACCAAGGAAGATCCCGGCTCCATAAACCGGACCGGCGGCATAATAGAAATAACCATTCCAGAAAGCCGCAGCGCCCAGGATTTCGCCTCCGAATTGCGTACCGCCCTGGAGGCCATGGGATATGTTCCCACCGATCCAATAGATGATGATGAAGAGGAGATTTAGCCGGTTGCCGTCCCAGCACCCAGGCTGGAGGTTCGCTAAATTCGATCGGGCTGAGTTCCGACAGATTGTCATGTTTAGCCAGCCCTTCCGCGGAAGGGCGAAACATCTGGGGAGGAGACGCCCTTGCCCCCCAGACCCTTTGCCGCTCTCAGGGTGACATTATGGATCGCCCAGATGGTTCACGTCGTGTGGTCCTTACACCGGGATCCACCAAGACCACCGGCCCCGGCTAAAGCTCCACCGCGTGGCGCAGGTGTTCTATCCTGGGATCGCGCCCGCGGGAGGGATGCACCGACACCAGGTCAATCCGCCAATGGGTTTCGTCTTGGGCGCCGCCAGCCACCCGATTTTCCAGGTAATCCTCGCAGGCCGCCACCAAACGCCCGGCTTTGGCCTCGGTGATCGATTCTTGAGGTGTACCGAAAAGCTTGCTCTTCCGCGTGCGCACCTCTACGAATACAAGGTCATCGCCGTCCTGGGCCACCAGATCGATCTCTCCCCACCGGCACCGGTAGTTCCTATCCAGGATCTGGAACCCCTGCTTTTCGAGGAATCTTCCGGCGGCATCTTCCCCCCAATCCCCCAGTATGGTGCGAGAGGTAGGCATCTAAGCTCGGTTATTCTGGCCGGCGGCAACACGTACCGGGGCGTAAGACCTGCGGTGGATCTTGCATGGACCCAACTCATTGAGCCGGGCCACGTGCTCCGCGGTGGGGTAACCCTTGTTCTGGGCGAAGGCGTATCCGGGATAGATATCATCGGCGTGCCTCATCCACCGGTCCCTAGTCACCTTGGCTATGTTGGAGGCGGCCGCTATCGAATAGCTGATGCTGTCTCCTCTGACTACCGTATCGTAGGGTAATGGGCAATCGGATATATATACGAAGTCCAAAAGTAGGTGGTGGGGCGACACGGGAAGATTGGCCACGGCCTGCATCATGGCCCGAATGGTTGCTGGGCTGATCCCGGTCCGGTCGATCTCATGTGATTCGGCTTGAGCCACCCCGATGGCCAGGGCGTGCTCTTGGATGACAGCCACCGCCCTTTCCCGTTGAGCGGGCGACAAACGTTTCGAGTCGTCCAAAAGGTCTAGCCATGGCTCGCCGCCGGTAAGCTCCGGTGGCAGGATCACGGCCGCCGCCACCACCGGGCCGGCCAACGGACCTCGTCCGGCCTCATCGACCCCGGCGATCAAACTCAGGCCACGGCGTCGCAACCCTTGTTCCAGCGATAGATCCGGCATTGCCCCTCACCCCCTTCGTCGTACCCAGCCCGGTGCTAATGTAGTGACCGTCACTGATTTGGGCGCGTCATGAAGAAACGGCCGCGGCTGGAAAATCCGCCGGCACCTCCGCCTCTATCACTCCGCCGCCCAACAAGGTGTCACCTTGGTAGAACACGGCGGCCTGGCCCGGCGTCACCGCCCTTTGGGGTTGGCGGAAACATACCAGGGCGCCACCAGCGTGGGGATGCAAGACGGCGGGGGATTCTTCCGCTTTGTAGCGGATCTTCACCGTTATCTCGGCTGAATCATCTGGCGGGCTTCCCCGCGGATAGTTGACCTTTGAGACCCACATCTGGTCCCGGTACAAGGCGCTGTTGGGTCCTACCACCACCCGGCGGGATTCGGGGTCCACCCGGATGACGTAGAGTGGTTCACCCGCGTTTACACCCAAGCCACGGCGCTGCCCAACGGTGAAGAACTCGATGCCCTGATGCTGGCCCAGCACGGCGCCATCCATATCCACGATGTGGCCTGGCTCCTGGGTCATTCTTTCTTTTAGAAATTGCTTGTAATCCCCCAGGGGAATAAAGCAGATGTCCTGGCTGTCGGGTTTTTCGGCGTTGACTAGCCCTGCCTCCAGGGCCAGGCGCCGTATCTCATCCTTGGGATAATCGCCCACGGGCATCAGGGTATGGGATAGCTCCGCTTGCCCCATGCCGAACAACACGTACGACTGGTCCTTGCCCGCGTCGACGCCTTTTTTGAGGACCAACCCCTGGGAGCAGCGCTGGATGCGCGCGTAATGGCCGGTGGCGACGTATTGGGCCTCCAAAACGGCCGCCCGGGTCATCAGAAAGTTGAACTTGATCTTGTCGTTGCAGGCGATGCAGGGATGGGGCGTGCGTCCCTTGCTGTATTCGGCGCAGAAGTAGTCGATGACGAAGGTCTCAAACTCCCGCTGGACGTTGAGCACGTAATGGGGGACTCCCAACCCCTGGCAGACCCTGCGGGCGTCTTCCACGTCGTCCAGGGTGCAACACCCCTGGTAGTAGGACGGCAGGTCAGCCTCTTTCAGGCTGTAAAGCTTCATGGTCACGCCCACGACGTCGTAGCCCTGCCGCTGCAACAGAAGGGCTGCCACCGAGGAATCCACTCCGCCGCTCATGGCGACGACCACTTTTTCAGACACGGGAATATTTGCCTCCAGTAAATAGCCTAGCATAGGGGCTCCGGTCGTACAACCGGACCGGCGCCTGCCGCCCGCCTTCCAGAGAGCAAATTGACAGCCGGGAACCACGTAGCTAAAATGCCGTTCGTTCGTCACTGCCGGAGGGATTTTGATGGAAGACCAACGGTTCTGCACTAATTGCGGCGCAGAAATTGAATCAGGTCACTCTTTTTGTTCCTCTTGCGGCCACGCGATCGGCAGCACCTCCTCAGCTAATTTCACCGGCCACATCAAATACCGCAATATGTGGGTGGCGGTTATATATTTTATTCTCACCCTGGGGCTTTATAGCATATATTGGTACTTTTCCACGTTGGAAGAGTTGCAGGTGGCCAACGGCAAGGAAAAATCCGGCTGCCTGATGACCTTCTTGTTGTTCGTGCCGCTCCTCAGCTTAATCTCTTATTGGCAGCATTCGTTCGAATACGCAGATTTTGTCGACGATAAATATCCTGGAATCGCCATCTTCATTCTTTGGCTGGTGTTCGCTCCGGTGGTGTGGTTTTTGGTCCAATCGGATCTGAACCGGGCGGCCCAGCGTCCCGCCCAATCATCGCCACCCTGAATAAACAAGGAGGCCCACCATGCCCACCACCTTTGGTTGCTCCATACCCAGCCGGGGTCCCATGTCCAGCCCCGAGGCTTTGCGCGCCCTGGCCCAGCGGGCCGAGGATTTAAGCTACGACTCGATCTGGGTCAGCGACCACATCATCCTGCCCCGGAAAGTCGAGTCCTTCTATCCCTACTCCCCTGATGGCGTGGCGGGTTTCGTGCCCGACGAGCCGTATTACGAGCCCCTGGCCACCCTCAACTTCCTAGCGGGCTGCACCCAGCGGGTGCGATTGGGCACCCACGTGCTGATCATCCCCTACCGCAACCCCGTTTTGACAGCCAAGATTCTGGCCACCTTGGATGTGCTGTCGGGAGGCAGGGTGATCCTGGGCGCCGGCGTTGGCTGGATGGAGGAGGAGTTTCAGGCCATGGGTCTGGACACCTACGCCAAGCGGGGCGCCGTGACCGACGAATATCTGCAGCTATACAAGGAATTGTGGACCAAGGACCAGCCCGAGTTCAATGGTGAGTATTACCAGCTGTCGGGCGTTGGATTCCAGCCCAAGCCGGTACAGAAGCCCCATCCACCCATCTGGATCGGCGGACACACCGGTCCGGCGATACGTCGTGCCGCCAAGCTGGGCGACGGTTGGATGCCCATCGGTCTGCGTCCTCCCGCTATTCTGGAGCCCGAGGAGATGGCGGCTAAGATCGCCCAGCTAAGACGATCGACGGTACGGGCCGGCCGTCCTGAAGACGCGGTGGAGGTCACCTTTAGCACCAGCGTGAGATTCGACGACTCACCGCCCCAATCCAGGCAAATGGTTTCCGGCCGGCCCGAGCAGATAGCCGCCGACCTGCGCCAATATCAGGACCTTGGGGTAAAAAACTTCATCCTGGGATTTCCCGGAGACACCGTTCCCGCCCTGCAGGAGAACATGGAGCGGTTCTCCCGCCAGGTGATGCCGCTGATACCGCAGGATTAAGCTGTCAGCATTCACCGGTCAGCGCTCAGCACTCAGCTTGGGGTCGAAAACGGTTCTGGTGAGCAGCCGCATTTGCGAAAACGGCGGACCGTGCCTGGTGAACCTCTGGAGCAGTCTATTGAAATGCCAGGTGGCCGTGCAACCTACCATCGACATCGACGGGACGACGGTTCGCCAATTTTGTTGGTGCCCAGCCCGCTTTGCCATTTAAAACAAAGAGTCTTGTTGAGCCAGCCGCGGCGGCGAAACATCTGGAGGGGGATGCTCCCTGCCCCCAGACCCTTCGCTGCTCTCAGGGTGACATGGTGGGTGGCGTTGGCGGTGTGCATTCCGACCAGTTCACTCTCACCGATCGTCGTGCTAACCGCAACGTATGTGTTCAAAATACCAGTTGATCCACAATTTGTCGAAAAATGGCGGAACAACAATTTAGTTCTACGCCACCGGCGTCTGGCTCACACCGTATCTCTGCTCCAGTTCGTAGACCTGGTCCAGCCCCAGCAGGTTGGCCACGTCCATCCGCTTGCCGTATCGCTTGGGGTTAACCCTGCCGGTGGTTTTCAGCTCCTGGAAGGCGTCGTGAATCTGCTTGTATACCAGCCAGATGGTGCTGCCGCAGATCATCAACTTGTAACCCAGAGCCGCCACGTCCGGGGTGGGCAGCAGGTCTCCATTGTACATTCGGGCCAGGCCCGCCAAATCATTTGCGTAAAGCTTTAGGTCGTCCACGGTGTTGATGCCGTCGACAAACACCATGTCTGCCCCGGCTTGGGCATAGGCCTGGCAGCGGGCAACCGTGTCGTCCCAGCCGGTGACTGCGTAGGCGTCCCAACGGGCGATGATCACGAAATCTTGATCGGTCCGGGCGTCCAAGGCGGCGTGGATCTTTTGGACCATTTCTTCTTGGGGAACGACCTGTTTGCCCTGGAAGAACCCGCATTTCTTGGGAAATAGCTGGTCTTCGATGTGAATCCCGGCCACCCCCGCCGACTGGTATTCCCGAACGGTCCGCTGCACGTTCAAAGGGTTGCCGTAGCCGGTGTCGGCATCACAGATCACCGGGATATCCACCGCACTTGCGATGTACTTGGCGTTGGTGACCATTTCCGTCATGGTAAGCAAACCTACGTCGGGGAAGCCCTTCTCGGCCGAGGTGCCCGACCCGGTCATGTATACCGCTTCGAACCCCAGGGACTCGGCGATCTTGGCATGAAGAGCGTTGAGGATGAACGGCGCCACGATCATCGAGTCTTCGTTCAACAACCGCCGCAATTTTGTGGTGGTCTTCATGGGATTTCCTCCTTCGAGACATAGTCGACGTGAATTTATCTAGCCTGATGATCCCGCGAACCTGCCTACAGCGGGTAGCTGGACAGCATCTCCCAGCTTATGTCTGCGGCCCAACTGCCGGTCTCCCAGTTTTCTCCGGCGGCCTGGGAATGGAACCGGGCCAGCATCAAACTCCAGACGCTGGTGGTTTCGGGTACGCCTGTGTCCTCGACCACCTCCCTGGCGAACTCCTCGGCATTTGAAAAGACCGCGGGTGGCAGGTTGGCGTATTGCATAAGCGGCAACCGGGGTCGAAAATCTCCAATGGCCATGTGCTGGCCTTTCCCCGTACCGGACAAACCGTTCACCAGGTTGATGACCTTCCCGTGGAGGATTTTTAGGGGGTCATGGTCTTGTAAGGGACCGAAGTCCAGGAATATCGTGCCGGGTAGATCGGTGGTGGCGCCTACGCCCTGGCGTTTCAAGGAAAACTGGGGATGATCCCGGCGGCTTTGGGTGGCAAGGTCGGCTAGATCCAGGTCCAGGGCTTCTAGACCATCGTCGTCACAAGGGAAATATTCGGCAAGCATTATGTGGACCATAAGCATTTCCGCCGCCCACGTGCCGTATTGGCCGCAAATGATCTGCCGAGCCCGGTATGCCCGGGCGGTGAACTCCGGTTGGGGAACGATGAATATCCCGTATCTTATGGTCATATAGCTCTATTCACCCAGTAGATCCCAAATGGCGCTATACACCCCGTGCAAAGGCTCGTAGCCCATTATGTGCCAAAATGCCTCGACACTGGTTGAGGTATTTACCTCATTTACAACCCAAGACAAACGTCCCTAGATACCCTTGGCGCACCCAGGATCAGTCGACTGCGGCATCGTAGCTCCCGCGTTTACGCTGCAAGAAGTACACCACGATCAAACCCACGGGAACGGCCAGAATCAATGCCCCAGTCAACGCCACTACCGCCCAGTCCCCCAAGCCCAGCAAGCCATCCAGCAGGTCCTTGATCCATCCCAGTAGGTCGACATCCAGCTTTCCCTGGTGGGCTGCAACTGACAAAAATGGTCCCCACAACATAGCGGATTAGCCGCCTGAGGCGCCAGCGAGGGCTGAGGGCGCCGCATAACGGGCGGAGTATTTTCGTTCCTGAATGGTAAACGCCGAAATTGCCGCGGGGAAGAGCAGTGAACCGGCAATGGCGAAGGGAATGGTGTAAGAGCCAGTGGCGTCGTAAAGGAATCCGGCCATCGGCACGCTGATTACACTCCCCATGGCGTGGAAAAAGAAGGAGATTCCCCCGATGGTCCCCAAGGCCCGCAGGCCGTAAACATCGGCCGTTAGGGATGTGGTCAGGGGGTTGGTGGCGACCCAGGACAGTCCGGCCACGGCGGCGAAAACCCACAACCCCATGGTCCCTGGTACCAACAACAGCAATACATAGGCGCATCCCCGGCAAAAGTAAACCAGCGCCAGCCAGTTCTTGCTTCCGCCGAACCGGTCTGAGACGAATCCCGCGCTCAAACTCCCGGCCATATTCAATGCCATCATGAAGCTGAATATGGTGGCCGCCAACACGGGGGAAATCCCTTGGCCAATGGCAAATGGCACAAAGTGAATCGAAATGATCGACGTGGTAAATCCGCATACGAAATAGGAGCCGGACAGCTGCCAGATCGGCCAGGAACGGAATGCCTGAGCCCACCGGTCCACCTCCAAAGGTCCGCGGGGCAGGTCCGCTGGTTTTGTTGGGCTGTCATCTGGAGGGCTGGGATCCCCATCGAGTTGGAGATCCATCTTGGATGGGTCGTCGCGGAGGAACAGGTATGACAGGGGCACACCCAAGCCCAGGACCAACAAGCCCAGGACCGTCCAGGTGATCCGCCAGTCCGTCGCCTGCAACATGTAGGCGGCGAAGGGGACGATCAAGAAGCCGCCCGCGGCCAAGCCCGTGGCGTTGATCCCCGTTACCGTGCCGCGTCTCCGGCGGAACCACCGGCTGACCAGCGCCATGGTGTTTGACAATGAAGCGCCGCTGGTGGCGACCCCTGATACGACGCCAAACAGGAACACAAAGAATAGGAAGTGGAAAGTCAAGCTTAACAGCACTGTCGCCAAGCCAAAGACGATCATACTGAACAGAAGCACCCGGCGGCCCCCCAGCCAGTCAAAAATGCGCCCCATGAAGGGTTGCGTCACCGCGTTGGCAAAGAACCCCACAGAAGCAGCTATCGAAATCGTTCCTCGGCTCCAGTCAAATTCCATCTCCAGGGGGATGATGAATATGGCAAAGCTGTTTCGTACCCCGTTGGTTATCAGGGCAATGAACATGCAGGTAAATACGATGTACCAGCCGTAAAATATCGGGGGTTTTCCAGCCCTGGACCGGTTCATAAGATACGCTCCTTGGCGCCAGAGATCCTGTCTAAGTTATTTTTGCCTGCTGGGATCGATTCGCACTGGGTTTAACCGACGGCGGAAGCAACTCCCAAAAAACTGGAGTCAGCCCCGACGGTCTGGGTCGGGGTTACCGGCCAACACTTTGCAGGATAATGGCCACGGCCAAGACTGCTATGGCAATGCCCAGGATCAGCATCCGGCGGTTCCGGGCCGATTCGTCAGATACCCTGCCGCCCTCGCCTTGGGCGGGGTCCAGGGCAGGGAGTTCCAGGACTTCCCGGGCCCTCGCCTCGTCTTCTTGGTACACCGAGATGTCGTGGGGCAGGTTATAGGCCAAGCCCCACAGGCCCGGTCCACCGCGGAGGGAGCGGGTAAAGCATGGGATACCCTCCTGCCTGAGGATCTGCTCGGCCAATTTGGCCATGGGCTCGTTGTCGAATCCCGTTAGACGTACCTGCTTGCCGCGGCTGCCGGGAGAGTTCATGGGAGATTCCTCCAGGATGATCCGGCGGGATTCGGACCTGAACCAGCCACAAGCGAAACCGGGGGCTCGGTTAAAAGATTTAACCAACCGGGTTCATTTAAGTGAAACATGGCTGTCGATTTGAGCATGAGGCTTCGATGGCAGCCGGCCAATCTGGCCCTATGATGCGCTTAAGGAAAGGGCTTTGCGAATTATAACAAAGGCCGCCTGGGTAAGCTCTCATGGCCTGTTAGTGTGGTGTCCACCGAGCCTGTACATGCTATAATACCCGCGCACCGCCGGGCCGAGGTGGTGGAATTGGTAGACACGCGGTCTTGAGGGGGCCGTGGGCGTTAGCCTGTGCGGGTTCAAATCCCGCCCTCGGCACCAAGAAGTAAAATCTAACCGGGTCAAACGGCTTAGGCGAGGCGACGTAGCCAAGTGGTTAAGGCGGAGGTCTGCAAAACCTCTATTCGGCGGTTCGAATCCGCCCGTCGCCTCCAATCCTCTCTCCCCTAGATTTTCCGAATCTGGCCATCGAGCCGGCCGCTGAATTTGGCAGACTCCCCTTCAATCGTTATTCCGACCAAGGCCTGATCCAAACCATATCCAAGTTATTTAATGCAAACTCGATAATGCCGGGGTGGCGGAATGGTAGACGCGGCGGACTTAAAATCCGCTGGCTTAACGGCTGTGTGGGTTCGAGTCCCTCTCCCGGCACCAACTTACTAGGCATTAAAACAGCCCCTGAAACCACTCAGGGGCCGTTGTGATTGGGTTCCCCCCTGGCCGGTGGCCATACGCCGTTTTAATTGCGGCACATGGGCATGGTGAACATCTTAGCCAACCGTTTCCGTCCTCACCGGACCGACGCCATGCCCCCGGGCGCCCATTGCCGTCTATCGCCAAACATGAGAACGGATGAGTGGTACGCTGCAATGTCCTATAATCCAATATATTTTCGTGGTATCGAGCGCGTGGTATCGAGCGATAGACAGGGAGAGAAAGCCCCATGTTAGAGATGAGGACCGTAGCCGCTGACGAGTTTGTTCAGTGGTGTCGTGCTGAGGCGCGGGCTTATGGCAACCGGTTGAACATTGACCCAGAGGTGCTGAGGCCTAATTTCGATCTGGATCGTTCTATCGCGGTTTTTGACAAAGGGAACATTGTCGGCGGCGCTCACTCTCACCGGGTTGAGATGTCCATACCTGGGGCTGCGGCGGTCATAGCCGGGGTCGCCAACATTGCCGTACAGCCGACGCATCGGCGGCAAGGGGTGCTGACCAGGATGATGCGTCATCAGATCAAAGATATCCACGAGCGTGGAGAGCCGTTAGCCGCGCTGTTTGCCACCGAAAGCGTGATCTACGGCAGGTTCGGATATGGCATTGGATCATTGTACGAGCGTTGGACGATCGATCGCCAATTCAATGGATACGCCCAGCCATATGAGAGCCCCGGCCGAATAGTCTTTGTAGATCCAGAAGATATCACAAAAGATTTGCCCGAGGTTTTCCGCCGTAGCACCGTGGATCGCCCAGGAGTGTTCCAGAAGGCGCTTCACCGATGGGAGCGGGAATCCCAAGCGCCGGAGCACAGTCAAGGTGGCCCAGGAGGTTTGTTTTACGCCGCCTATGAGGATGGCGGAAGGATGGACGGGTATGCGATGTTCCGGATCAGTGGTTCTACCCTTACCGTGAACGAGTTGATGGCGGTGACTAAAGAGGCGAATACTGCATTGTGGCGATTTTGCTTCGATATGGACCTCGTCAACTCGACGGAGGCGCTCAAGCGTCCGGTGGATGACCCCATGCCATGGATGTTGGCAGACCCAAGGCGGCTACAGAGATCGACCCGTGATGGAGTGTGGGTGCGTATCATAGACGTAGGCGCCGCCCTAAAACTCCGCCGCTATATGAAAAGCGATCGTTTGGTGTTAGAGATACGTGACGAACTATGTCCTTGGAACGGACGACGTTTCATGTTAGAAGGGTCTTCCGAGGGGGCCACCTGCCATACCACGAATTCATCTCCAGATCTGGTGCTTGCCGTGTCTGTTCTAGCCTCCGTGTACCTGGGAGCCGTGAGTTTCAGTACCCTTTCAAGAGCTGGCCTGGTAGAGGAGTGTAAACCGGGGACGTTGCTGCGCGCCGATCGCATGTTCGCTGTCCAGCATCAGCCCTGGACTCCGGCTAACTTTTAGTAGCGAAATGGACCTCCCATAGCTAAACCATAGTATGGCTTGGTCCGGATTTCCCCATTAAAGCCAAATAAAACCGCCGCCCCGGCATACCACCCGGATCTTTCTGTCACCAGTAGAAAGCTGGAGATCTACCCAGTGTGTCGGGTCGTGAAGATTCTGGTCCACCAAGGAATTCTATTGCCTGCGCCGTATTCTCGCCGTAGTCACCACCCCATACTCAAGCATCACCCGATGCCCTCCGCCGACTTTCGATAACCCCTCCTCGGACTCCACTTGTAGCCGGCGCTGCGGGAAGGCAGCCATACCCAGGCCCAGAGCCCGGTCACCGCGGCCGGCTATGCCCGTCACCGTCGGCGAACACTTTCACGTGGTGGAAGATCTGAAACGTGAATCCCCGCTAAATTTTAGACTCACTTCATTCCCAGATAATCCCGCCGGGCCCCATCTTCGGCCGGATATCCGCGATAAATGGGGTGGTACCACCTAGGAATGAGAGTAATCACATTGTCTGAAGGTGGCACTAACCGGTTAATCAATTTTCTATGGCCCCGGCTACTTTCGACATTCTTCCATACCGGAGCGTTTGCCGGATGCCAAGGGGCACATAGATCATTCGTATCGAGAGGGAAATGACAATGAATTCAGGAATGGGTAACTTTTGGACTAGGGTAAAGGCCTGGCTCCCAGACCAGAGAGGTATAACCGGTCTGGAGACGGCCATCGTGCTGATCGCCTTCGTGGTAGTTTCATCGGTGTTCGCCTTCGCTGCCCTGTCCACCGGCTTGTTCTCCAGTGACAAGGCTAAAGAGACCATCTCGGCCGGACTGGCTGAGACCCGGGGCACCTTGGAGCAAAAAGGCGCGATCATTCTGACGGCAAGCACCACAGGTACGTCGGGAGTGGTCTCCCAGATCGAGTTCCAGGTTTCCAACGCTGCCGCTGGTGAGCCCATCGACCTGACGCCGGGCAACACCATCATCCGGTACAGCGATAAGAACCAGGTCAGAAATTTCACCACCAGCACCCACTTCACCTCGACCAACATCGCGGGCTTTGGCGACTCCGACAGCCTATTGGAGCGGGGTGAGATCTTTGAGATCAAGCTGCTGTCTCTGAATACCCTCCTGACCACCCAGTTGATGACCAGTACCGATTTCACATTGGAAATAGTTCCACCCCGTGGTGCGGTGCTATTCATCAGCAGGACAACTCCCGTGTCACTGGAAACCAACGACACCCTAGATTGACGCAACTCTAATATCTCGGCAACGATGTCGGGCTCGGCAAGCAATGCCGGGCTCGGCATCGATTCAACGCGATGGCCAAAGCCTAGAAGTCTGGACGGAAACCCAGATTCTCCCCAAGCCGTCGTTTTCTTAACGTCGATTATTAATGTAACAGTTGGTTATTGAAACGTATTACAGATACTATCATACCGCATAAGACTGGAATACGTC
>DAOUHE010000316.1:0-16447 GCA_034428715.1 Dehalococcoidia bacterium | reverse complement strand
TTCCGTCACAACTTCGAGAGCTTCTGCTTCGGCGACGGTCTCATCTACTTCCGTCACAACTTCGAGAGCTTCTGCTTCGGCGACGGTCTCATCTACTTCCGTCACAACTTCGAGAGCTGCGGCCTCGGCCACCGGCGCTTCTGCTGCCGGGGTTTCTCCTTCGGCTGCTGCCGCTGGCGCCGCTGCCGGGGCTGGGGGCGGCGCGGCGACTGGAACAGGTCTAGGGATACCCGGAGAAGCCGATCCGGGCGCGGGCAGGGGAGTGTCGGTGGCGACTACCATCGACCTCAGCACTTGATCGTCCAGCCTTAGATAAGTCTCAAGCTCAATGTTGAAAGGCGACTCGGTTCGGAAACGGTTAAGGTGGTAACTACCTTCTTGGAAATGGTACGGGCCCTTCTTTATGGAGTAGGCCAAACGCCGGGTCCCCCAATGTTCCTCGTAGGTGACCTCTCCTTCCCGGGTATTGATAAACCCCTTGATCCGGTCCCATGTTTCCGAAGTTTGCTCCTGGTTCAACATGGGGCTTAGGACGACGACTAATTCGTAATGGCGCAATGGGAATTCCTCATCAGATATTAATCCAATGAGATTATAGCATCGAGGCTTGGCCCTCTCAACTACAGCGCCATCACAAATCGAGTCCAGGAACCGGATAACTGGAGGCGAGATCCTTTACTTCGGCGGCCGCTTTCTTCTGGGTTTCTTGGTCATCCAGGTTTGCCAAAACGGTTACGATGAGCCTGGCAACCTGTTTTACCGCCCCCTCGTCGAAGCCACGGCTGGTGATGGCCGGCGTGCCCAAGCGCAATCCGCTGGTCACCCTGGGCGGCTTGGGATCGTAGGGAATGGCGTTTTTATTGGCGATTATTCCCGCATTTTCCAGAGCAGTCTCGGCTTTTTGGCCGGTTAGATCCATAGCGGTGAGGTCTACCAGAACCAGATGGTTGTCGGTACCGCCTGAAACAAGCCGAAATCCAGCTTCGGATAGCTCGGTGGTCAATGTTTGGCAGTTCTTAACCACTTGGGCGGCATATTTCGCGAATTCGGGGCGCTGTGCCTCGCCAAAGCAAACCGCCTTGCTGGCTATGACGTGCATGAAAGGACCGCCTTGGGTAAAGGGAAACACGCCGAAATCGATTTTTCGGGACAAATCTTCGTCGCAAAGTATGAAACCACCACGCGGGCCTCGGAGGCTCTTTTGGGTCGTGGAAGTCACCACATGGGCGTGGGGCAGCGGAGAGGGATGGGCTCCCCCTGCCACCAAACCTGATATGTGAGCCATGTCCACCATCAAAAACGCGTCCACCCGGTCTGCTATGGCGCGGAAGCGGGGAAAATCCAATACGCGGGAATAGGAACTACAACCCGCCACTATGAGCTTGGGTTTATGCTCCAGCGCCAAGCGTTCCACAGCGTCATAGTCGATCGTCTCTGTATCGCGGTCGAGCCCGTATGGGACGAAGTTGTAAAGCTTCCCGGAGAAATTGACCGACGCCCCGTGGGTCAGGTGTCCGCCGTGGTCCAACTGCATGCCCAGCACCGTGTCGCCGGGCTCAAGAAGCGCGAAATAGACCGCCATGTTGGCCTGGGCGCCGCTGTGGGGTTGCACGTTGACGTGTTGGGCCCCAAACAACGCTTTAGCACGGTCTATGGCTAGATTTTCCACCACGTCGACGTATTCGCACCCACCGTAATAACGCCGGCCGGGATAACCTTCGGCATACTTATTGTTCATCACCCCTGACTGTGCTTCGAGCACGGCCAGGCTGGCATAATTCTCAGAGGCGATTAGGACGATGCTCTCTCGTTGCCGGCGGTCCTCGCCCGCGATCGCTTTGGCTACTTCTGGGTCCTGTTCCGCTACCCGGGACATGGCATGATCCCCCATTTTCTGTTGAAATCCAGACAACGTCCCACAGAGATTCCCATGAAAGAGTTTTTTAGCCAATGAGAGATCTAACTGGCAAATTGGACGCCCGATGACTCGGGAGCCTAGTGTACCGCCACCCTTAGGGGCTGTCAACGAGCCTATTTATCGCCTGGAAGCCCGTCTTTTTTTCCGGATTCTTCACCGGGGTTCGGCGCGCTGCCAACCTCGGATTCCCTGTCGGCATACTGGCGATTCGCGCCGAGAGCATAGACCATGCGTTCCAGCATAGAGTTGGTTTTCCCTATCACTCTGACTTTCGGAGGCCTGATGGTGGGGCGTTGGAGGTTGGGATCACCGGTGGAAGAACCCGTCGTGTTATCGGAACGAGGTTGGTTCGCGACGCTACCCACATCCACCGAAACTTGGGAGACACCTTTCTGGAATTCCCAAAGGACAGAGCTAACCACCGCCAGACTGAGAAACTGGCTGAGCAGCACCAGCCAAACCAATTTGCTAAATTTAAGTCTTGGCAACCCGCCTTCCCAAATCCGCGTACTCGACGCAACACCCATGTTGCATCATTCGCCGCACGTCTCACCAGAGTGGCCGCCCATGGCCGGTGGTCTAGGTATATCTAACCAGGACGTGGTCCAGCATACCTGCCATGAGGGGCTGGGCCGCGCTTGGGTTCAGCCGTTGGGTATCACCGGCAGGATGACGTGGGATGGGTGGGTGGAATCGTGGTAGACCGTGTTTTTCGCCGGTATCTTCACCGGTGATAGGCCGGGATTCTTCCCAGTGTTGCCGTTAACGTCGAACCTGGGAAAGTTGCTGGAGGACACATCCAGGCGGATACGGTGTCCTTTGACGAACAGGTTACTGGTGGGGAAGAGTTGGATGGTCAGAGGGTAGATGACGCCCGGCTCCAGCAGTTCCGGTTGCTCCCACGAATCCCGAAATTTGGACCTCAGGATTCCGTCGGTCAGATTCAGAGCATATCCCTCTGGATAGTCGTTGGAAGGGGGATAGATATCCAGCAATTTGGCGGTGAAATCCGTATCCACGGCCGTGGAGGTTATCCAGAGCCGCACCGAGATTGGTCCGGTGACTTCAGTATCACCAGCCAGCGGCTCAGTCTGAAAAGCCAACACGTCGGGCCGGGCGGACAGTGGCAGAAACGGGGCGGAGCTGCCATAGAATTCCGGCGTTTCCTTCTGGTCAAACCCGCCGGGATACATGATGGGCGCTCCCGAGGAGATATTGCCGCCGATGGTGGGCACGGGATGGTTTGGATCGAATAGATAGCTGCTGGGCGGCCTCGGCGGCTGGGGCATCTCCCGCGAAAGACCGCCTCCGGCCTGCAGATAGAAGGCCGTTTCTTGCGCCCGTGGCAACGGCCATGCCTTCTCGGAACGCCAATTACCGCCATGGTCCAGGCGATGTTGTGAGTTGCGCCGGCCGGAACCGCCGCCCATGACGAAGATCTTCACCGGGGCTTCATCATCCCATCCATTTCGAGCTTCCGAACCGTATTGAGTTTCCGAGCCGGTGCGGGCGCCCTTTAGCCATAGGTCGAAGAAATCCAACCGCAGGTGGTTGAAGTCGAGAGCCAGGTTGTTATCCACGATGGCCTGGTCTCCCAGGTCTACATCTCCGGAATAGGTCACTGAATGGCCGCCGTGGGTCCAGGGGCCCATCAACAAACTGACCGGGGATTTTTTCACGGCCGAAAGCGCGACATAGTTATCGGTGGTAGTCCTGGCGTAAGGGTCGTACCAGCAACCCATATGCACCTGGGGAACGTCGGAGAACTCTTGGTAATAGGTGCTGGCTGAAAGCCCCAATTGCCGCCAGTAGCCGTCAAATCGCTCGTGGCCCCAGAGTTCCAGCAAATAGTTCTCGTAGTCCGGCGTCCAGCGAAGAGGGGATTGGCCCTTTTTCCAGGGCATGTACTGGAACCACTGGTGGATATCCTGGTTTTCCATCGCGGCCTTGGCAACTTTAGAATGGCCGTGGGGGTGGTCGTGGACCTCAGCGCTTTCCTTGGCTTCTCGAAAAGCCCAGGTTACCTGCCTAAGCTCGAAAGCTCCGCCGTTGCGGCATCCCGACAGGAATGCGTCGGAAAAACCGCCGCATTCCAACCACATACACGCCAGGTGGGGCGGATGCAGGCAGGCCAGGGCCGCCTGGGTGTGCGCCGCGTAAGACAGTCCAAAGGTGCCTATCCTTCCATTGCACCATGACTGCCGAGCCAACCACTCGATAGTGTCATAACCGTCGGGGCCATCGGAGAGGTATTTAGTGAATCCTCCCTCGGAAGCATGGCGGCCGCGGCAATCCTGAATGGCCACCACGTAACCCCTGGAGGCGAAAAAATCCGCCTCCAGGTCCCTGACCTCGGTGGATTTATTGTACGGAGTGCGCTGGAGCAACACGGGAAATGGTCCAACCAGAGGCTTCCCGTCTTGGGATGGGCGATGCAGGTCAGCAGCCAACCTGACGCCGTCACGCATCGCCGCGTACACGTTTCGCCGGGTTTCGACTTGATGTACGGCGGGCGCTGTTGTTTCTCTGATACGCAAGGTAAAACCTCCCTCAATGGGTGGGCAAATTCTAGGATCTGACAGAAATGAGGCCGTCTAAGCCGCCGTCTAAGCGATGGAGGGCTGGGCGGTAAGGCTGGCCAGCCATCCCAGAACGGCAGCTGCCGCTTCCTCCCGCCGGTTATTCAATGAATGAACTCCGCCTTCAATGACTTTGTGCTCTGCTCGCGGGCTGTTAACCGCCGCGGTCACCAGATCCCTGGCAATGTCCCTCAAGCGGCTGTGCGTCTCCAGGGAACCCGACAAGGCAAATACCGGCGCCTTGATCTTGGGGGCCAGCGTCACCAGGTTATAACGCTCCGCCGGCCCGTGTTTATCCAGGTAGGAGGCGGCGCTGAACATCTGAGGGATGGGGTATTTCACCGCCATCAACTCCTGGGCCTTTCCTTGGGCCTCCAGTTCGTCGGCCCGGAGGATTATGCTATGGAACTCCTCGGCGTCCTCGGAATCCATGAAATATGAGTATGACAGCCGCACTGGTGAAACCGGTATTACAGTGGCGACCCTTTCGTCGGATTCGGTAGCGGCGTAATAACACACGCGGACGGCGCCCATGCTTTGCCCCAGAATAGCGATATTACGGAAACCCATCTCTGCCAGGTGATCTATTCCGGCCTTGATATCCAACCGCGACCGGTCCAATATCTCGAATCCCACGCCGTAATATGTGGAGTTGCTCTGGTTATACCAAACTGTGTCATGGGCGTTGCTGTTCAAGGACAGGCAAGGGTAACCTTGATCACTCAGGTCTTCGGCCATGGCTATGGTCGACCCGGTATAGAAACTTCCAGTTGACCCGTGATTCAAAATCACTGCGTCAATCGGGCCCTTGTGAGACATACCCGATTTCGGCGCTACGAACGCGCCATGAAGTCTTAAACCATCTTCGTTGACCACGTTGATCAGGTCCACAAGCATAATCGGCGTCCTTCCTGTCTCATAATTCGCTGGATTTAACGGATCTCGGGACTGATCATACTTCACGCATGTCCCGGCGACGGTTATTGTAGATTGCCATTTTTTGCCGCGCAAGCAAACCCAGCGTTGTTGACACCGAATTCAGCGCCAAACTATAGTTAGGGTTAAGAAAACCATTGGGTCAGCGTCAGGACCCCGCAGGAGTTCACGTATTGGCCAACGATTACGACGTATTGATAGTGGGTGGAGGCCTGGCCGGAATGACGGCCGGTCTGTTCGCGGCCCGTCACGGCATGAGCACCGCCGTCATTGAGAAGATGATGGGCGGAGCACAGATTATCAACATCGAGAAGATCGAGGATTTTCCCGGATTTCCCGAAGGCATATCCGGCGCGGAACTGGGCCCGGCCCTACAGGAACAGGCGATGAATTCCGGGGTGGAATTCATCATCGCCGAAGCTTCGGAAGTAACCCGTGAAGGCGAACACAAAGTCGTGGCCAGCGACGCCGGACAGCACCGGGGCAAAGCGGTGATCGTAGCGGCCGGGTCATCACTTCGGAAGCTGGGCATCCCGGGTGAAGAAGAGCTTTTCGGAAGGGGCGTTTCCCAATGCGCCACCTGCGACGGGCCGTTCTTCATGGAGCAGGTGGTGGGCGTGGTTGGCGGCGGCGATTCGGCGGTGGATGAAGCGCTGACCCTCACCGAATACACGGAACGCGTGCTGCTGTTCCACCGGAGCGAGCAACTTAGGGCACAGCGGGTTTTCCAGGACCGGCTTAACGATAACACCAAGATCGAGGTGGTCTGGAATACGGTTGTGGAAAGGGTATTGGGAGAAGACGCCGTAACCGGCGTGCAGGTGCGCAACGTAGTCACCAACCTGGAAAATCAGGTGGACCTCAACGGGTTGTTCATCTACGTGGGCCTGGAACCGGGGTCTCAAATGGTCAAGGACCTGGTCAACCTGGACAATGCCGGACATATACCCGTGAACATATCCATGGAGACTGAGATTCCCGGCCTGTACGCGGTGGGGGACATTCGCCAGAACTCGGCGTCACAACTGGTGTCATCCGCCGGCGACGGCGCCACGGCCGCCATCGCGGCCTACAATTACATCCGCGGGCGGGACTGGTAAAATAGCTCCTAACACGATCACGGTTTCTTACGTACCAATCCCAATCACTGATTGCCGGCCCAATCAAACCAGCCAGATTTAAGGAGGGACCATGGACCTGGTGGAGGAGCAACTAAGAAACAGCAAGACCATTGCGGTGGTTGGACTGTCGGACAACCCGGAGCGAATCAGTTATGGCGTGTCCAAATACATGCAGTCCCAGGGCTATCGCATAATCCCGGTAAACCCCATGATCAAGGAATGCCTGGGGGAAACGGCGTATCCTGATCTGAAATCGGTGCCTGTTCCCATCGACATGGTGGACGTATTCCGCCGGTCGGAACTGGTGAAACCGGTCGTGGACGAGGCCATAGAGGTCGGCGTCAAGTACATCTGGATGCAGGACGGGGTCATCGACGAGGAGTCCAAGGCCAAAGCCGAGGCCGCGGGCATACCCGTGGTCATGGATGATTGAACCCTTCGAGTGCATCGCCGCCGGTTCGGCGGCCAGCAGAACTCTGGCGCTTCCAGCTAGAAGGCCGGTTTAGTACGGGGTCCTTTAGTTTACCAAGGTGTATCTCGTAAAAAACCCTCACCCGGCACCTGATGGAATCGGAGGCCGGGTGAGGGCACAGGTGGATCGTTTGATCGGCCCCGCGGGGTTTTCCAACCATCGCCCCCAGGACCTTTATTTCCGGCAAAGGAACGGATTAGAATCGAGGGAGGACTAAGGCAGTGGCGACGCAAGAAGAACTGTCGGCCCGGCTAAAACGGTTGGGCATCAGACTTACTCCCCAAAGGTTGGCCATCGCGGAAGTGGTGGTTAACTCGGGAGACCATCCCTCAGTGAAAGAGATCTTCGAAAGAGTGAAGGCCTTTTTCCCCTACGTGACGCTGGCCACGGTGTATTCAACGTTGGACGTCTTGGAAAGGGCCGCCATCGTGCGGGAATTGCCCTTTCAGCGCCAATCCCGGTACGACGCAAACCTTTCGCCCCACGCCAACCTGGTCTGCGTGGACTGCGGCTCCGTGGTGGACGCCGACGTGGGTCAAAAACTGGTAGCCGAGCTCCAGCACATCTTGGAGCAGGAGTCGAAATTCGAGGTTGCCTCCCAGCGGGTGGACTTTTACGGTCATTGCGCCCGCTGCAGGAAAGACGGCGCGCCCATCTCCCAGTAATTTCGTCAACCGCCCTCTCAGTTCCAAGTTCCGCGCCCAGTTCATACGTTCAGCCCGTTATAGCCGCATCATCATGCCTTGAGCTTGTCGCCCAGCTTCAGCGGAACCATTCTTTGCCCCCCGGTAATAATTTCCAGAACGCTTGGGTATGCGCCTCTCCACGCCTTTAGGCGGGCTATAATGGCAAGGCAGGCTCGCCATCGGGAGGGTTCTGAAGTAATTCATTGAAGCCGGAGTGCATTGACACGCAATGAAGATCACCGAAGTCACCAGCGAGGTTTTTCAATGGGAGCGGCCGGGAATCTGGAATGGAAGCCATTACTATGGCTCCGGGCGGCTCCACAAGATCACCGTGTACACCGACGAAGGCATTACCGGCTACGGCTGGAACGGCGGAACCGCGGCTGACCGGCCGTTGAATCTGTTTCCAGGGTACGTCGACTACTTTAGGCCATTGCTGATTGGCCGGGACCCGATGGACACTAGGGCGGTCTCGACGGACCTCGGGGAGAAACAGATAAAGATCCTGGGACCCGCCGGCATCAACACCCAGGTGCTGGCGGCCATCAATATCGCTTGCTGGGACATCAAAGGCAAGGCGCTGGGCAAATCGATCCATGAGTTATTGGACGGGTCTCAAAAACGCATCCGCACCTACATCGCGGGTGGCTATTATGCCGAAGGTAAGGGCTTGGAGGAGTTACAGGCCGAGGTGCAGTTCAACGTGGAGGAGATGCATGCCTCCGCCGTGAAGATTAAGATTGGCGACCCGAATACCGGAGTCGCCGGGGACATGCTGCGGGTCGAGGCGGCCCGCAAGGCCATCGGCGATGATGCGACGCTGATGGTCGACGCCAACTGCGCCCTGGACCTCAAGACATCGCTGGAGTATGCCAGGCTGCTTCCTCAATATGACGTTTACTGGTTTGAGGAGCCCCTGCCCATCCACGACTACGAAGACCATGGCAAGCTCGCCGAGGCGTCCACGGTGAAGATAGCCACCGGAGAGAATGGATACCACCTGGCCCATTTTAAAGCGCTGTTGGATCATAATGGAGCATCCATCCTGAACGTGGACGTCACCATCTGCCCAGGATACGACGTGGCGATGGACGTAGCTCACCTGGCGTCTGAGCGCGGGGTGTCTATCGCGCCCCACGGCTGTCAGGAACTCCAGTTGCCATTGGCCGCGGGGATCTCCCATGGGGAGTTTCTCGAGTATTATCCGGTGGCAGTGGACCCTTTGCGCGCCGAGATGTTCCAGCCGGTCCTCAAGCCCGACGACGACGGCTTCGTCACGGTGCCGGACAGGCCGGGCATCGGTTACGAACTGAACATGGAGCTGTTGAACCGATACCGGGTGGGATAGAAGCGGAGTTCAGTGCGAACCCCAAGAGGCCAGTACAGTTGGTCATATAGATTGCGTCTTGACTTCCGTGTAGTGACCGCACCCATTATGGTGGTAGGGGCACGCCATGCCGTGCCCTTACGCTATGGGGCCGCCTAACATAGGTGGGCGTAGGGTTACCAGTCACGGATGGCCAGGCGTAGAGGCGCACGGCCGTGCGCCCCTACATCACAAATTGACTTGACCGTCCCGGTTGGGGAAAGGCGGTGACCGACATTCGGTTGGCCGTTCCCGACCTTTCAGACCGGCCGGATGCTAATCTCCCCGGTATCCCCGGCTGCCTTGGTTTGCCTCTAAATACTGCCGGATCATCAGCGCCGCGGTGGCTCCCTCGCCCACGGCGCTGGCCACCTGCTTGGTGCTGCCGCCGCGGGCGTCGCCGGCGGCAAAGACACCTTTTTGGCTGGTCTCCAGGTTATGTACGGTGGTAATGAACCCCCACTGGTCCAGGTCCACCACGTCTTTGACGAAATCCGTGTTTGGCGTCAACCCGATGAAGATAAAGACCGCTCCAGGAGTCAATTCCTCGGTGGTCCCGCTTATCAAATCCTTGACCACCACCGAACTGAGATGGCCGTCGCCTTTGAACTCCTCGACGGTGGTGCTCAACCTCACCTCCATCTGGGGATGGCTGGCCGCTTTGTCCTGGAGAATCTGGCTGGCCCCCAACCGGTCCCGAGCCTCAAGCACAGTGACCTTGGTGGCGAACTTGGTGAGGAACAACCCTTCCTCTATACCGCTGTTGCCGCCGCCGACCACCAGCATCTCCTTTCCTCTATAGAACGGTCCGTCGCAGGTGGCGCAGAAGTGGATCCCGGCGCCGATGAAATCTTCCTCGCCGGGCACGTTCAACCGGCGGTAGGTGGTTCCCGGCGTCAGCAATACCGCTTTGGAGCAATAATCGTCGCCGCCTTCAGTAGCTACCATTTTGTAGTCATCTTGCGACACAATCCTGGTCACCGACTGGGCAGGCAGGATCTCCACGCCGAAGCCCTCGGCCTGCGCCCGCATCTGATCGGCCAACTCGCCGCCGCCCACCCCGCCGGGGAATCCGGGGTAGTTTTCGATCCGTTCGGTCACTCCCGCCTGACCGCCCACGCCGCTGCGCTCGATGATCAGGGTTTCGATGCCTTCCCTGGCCGCGTATAGCGCCGCTGTAAGACCCGAAGGTCCGCCCCCCACAATGATGAGGTCGTAAAACTCCCGCTTCGCCTTGGGGCTTATGCCCAGTTTGGAGGCCAGTTCGGCGTTGGTGGGCTCCACCAGTATGGAACTGTCCTGAAATACGATCGTGGGAATGATCTGCTTACCACCGTTCATTTGCTGAACGTATTCCTGGCCCTTTTCATCTTGGTCTATGTCCACCCAATTGTAGGCAACCCGCTGCTCCCCAAGAAATTGCTTGGCCCGGCGGCAGTCGGGGCACCACGGCGCGCCATAAACGGTAATCTTATCTTCCGGCATTGAACACCTCTAAACTGAGTGATTGGCAACTTTCCGTTTACTAAGATGCCACTCTCGGTTGAACGATTCCAGATCTTATAGATTATCGATCGCCACCGGTTCAACGGGATCGGCTAAGGTGAAGCCAAATACCTGAGAGTAAAAGTACAATTCGGCATCCAAGGCCCGTTTGATATTTGCTGCCTGGCGAAAGCCGTGCTGCTCTCCCTCAAAGGGCAGGTAGGCGGTGGCTAGTCCCTTGGCCTTCACCGCTTGATACATCGACTCCGCCTGGTCCGGCGGCACGATCTTGTCCTCCAAGCCCTGGAACAGTATCAGCGGGCAGGACAGGCCGCCGGTATGGTGGATGGGCGACCGTTCCAGGTAAAGGTCTCGCCGCTCCGGGTAGGGCCCGATCAGGCTATCCAGATAACGGGACTCGAACTTGTGGGTCTCCTTGGCCAAGGCTTCCAGGTCGCTGACTCCATAGTAACTGGCTCCCGCGTGAAACACGTCCCGGAAGGTGAGCACGGCCAGGGTGGTGAACCCCCCGGCGCTGCCACCATCGATGGCCAGCCTGTCTCCGTCCGCCAGACCCCGCTCGACCAGGTATCGGGCGGCATTTACGCAGTCGTCCAGGTCCACGATGCCCCACTGCCCGTTGAGCCGCTGGCGGTATTCCCGCCCGTAGCCGGTGCTGCCGCCGTAGTTGACGTCCATCACCGCGAAACCCCTGCTGGTCCAATACTGGATGGCCAGGTCCAGAGAAGCCCCCGTCGCGCCGGTGGGCCCGCCGTGGCTTTTCACCAGCAACGGCGGCGATTCTCCCAAAGGTGCCATGTACGCCTCGTTCTTTGGAGGATAGTAAAAGGCATGGGCTGATAACCCTTTTTCGGTGGGGAATTCTATCGACTGAGGAACGGAAAGGATATTCGTGTCAACGACAACCGAGGTGGACCGGCGCAACACCTCGGCGTTTCCCGTAGACAAGTTCAGCTTGATCAGCGAATACGGCTCGACCGGCGACCCAGCCACCAAAACCGCCTTCCCAGAGTCTATGGCTATCTCCCCTCTGCCCATCTCCGAGTAAGGGATAGGTATCGGCGTAAAACTTCCCGGCCCGTCCTCGGATGTAATGGCAATGCTGCCCGCATACCAAAAGCCGCCCTGGGTATATGTGCAGATGATTCGTCCAGCAGATTGAAAGCCATAGGTGGGCGTCGCCAATCGCCATTGGGGCCTAGCGAACTCGGCATCCAATGTGAAAACCGGCTCAGCCTGGCCGCCCCGCCACCGGTACAGGTTCCACCAGTTGGACCGGTCAGAAACGAAATACAGTATCCCATCCGGCGACCATTCGGGTTGAAAGATAGATTCGTCCACCCCGCCTGCTACCGCGATGGGAGCGCCCAAGGAACCGTCCTCGCCGAATTTGGCGGTCCAAACCTGGGTTCCGTTCCAGGGCATGTTGGGGTGGTGCCAACTGAGCCAGGCCAGCAAAAGTCCGGCCCCGAAAACAATACTTGGACATCGCCATCTCCGGCCACGTCCAGACTCACGATGGTATTAACCGCCTCGCGAGAGGTGTCGGTATGGTCTTCCCGCACGCAGATGATCCTGCCCCGGCGTTGGTCGATGACCATGTCGGCATACCGGACATCGGCCTCAGGCGTGATCGCGCGGGGTTCACCTCCCGCTTCTTGCCGGTACATCCGCTGATCAGCAAAGTTGCAAAAATAAACCACGCCACGGGAAACAGCGAAAGCCCCTCCTCCGTATTCGTGCACCCGGGTACGCACGTTGAACGGCGGTGGCGTCACGTCAATGGTCTCGCCTTGGAAATCCATGCGCACCAACACATTTCGGCCGGCTTCCGACGGACGGGACTCGATCCAATAGATGTCATCGCCGTCCAGGGCAATCTGGCCCAATCCGATGGTCTCGGAGACGATCAGATCGGAGGTCATCGCCGATTTCCAAGAACCGTATGGGGCTCTTTGCGGCATTTGTCCTCCGGGATGTAAAGCAAGTTGAATGGGTGGGGCATCGCCTCTCCATTGTCGTATAATCTAGGCCGGTTGCCCACCCGTGGAGCGGTCCGGCATCCCAGGCGGCACCGCGATTTCCTTACCGACGATCTGGCGGCCGCCGAGAGTAAAGCGCGTGAAGCCGGAGCGGTGTTGGTGCGAGAGTACATCTTCCGGAACGCCCGCCTACCCCTTGGAGAGGTGAAGGACCGTGGCCACTACGGTTCCCGGTCCTGGCCGGAGGAATTCGATGGCCGGGGTGATGACTTCATGGTTCCCTTGGTGACGGACCCGGATAGGATCATCCTGGTGGTTGCCGGTGGAGACGGACGTCATTCTTCCTGGTTCCCCGCCTGGTCGGCCACCCAGCGAGCCACCTAGGTCATAGCCTGACGGGTTTCTCCACTGCAATCCAGTTTTCCATGGACCACCGCAAAGGTAAAATGGAAGAAGAAAAGTTCAATTTTACCCCTGATAATGAAACTGCAGGCTACATCTCCCAGCCACAGTCCGCACGATTAGACATCCGCAGCGCCAGTGAAACTCCTGCGGACTACGGACGCAGAATCACACGCATGCCCCTGGGGTTTGATCTGAAGAGGGTTTGTGCGCTGCTGGGACTTCTCATAGCACTTCTTGTGGCATGTGACATTGCCAGCGACTCGGTGTCCTCACAGCGTACTGCCGCGGAAACGCCAATGCCCGAACCCACGCCAGCATCAATAAGTGAGGCAATAGAGAAGGTTAGGCCGGCCGTAGTATATATTGTGGCCGAGTACGGGAGATGGCGTAGTGCGGGAACGGGTATGATCATCCATGCCGACGGCTACGTGTTGACGAACAATCATGTGGTGGAAAGAGGGTATCACGCTACCGTTTACCTTCCAGATGGACGTGGCGTTAGCGCACAGATAGCCTACCGAGACCCATACCAGTATATAGCTCTTCTTAAGCTCCCCGATAATTTATACCCCCGGGTAACTCTGGGAACATCACAGCAGCTGGCTTTAGGTGAGGAAGTGATAGCGTTGGGCTATCCCTTGGCTAATGTCCTTGGTAACTCGGTATCAGCTTCCAAGGGCATAATATCCGCATTCCGTAGCGTTGATTCTACCGGGTACATCCAGACTGATGCGACGTTGCATCCGGGGAACAGCGGTGGGCCACTTATAAATATCCGTGGTGAAGTCGTCGGAATCAATACTTTGAGACTGGAACAAGAAGAAGGGATCAGTCTGGCGATCGAAATAAAGGGAGTGAAGGGGTTCGTCGAAGATGTTGTTCACAATCTGGTCACACAAGGAAATCCCTCTTTGTCGATTCCCGTAGACCCTCCAATTCCGGTGCAAAGCGTAGTTCTAAAGCAGAGTGGGACAGGCAAAGGGAGCGTCGGCAGATTCTCCGTAAGATCATCTCCCTGGAAAGTGTTCTTTCGGCCTGAGTTTGATGGCAGGCCACAAATCACAGCGGATTACCATACGGGACGACCGATTTCCCAACGGGCTATCCACATGGATGTTACAGCAGGCAGAGTGTATCAGACCTACGTATATACGGAAATCGGCGTCGAAGTACAACTCAACATCGACGCCCCACCGGGTGGCGATTGGACTGTATGGGTCGTTGATGAATTGATAAGCGTCGCACCAGTGCCGTTCGAGTATTCTGGACAAGGCGAAGTAAGAACTCCACCATTTTGGTTGGAACGTTCAAAGGATTACAAGCTCACGTTTTACACGTCATGGGACGGCGGCCTTACTATCGGTTGGCACACTGCTGATAACGAGCTCATATTCTATCGCAGTACTGGGCAGGGGCTACGTTTCCCTGACGAAGTGAAGACCGGTCTGCCATCTGAGTTTATCTTTAATTGGCGTAATGTTGGCGTTTGCGCAGGTTGCCCTATAGACCGAAAACTGCGTCCTGTGGAAGCTGCCTATCTACAAGTTGAAGGAGCCCCACCGATCAGTGAGTGGACAATACTTGTTTCAGAGGTTCTGGTGACTCCTACACCAACTGTCACGCCGATAGCACCTCAACGAAAAGTGTACGACTTCACAGGCATTTGTGAACCTAGTCATCCGCAAATCAACCACCTGAAGTTCAATGTCGGGGGATTTACTATAACGTCGCCGACGTACAAAGAGGCCGTCACTACAAGTTGGACAGGATGGTTGGGTATTGATATCAACGGTCCAGGTGGCGGCTGGTCCCGCAAACTGGACGTCGTTGCTGGGGAAACGCGCGAACAGTTGGTTGAGGTTAGCCCTTATCCTGAACTTGTCGGCAAGTACGGGGCTACCGTAACCGGATGTTCCGAGGCTGGAACTTGGAAGATAATAATTACGGACTGGCCAGACTTCTAGTATTTGCAATATCGATGGGAACTGGATTCCCCAATGTTTATACAATCGGGGGAAACCCTTAAAGGACGGACGAACATGCGTTTGGAGAACAAAGTAGCTTTGATAAGCGGTGGCGCCCGTGGGATGGGCGCGGTGGAAGCCAAGCTGTTTGCCCAGGAAGGCGCCAAGGTGGTGATTGGCGACGTGCTGGACGAGGACGGCAAACGCACGGAGGCGGAGATAAACGAGACCGGCGGCGATTGTGTATTCGTTCACCTGGACGTGACCGATGCGGCACAGTGGCGAAACGCCGTCAACGAGGCTGTATCCCGGTTCGGGAAGCTGGACATCCTGGTCAACAACGCCGGTATATACCGAACAAATACCGTGCTTGATACCAGCGCCAGCGAGTGGGACCAGGTAATGGATATCAATGCCAAAGGGGTGTTCCTGGGCACCAAAGCCGCCCTTCCAGAGTTGAAGAAGACCGGCGCCGGCTCCATCGTTAACATATCTTCGGTGGCCGGGCTTGTGGGCAACAAGATGTCGTCGGCCTACACCGCGTCCAAAGGAGCTGTCCGGCTGTTCACCAAATCAACGGCAATCCAATATGCGGCCGATGGGATAAGGGCCAACTCGGTCCATCCGGGCACCATCGAGACCCCCATGACCGCCGCCCTATTGGCAACCCCGGAATACCGGCAGGACCGTATGGAGCGGACGCCCATCGGCAGACTGGGCAAGCCCGAAGACGTTGCCTATGGGGTGCTATACCTGGCGTCGGATGAGGCGTCCTTCGTGACTGGAGCAGAGTTGGTGATCGACGGAGGCCGCACCGCGGAGTAGCCTGGGCACGGGTCTCGCGGATAACTCGAAGTTGTTTGGGTGTATCCGTTAACGTCATGCGATTCAAGCGGTAAGGCTATGCAGGATTGCCATCACCGCCAAAGACGCCGCCACTACAGACAGGTTATCGTCCCTGATCCAGGGAATGCGAGGACTGTAATATTCGACACCCGCCGGGGCGACAGCAGCAGCGGCTGCGATCCAGTACGGTTGATAGAATGCGGCGAAGGCCAAACATGCTCCCAGCATGGCTGCCGAAGGCAATCCTGCGGACGTCTGTCTTCTCCAGATCAGCAATTCGCGAAGTAGTCCACTCGCTCCGTCTCCCCAGGCCATGAAGGCGATGGGAGTGAAGGCCAGCCATCGGTCTCCCAGCACCCCCCATCCCATGATCAGGCTAAGCGTGCCCGCCGCGGGATAGGTGATCTCAGCCCAGGCTTGGGTCCTGCTTTCACTTGATGCCAAAGGTGTAGACCTCATAACCGAACTCATCGCGTTTGGATTACTTAGTGTAACGGTCGGTTAGTGAAGATGCTCGAAAACCTTTGTTGCATTCCCTTCTACTCCTCTGCAATGGCGTAATTCCTAAGGGTGCCAATGCCGCCGATTTCCATCTCTGATCGACGGAAATTCGCAATAGGGGTATTGACAATATGTGGGATGGTTGTTACATTGAGAGACAGTATA
>DAOUHE010000315.1:0-23131 GCA_034428715.1 Dehalococcoidia bacterium | reverse complement strand
GAAAGCCGTAAAATACAAGAAGCAGCAAGTGATGGTGAAGAAAAGAATGAGAGCAGCCGGATATTTTCGAGTCAGTGACGAAGACCAGGTCGAAGGCTACTCCCTGGATGCTCAACGACGAGCATTTGGGGAGTTCTGCCGTGGCAAGGGTTGGGAACCTGTGGAAGAGTACAGCGAGGAGGGCCGCTCTGCTTGGGTGGAGTCAATCGCAAAACGGCCTGTCTTCCGCCAGATGCTGGAAGACGCCCAGGCCAGGAAGTTCGACGTTCTTGTGACCCACACTCTCGACCGGTTTTCCAGAAACTTACGGGTAATGTTGGATGCCTTCCATACCTTTTCTCAAAGTGATGTTACCTACGTTTCCATAACCCAGGAAATTGACTACTCAAAACCGGAAGGCAAGTTGTTCATGACCATGTTGGGTGCGTTCGCCCAATATTTCTCCGATGCTCTTTCCGGCCACACGAAGAAGGGGATGCGCGAACGTGCACAGCAAGGCTTATTCAACGGCGAACCTCCTTTTGGGTACGAGCGATGCGATGCTGACTGCCTTGGTCTGGACGATACTCACCCTGGTTGCCACGCCGAGCCGGAAAAGGCGTCAATAGTGGTCCAAGTCTTCGAGCGTTACGCCAGTGGCACTGAGTCCATGCTGGCACTCGCCAAATGGCTTAATGAACTGGGGTTTCATACTAAGGGGAAGAGAAAAGCTGATGTCTTCGGGGAATTGGTAGGGGTCGAAGGCCGTCACTTCACCCACTGGAGTATCCGAGACATACTGAAGAACCCTTTCTACGTTGGCAGAGTCCGCCACAAAGAAGAGCTGTTTGATGGCCGTCACCAAGCCATCGTTACTCAAGACCTGTTCGACGGCGTACAGGAGCAAATAAAAAAGAACCGCTCCCGCAAGACCGCATCACCTAACGGCAACAATCAAAATCCTCACCTGTTGACAGGGCTAATACGTTGTCACGAATGCGGTACGGTCCTTTGGTCCCAAAAGCAAGGAACTCAACCCGTAACCTACTATAAGTCGCCTGACAAAGGTCTAAGCCAATCATGCAAGCATTAAGGGCGCTCTTTCTTGGGGCGTGACTTCGATGCTCAAACGGACCAGTTGTTCAGTGGTTTCACGCTGCGGGACGATTGGGTGGACTGGATAATTGAAAACCATGTGCGTGGAGCTGACCCTAAAACTGCACTGCAGAGGCGGCGGTCCATAGAAGAAAAGATTGAAAGGGCGCGCCATTTGTACGTAAACGGCGACCTTACTTGGCAAGGATTCACGAAGACCAAAAACGAGGCCGAGGCCGCTCTCGTCAGCATCTACATTCCGGAGTTCGATGATGCGGTAGAGGCTGGCAAGCTCTTGAGTGACTTCGGAACCGTCTGGGAAACCGCTTCGGTGGGGCGAAAGAACCGTCTGCTCAAGTCGATGTTGCAGGCTATCTATGTGGACCTGGACGCGAGAGAGGTCATCGGGATATTGCCCAAGAAAGCCTTCATGGCTCCGATCATGGCGATGGCAGACAGAACCGATGTCGAGGTTTTGGACGCCTCAAGGGAGTGTTTTAGTAGGAATGGTGGAGACGGGGGAGGGTCGAACTCCCCGTCCAGAAGATCCCCTGATCGGATATGCTACAGGCTTGTCCGGCGCTTTGTGTCTCGCCTCGGGGAGCTTACGCCGGCGCAATCACCCCTTGGCCAGCCGATTTGTCTTTAGGCTCCGCTCATCGGCGTCGCGGCGCCTGCATCCCGGACTTTTGGCGCCCGCATCCCCGCCTCCAGGAATAGCAGGGAGCAGACGTAGCCGCTGTTAGGCGGCTAGTGCAAATTCACGTTCGCCAGTTAATGGCTGCCATCTGATTAACGAGGGCGATGGCACCTCGGCCTGCAATCCGCCACGAAACGCTCCTGTCGAACCCACGCGTCCCCATAACGGTTTATACACCCATATTTTCCCACAGGGCCACTCTAGAGTCAACGGGATCCGTACTTCGTTCCCCCGGGTTACGCGTTGATCTCGTGGTATTTCTCCCCCGTGTGATTGACGCTACAGCCTCGGGTGGCCATACTTGTGGAGATTTCCCCGATGCTGGGATGATTCCCAGCCGGATTGAGAATACTTGACGTATGTGCCCTGACGAGTTTGCTGGAGGAGTTTCATGGTAAAAGAGGTTTACTTTTTCACCGAAATGGGATACACCGCCTATCCTCAAGACGAGGCTATGAAACACGGATTCAACAACTTGATGTTTCCCAACGAGCACTTCAGCCCGGAGCGGGCCAACGAGCTCTACGGGATGTACTTTGAGGAGCTCCAATACTGCACGGAGACCGGCTTCGACGGCATCATGATCAACGAGCACCATAACAATCCCCTATGCATGATGCCTTCGGTCAACGTCATAGGATCTATACTGTCCCGCCTCACTAAGAAGGGCAAGATAGTTTTCGCGGGCAACGTGTTGCCCATTCACGAGAATCCGCTGCGGATCGCTGAAGAGATCGCCATGATCGATATTCTATCTGGTGGAAGAGTGATATGCGGCTTTGTCCGGGGGCTGGGCCAGGAAAGTATAGCCACCAACACCAACCCACTGCACAACCGGGAGCGGTTCGACGAAGCTCACGACCTGATAATCAAGGCGTGGACCACCCCCGGACCGTTTCGCTGGGAAGGCAAGCACTACCAATTCCGGGTCGTCAATCCCTGGGCGCTGCCGTTGCAGAAGCCCCATCCTCCCATATGGATCCCCGGCGTTGCCAGTCCAGAAACGGTGACCTGGGCAGCCCGCCACCAATATCCTTACATTGCCCTGGCGCCTCCCCTCAACTTGATGGACGAGATCTTCGAACTATATGACAAGGTTGCCGAGGAAGAGGGTTTCACCGCCACCAGTAAACACCGCGGGTACGCCATCAGGGTCAACGTGGCGGACACCGATGAGAAGGCATACGAAGAGGGAAAAAACTTCTTCTGGCAAATGGGCACTTCCTTTGGTGTGGCGCCCCGGCATTGGCAGGCGCCTCCCGGCTACCTCACCCGGACGGCCGCACAGAGCGGGCGCCAGCAAGTGCGCAACGTTAGCCGAGCCACCCAGCCGTTGGCCACCGGCAACATCACTCCCGGCGGGCCCAACATGGCATACGAAGAGGCCCACGCCACCTGCCAGATAATCACCGGCAATCCGGATACCGTGATCCGCAAGCTGAAGATTGCGCTAGACGTGGTGGACCCCGGTTCCCTGGTGTTGTGGGGACGGGAAGGCCCTATGTCCCACGAGGTGGCCATGCGGTCGATAGACCTTATGACTCAAGAAGTCATCCCGGCGGTGAAGGAATACCAGGCCGACCGGGAAAGGGGCAGGAAGTCGCTAGCCTCGGCCTGAAGGGCCAAGTGTTGTGCCAGATCCGTCCCCCTTCGAAGGGGGACCACAGGGGGTCGCCTCGCTGGAAGCATAACCCCCCTTACCCCTCCTTCGTAAGGAGGGGGATTGAACCGTTCTTCTCAGACAAATGATCTTTGGGCTATCCCTATGGGGCACGGCATGCTGTGCCCTTACAGGTGTTTTAATGGCCCCGGGCAAACGCCGAAGGCGGAATCGCGGCCGGCTGGGTGATGGCCCCGGTCAGGTAATCGTATAGATTGCCCGCGTTCATGCGCATCACGTGGGGAGCCATTCCATCCTGGCCCACGTCCATGGGGTAGCGGCCGGTCATCTTGGTCAGATCGGCCACCGCCTCGTCTTTGGTCATGCCCCGGTCGATGCCGTCTTTCACGTAGTCCTTCCACTCTTGAATGAAAGAACCCTGCTCGTCCAAGTACCCTTGATCGCACAGAGCGCCGTGGCCTGGCACGAATATCTGCTCATTCAGCTTGCGCAGCGACTCTAAAGCCACCAACCAAAGGTCGGGGTTGGCTTCATGAAGCCAGGTTTGCACTTTGTGGAATATATTGTCGCTGGTGAATACAACGCCCTCTTCCTTGATAAGGATCGCCGCCTGATACAGGGTGTGGCCGGGCATGTGGATCATTTCGAAGGTATGGTCTCCTACGTGCATGGTCATGCCGTTCTTGAAGGTAATGACCGGCATATTGGGGGTATAGTCTTCCAGCAAAGCGGGCTCCTCGGGTCCGAACCCGCCCACCCTGGCCACGTGGTCGTCCATGTTGGTAGCCATCATGCGGGCGCGCACACCCTCGTGGGCCACCACCGGGGCGTCGAAGAAAGCGTTGCCCGTCCAATGGTCGCCGTGGGGCTCGGTGTTGATGATGTAGCGCAGCTCGCCGTGTTTCCGCATCTCGGCCTTGAGCTTGATGGCGTCGCTGGGCTTGTGGGGGCTGTCTATCATGACCAGGCCGTCGGAAGTCTTGACGAAACCGTGGTTGCAACCCCTGACCTGAGTCTCCACGAAGACGTTGCTAGTTATCTGCTCCACGGCGAACCTCCCTTTGTTAGCTGCTGTCTTAAATGATTAGCTGGCAGCTTAACCCAGGCCAGATGGGCCGTCAACGGCGAGGGTAGTGGCAGTTGCCGGCGACAGCAACCCTTCCGTTGAAGGCTACTGGTGATGCCACCGGGGATTGCTCCGAAATCGTGCAGTAGGTATGATGGGGTTTACCCTTGGGATGGCCGTATTTTTGGGCGAGGGACGGACACCAAATCATGAGGAGACTATCCCTTTGGCGATTTTGGCAAAACCCAGGTTGAAGATCAGTGCTGGCAATCTGCCCTTCGGCATCCATTACTGCTGGATCATCGTTGGTATCCTGGCCTCCGTCCAAATCTTGGCCAGCTCTATCAGCATGGCTGCCGGCATCCTGGTGCCGCCTCTTACCGACAGCGAGGGAGGATTTGGGTGGAGCATTGGCACGGTCAGCCTGGGATTAGCCGCCTATTATTTATTCGGAGCGGTCTTTGCCCCTATCAGCGGCTGGCTGGGCGACCGGTACGGGGCGCGGCGAATGATGGTGGCCGGAGGGGGCCTATACGCCATCAGCATGATCCTGCTGGGGTTCATTCAGGAGCTTTGGCAGTTCTTCCTGGTCTTTGGGGTGATGTTATCCATGACCCAGTCCATCTCCATGGTCCCGCTAATGGCTTCGGTCAGCAGTTGGTTCAGGCGGCGGTTGGGCCTGGGCACCGGCATACTGTGGGCGGCTGGAGGTGTGGGCACCGCCATACTCGCGCCGTTGATGGGCTTCCTGATAGAGAACGTAGGATGGCAGGCCACTTTTTGGAGCATTGGAGCCGCCGGCGGCGCGGTCATCCTGTCTCTGAGCGTCTTTCTGCGGAACGGGCCAGCTGATGCCGGCCTTAAACCCTACGGCGCATTGGATACCGACGATGTCATCCCGCTTCGGGGCCGCGCCGTGGAGAAACTGCGCCTCAAGGTGTTCAACCAGCAGATTCGGCGCACCCGGGCCTTCTGGAACCTTCCCGTGATCCACGGATTGGGTTGCGCCGGCCACGGGGTGATCCTGATATTCTCCATTCCCTTGGCCGTGTCCCAGGGCCTTTCCCTTACCCAGGGCGCGGTGATTCTGACGATCATGTCGATCGTCAGCGTATTGAGCCGGTTTTCAACGCCGGTATTGGCCGAGATGTACGGCACCAAAAAGGTCATGGCCACGTGCTTGTTCATCCAAGGGATAACCGTTCTGCTCCTTTTCTGGGCGCAAGTACCCTGGCATTTTTACCTGTTCGCCGGCCTGTTTGGCTTGGGCTTCGGCGGGGAATGGACCGGCTACCTGGTCATCAACCGCCAGTACTTCGGCAATGGTCCCATGGGCACCTGCTACGGCTTCCAGATGACCGGCGCCCTTCTGGGCCACGCCATCGCCACATCCCTTGGCGGCCTGGCGTTCTCCGCCACCGGGTCCTACTTACCGGTGTTGGCGATATCCATGGCATTTAGCCTGGGCGGCGTGGCGGTCATACTTTTGCTGGATTCCACCGCTAAGGTACTGATCCCTCACTGGGAGGACGCCCTGCCGCCGGAAGCCCGTTCGGAGATCCCCGCGATGGCCGCCGCTGCCGCTGGAGCGGACGATTGACCAGCGGATTTTTGGGATAACCGCCTCTCATGTTCAAACACACTGGTAACCGGGCGGTCAGTTGGCAAATCTGTGGAGGTATGTCATGGCCTTGGGAAGACCCGAGTATGTTTCTGACCTGATCGTCTATCTGCTTAACGGTTTAGGGATTGAGTACGTCCCTTTGAACCCAGGCGCCACCACCCGGGGGATCCATGAATCCATCGTCAATTACGGTGGTAATCAAGCCCCTGAAATGATCACTTGCGTGCATGAAGAGCTGGCGGTCGCCATGTGCGAAGGCTACTACCTAGCCACCGGCCGTCCCCTGGCCACGCTGGTCCACAACATCGTCGGTTTGCAACACGCCAGCAAGGCCATCTATGAAGCCTGGCTCAACCACACCCCCATGATCATCATAGGCGGCACCGGCCCAATGGACGCCTCTCACCGGCGGCCGTGGATCGACTGGATCCACACCGCCCAAGTCCAGGCCCAGATCATCCGGGACTATGTGAAGTGGGACGACCAGCCCCTGGGCGCCCAGAGCGTGGCCGAATCGGTGCTTCGGGCGTATCAAATCGCCATGACCGAGCCCCGCGGCCCGGTTTATCTATGTTTTGACGTGGAGCTGCAGGAATCTCCCTTGCCCGAGGGATTCGTTCTGCCGGACCTGTCACGCTTCCAGCATCCGGCCCCTCCCGCAGGCAACCCGGAGGCGGTTGATCAAGCAGCCAAAGCGTTGTTGGAGGCCCAGTGGCCGGTGTTGGTAGTGGAGGGTTTGGGCCGGTCTCCCGGAGGGTGCGAGGCTTTGACCTCGCTGGTGGATGTTTTGGGAGCGCCGGTGATCGAGGTCGGCACCGCCTTTAACCTGCCCAACAGCCATCCGATGAACGTCACCGGGGCCAATGCCGACGTGTTAAAGGATGCCGACCTGGTGGTAGCGGTTGGGGTCAAAGACGTGGAGGCGGTGTTGACCCGGGCGGTGACCGAGCAGGGAAGCACCCAGACCGGGTTGCCCCGGGCGGCTTCGGGTTACGGCCGGAGGTTCGAGAGCCTGGTTTCGGAAGGGACCAAGCTGATACGCATCGGCCTGAACGACTACGGCATCAAAGCCTGGCCCAGCAGCTACGGACGTTTGTTGCCCACCGACGTGAATATCCTGGGCAATGGCGCGCTGGTGGTGGCCGAACTGGCCAAGAAATGTCAGGAAGCCAAAGACGCCGGTTTGGAGAAACTGGCGGGGGAACGAACTGCCAAGGCCCGGCGAATCCACGACGGGATTTACCAGCGGGCCAACCAAGATCTGAAGGAACGGTGGTGGGACCAGAAGCCAACCTCCACTGGCAGGCTGGCCGCCGAGATTTGGGACGCAATCAAAGAGGAAGACTGGGTGCTGGTCCACGGCTCGTTGAGCGGTTGGGAACGCCGTCTGTGGAACGTCGACGACCCGGCTAGATGGGTGGCCGGCGGTGGCGGAACCGGCACCGGCATGGGGGTGGCCATGGGGGCCGCGCTGGCCTTCCGGGGGACCGGCAAGGTTTGCGTCAGCATCCAAAACGACGGCGACCTGCTGTACACTGGCGGCTCGATGTGGACCGCCGCGCACCACCAGATACCGATGCTGGTTGTCATGTTCAACAACCAGTCTTATTACCAGGACGTGGGCCACCAGAGCGCAATCGCCCGGATGCGCGAGCGGTCGCTGGAAACCGTTGGTATCGGGGTATCGCTGGAAGGCCCCAATACCGACTTTGCCACCCTGGCCAAGAGCTTCAGCCTATATGGCGACGGGCCGATCTTAGACGCCGCCCATATCCCTGCGGCCTTAAAACGGGGACTCGACGTGGTCAAGAATGAGGGCAGGCTGGCCCTGATCGACACAGTGGTCCAACCCAGATAGAGTTGCTCCTACGAAGACGTTTTCTTCGCATTGCAGGACCGGCTCACTGCCCTGGGTGACGGGATTCGCTTGGTTAGACACCATCCCGGCCGCCATCTGGCGGCTGGCCGGCAAGCTATGGTCTGAGTTTAGTCTAGTTTAATTCAACTACCCTCAAGTCGTCGGCGACCATCTCCGCCCCGTCCAGGGCTAAATCGTTGGTTTGGTTTGAGGCGATGCCGTGCCTACAGCCCGGGGCGGACTCCCTGTAGATACAAATCGGAAGAGTGCATTATCCTGATTATTGTCACACCCGCACAAATGTTGGCCGCAACGACGGATACTCTACCGTCTCGGTCGCATCTGATGAGGTTTTTACTAACCCCGTATTCACCTCTTTGCCAGCTAAAGGCCACATTCGTTACAAGCGTCGCAGCCTGGAGCTACTCGGGGAGCGGGGCCAGCACCGGATCCCACTCCCAGATGGTGAAATCTTCGTAGCGGGTTGCACTGCCATCCAGTTCTTCTTTTTCGATGACTCCGGTTACGACGACGACTACGCTGGGCGCATCGTGCCCGACAAGATCCAATTTGCCAGCCAGCCCGTCATTGATGTAGCGCCACGCAAAGTCGCCCACCACCACCAGGCGGAGGTGATTGCTGCCGTCTACGGTGTTATTGAATTGGGTACGTAACTGAAAAGTCGATTCATCGACTTCACCCCCAGCGGCTGACCTTACGACATGATTCCAAAATCCACCGGCGTGGAGGGTTACCTGGTGGAAATCGCCGGAATCTTGTATGCGAAATATGAAACCATAGGACCAACCGGCTCGAGCGGGGGAATGCGGGTTGAAAAAAGTGGCTTCGATTATCAGATCAGGAGACGGAATAAATGGACTAACAAATGTCTTCACGGTTTTCTTTTCAGGATCATGCTGTATGCTTCCGTTAACCGGGCCGTAAATCGCGGTCGGTGGTGTGATGGGCGTGGCTATAGGCGTGGGTGCTGGTGTGGGTACCGGGGCCGGTTTGGTGACCTCAAAGATTTCGTCCGCTATTACACCGCCCACGACCAATTCTAGCCGTTGAAACCCCAACGGGGCAGATTGTGGGACTGTAAATACCGCCACCACGACGCCGTCGCTGGCAGTCCCTGGTGCTGTGCCTCGCTGGTTCGAATTAACTGAGGCCGGCACCCCACCAACAGAAAGGCTTTCAATCGTCGAACCTGGGGGGAATCCACTCCCAATTATCGTGATAAAGTCGCCGCTGGCACCTCTGTTTTGGCTAGTTGAAATGAGTGGAACTATGGGTGTCGAGGTTGGCGTGGGCACTGGCGTCGAAGTGAGAGGTTGGGTAGGCAATGGAGTGGCGGTGGGTGGCGGAGTTGACGTAGGGGCTGGAGAGGGAGTAGGAGTGGGTGAGGGCAACGGAGTGGCGGTGGAAACTTGTGCCGGCACCAGGGTCGGTGTTGCCGGGGATAGCTGAACCGCCGCCGGAATAGTAGAGGGCGGCTCGGGCGTTGGTGTTGGTGTATGAACGATTCTGGCAGTGGGAGAAAGTGCAGTGGTGGAAGTGGCCGGTGTTTCAGGGGTGGGGATAGCGGTGGACTGGGTCTGTCCGCACGCAAGCCCGGCCACCATAATGGTGCAAAGGACGGATACGATAAAATAGTATCTCATGCTAAATACCCCCGTTTAAGGCACTATTTTCCGCTCCGTCTCCACAAACACAGCCATAGATGTTTGCGGGATTGTACCACTGCTTCGCCTGGATAGCCGGGTCTTAGGGTCTGGATAGCCGGGTCTTAGGGTTAAATTCATCGTTTGGTCGGAGATGGTTCACGAACTATCGTGATTGACCAACCATTGCCCGTTGCTCAGGATGGATGGAGAATGCCTAAGTGGCTGTAATGCAAGCGCTCTGGCGCTCATTGCCAAGGTACCGGTTGATGTGGAGTGAGACCGCTAGTCCCCGAAGTAGTCTTTGATCGTAACGATCGACACCGCGAAACTGATGCCGGTGGTCTTTGCGGATGGGCGGTCCCCTAGAATAGAGGTGGTAATTCCAATCACCTTGCCTTGGGCATCGACGATTGGACCTCCGCTATTCCCGATGTTGATGGCGGCGTCGGTTTGGATGATTTGGCGGCCTGAATCCGAATCGTAAAAATGCCTCGACACGACTCCGGCGGTAACACTGGCAGGGCCCGCCATATTGAGGGGAAACCCGATGGCAAATACCGGCGCTCCCAGCAATATATCATTCGCCTCTCCCAATTCAGCGGAATCATAGACCCCGAGCGGTAGCCTAACCAAGGCGAGGTCAGTCCCTTCGTCTGCCCGGAAAACGTCGCCAATCAAAGGGTTTTCGCCCTCGACCAGAACGGTGACTAGGTCTCCATCGCTGACGACATGCGAACTGGTTAAAACAATACCGGCAGCGTCGATGATCACTCCCGAACCGGCCGTGGAACCCGTGGAAACCCGAACCACTGCCGAATTGATCGTTTCCAAGATAGAAGGCGTTTCAAATAGTCTTCCTGTGCCGCGTGGGTATGGCGACACGGAATCCGGGGCAGGCAATGATTTCCATCGAGAGGGTGAATCCTCTCCATGGAATACAGCCAGAGTCTGCTGGTTATCTTTAGCGGATGGGGTGATGGCAGGCTCTCCCGTCGGCCAGGAAACTACAGCGTGCACGCCGATTCCTACTAAAATGCCAACTGCGAAAGCCACCCCGGTCAGCAGCCAAGGGATGAGAATACCCAAGCCACCCCGTTTCCTTAACAAAGCCATAGAATGTGCGTAGCAGATTGGATAGTGATGAATAATTCTGGATGAATTCGGGCAGATGCCAGCTTAACCATGGCTAGACTTCTCGCCATTCGTTGGGAAATCAATATCCAAAATTTCGGGCCAGAATCGGCCGATCAGACGGAGCTTAGTATTTGGGGACGCATTTGAGGAGAGGGTCGCCTTCTTGGTCCTTTAGTGTTAACCCCCAATTTGGTGGGCGTCTCCTAGAAAAACCGCAACGTTGGAAATTAGCCATTCTATTTCGAGTAGGATCAGCGGCCCATTCGCTCTGGACAAAGTTGTTGGAAGCAGTGGTTCAGAACCCGGCAATGCAACTGCGTTAAGGGCGGCCCCAATAATGGGGATCTAATCTCCGGCGGCAACCTTTGCTGGTTCCTCAACGTTGGCCTGGGTCCCGGTGCGCAGAAATATTCCGGCTGCCGTCAGAGAGAGGCCGGTGAAGCTGAGGATGAAGAGCGTCTGTTGAAGGTCGCCCAACGCCTGCTGTAACAGCCCGGCGGCCAACGGTCCCAGTGCGGTGCCAATGGACGACATCATCATGGTAAAGGCCACCGCCACGGCCACCTGGCGAGGCCGTATCCCCGGCAGATGAAAAGGCACGGTGAACAGGATCGGCCAGAAGCCCCAGGCGACGCCGTTTAAAAGGGTAAATCCGATCAATATGGGGATTGAGCCGGTGAGGATCATCCCCAGGTAGGTCACCGGCATCAAGATTCCCAGGATCTGAAGGATGAACTTCCCGTGCCCCTTGTTCATTACAATGTATCCCAGCCCTAGTCCCGCGGCTCCGCCCACAAACACGCCCAACGCCAGGATAATGCCCGACCATTGCAGGGAGACTTGGTAGGTGTTTAGCATCAGCGTTGGGTAAAAGGCCAAGAAGGCCGACCAGCACAGGGTGGCGCCCACGAATCCAAATCCCTGGACCCATAAATCCCGATGGCCCAACGCGCCCAGCACCACCCCGGTTTCTTGGAATCCCTGGGCTCCCTGCCGTACCTGCGGAAGCTGCGTGCTCAAATATTCCGGCGTCCGGCGTTCCCGTCCCAGAATCATCCACGCTATGGTTAGAACGACGAAGAGTCCCGTAAAGACGTTCAGGGTGGCCCGCCAATCGTCTCCGAAAGCGACGAGTATGAATGGCGATGCCGCCAGGCCGCCACCAACCACCAGGCCAAACAACAGGTTTTGGACGCTGTTGACGAAAACCACTTCCCGCGGTGCAAACCATTGTTGGGTGAGGGAGACCCGGGCGGGCTGTCGCGCCATCACGGTCATCCCAAAAGCCAAGCGTCCCGCCACGAGCACGGCAAAGACCGGAGCCCACCCCTGGAGGAATAGGGCCGCGGTCCCCAAAACCAGGGTCACCGACGTCAGGATTTTGGGCCCGTACCGGGAGGTCCACCAACTCATCGGTATCGCAAAGGCGATGTTTCCCCAGAAAGCCGATGATCCGAGCAGACCCTGTTGGAACGGCGAGATTTTAAGGTCGGCGCTGATGGCCGGAAGGAGGATACCCAGGGTGGCTAACACCATGAACCCGGAAACACCGGACACCATCCAGACACCCATCACAACCCACCGATAGCTGGAAGGAGACGGGATGGAAGCTGAGGATTCCCGTACCTGTAGAGTTTCGCGTTGTTCCTGCATTCTTCATGGACTTGATTCGCGGAGGGCCTGCCACTCAACGGGCTCGGGCTGGTTTTCGATTCTCAGCGTGGAATCGTCTGTTGGGCGTGGAAAGTGTATTCGCCCAAACACCGAAGGTCAATAACGGCTGGTCAATCACAGATTCGCCGCAAGTTAAAAAAGCCACACCATCGCCGCATTCCAGGCGGGCCCAGCCAAGAACCGAGGGTGGTTCCTTGACACCCAAAGAAATGTCTCCGTAAGATGGAAACGAGTCCCCGGTGGCTGGCCATGCGCCGGCACACCAGTCTTCATGCCCCAGTAGCTCAGCGGACAGAGCGGCTGCCTTCTAAGCAGCGGGTCGCAGGTTCGATCCCTGCCTGGGGTACCATTTCCCTCTTTCGTAGCTATGGAGAGACGATAACTGTAAATCGCGCCTTCACCCCCTTGACCACACCGCTCCACCAGACGATAAATGTACAAATACCTTGAGGTGGAGCGAATGGCAACCAAGCCATCTTCCAGGTCAACGTCCTCCAGACAAATAGCCATTCCAGGGGTCGACGATTTACGTCCGTCTTTCCTGCGGGGCCTTCTCGCCCAGAATAAATCCCCCAAGACACTCAAGACATACTTGGAAACACTGGACCTGTTCCAGAGGTTCTTGGTGGAGCAGGGAATGCCCCTGGAGGTGTCCCACATCCGAAGGGTGCACGCGGAATCCTTTATCACTGATTTATTAGCCCGGTGGAAACCCGCGACAGCTAACAACCGCTACCGGGGCTTGCAGCAGTTCTTCAAGTGGGCGGTAGAAGAGGGGGAAATCAAGGAATCGCCCATGGCCCGGATGAAACCGCCCAAGATCCCAGAGAACCTGCCTCCGCTTCGGTCCGAGGAAGAACTGCGACGGCTGGTCCGGGCTTGCGAAGGGACAGGGTTCGCCGACCGGCGGGATATGGCCCTGGTACGCTTGTTTCTGGACTGCGGTGCCCGCCGGGCAGAGATTGCCGACCTGAAGGTCCAGGACATCGAGTTTGAGCAAAATGTAGCCCTGGTGGTGGGAAAAGGCGCCCGGCCAAGAGCCTGTCCATTCGGAAAAAAACTGCCCAAGCCCTGGACCGGTACTTGCGGGCCCGTTCCCAACGCCGGGACGCGGCGTCGCCCGCGTTATGGTTGGGCCACGGTGGGCCAATGACCGATTCCGGGGTCTCTCAGGCAGTAAAAGAGCGGGCAAGTAAGGCTGGGCTTGAGGGATTCCATCTGCACGAATTCCGGCATGTTTTCGCTCATCAGTGGCTATTAGAGGGCGGCCAGGAGAATGACCTGATGCGGTTGGCGGGCTGGAGACGCCGCCAGATGGTGTCCCGATATGCGGCCAGCAACGCTGACACAAGGGCCCGGGAAGCCCATGTCCGGATGGGTTTAGGGGATAGGTTTTAGGCTCCTGACACCCGATAAATTTCCAAGCCCGCGTTGACGACCACCAGGATTACATCTACTGGTGTTGGCGGTAATCTTCTATTAAATCTGGCAAGCCCTGAGCACTTTCTTTCCATCTGGCAGCGCAGTCGTCCATACACGCCTCAAAGACTTCCAGGTCTTCGAATGTTTCGGTAAATTTCCTCAGTTCGAATAGGTTCCCGCTGCCCTCCTTAGTTAGCACTCTGCTTTCGCATAATTGATCGTAAATCTGCTTCGAAACCTTCGGTAACGGCCACAAGATCTCGATATCTTCGTCGTCGTTGGCCTTGGCTAAGCCCTCAAATATCTTGGCCAAAGTCGACGGGCTAGCTCTTAACTTGGGCAACGATTCCAGGCCACGTTTATAGTCTCGTAATACTCTTCTAACAGCGGATGCGTCACATCCGGTGATCGAAGAAATCTTGAATCGCGAAACGTCTGTAGCGAAAAGGGCGATAATCCCCTGCTCCTGCTCAAGTTCCAATTTTGACATTGTCCACCCCTCCCCATGGATACCCCAGGGGCGTAACCCCCATGGGCGTTACGCCCCTAGTCGGGTACGACTACAGTATATGGGAGATTATATAAAACCGAGTGGGCAGGATTCAAATGTGTTTTTTATTTTTGCGCAGCGTGGTTCAAACGGGGTCCGGGGCCCTTGTGATCAAAATTCCTAAGCCTTGGGCGGCATTTCATCGCCTTCAGAAGGGTGACAAGGTTGAAGTTTTGGTGGATAACGGATCCTTGCTCGTTCGAATTCCGCGAAACCTGGTAAGGAATATCATGCCGGAGTCCTCCGAATGACCCCGTTCGAGAGGACACTTAGAGCAAGGCTCGGCGCTTACTCGCTTCATGCCTTGGGCCGCACCAATACCGGCCCGGCCCGCAAAGCGTTCTTGGCCCGGTTCGAAAAACTGGTCGATCCCGACGGCGTCTTGCCCGAGGAAGAACGGCAGAAACGAGCGTTAGCGGCCAAAAAAGCGTATTTCACCCGTCTCAGTTTCAAGAAGTCCAGGAAAGGGCGAAAAAACAATAAACCTGCCCGTTGATGGGCAGGTTTTAGTGCCTCGTGCGTTCGAGCGCGACGAGTTAATGCTAGAGCCCGGGCAGGTTTATGAGGTCCGGACATTTTCCAGAGGCACAACCAGTGGGTATTTCAATGACTTCGACAAGCTGGCCGCCAGCATAGCAAACCTGAGTGGTCGACACCGGATGTAACCCGTTGGCCAACGCCCGTACCATGGGCAGGACCTGCTCGCAAAGCGGGGAACCATCCATGGGAACCAGAATGCGTTGGTACATTGCTCTGGCCTCCTTGTGGGGGCGATCGCGCCTAGATAGATGACAACCGAGAACTTCATCGAATGGGAGGCATTCACGGTTGCAAGGTAGCCTGCTGCAAAGAGTACAATATCAAGGAATGAAAGGAAAATAGCACGGCACCTTTTCGCCGTTTTGGGTGTGAAGTATCTCCGGCCGCTGCATGACCCTGAACCAGATAATTTGCCGAGGTTAGGTAATCCTGGTTCGACCCGGCCAGGCCCTTCAGCCAAACTTCTTGCCCACACCGATTGATACCAGAAATCTACAGTTGACCTGTATGCGGCTAGGGAATATGCTAAAGCGCAAGCTCGGTGGCGGTGCTTATTCGTCACAATCTAGGAACTGGTGAGAGGCAACCGCCGTTTATGTTGTCCTCCCTTAAGGGCTTACCGTCCATCTGGAGTCTGGTCATGCCGATATCCCAGGGCGTGGGATATGCTGCTCCAGACTCAACCACATGGATTCTGACCACCTGAAAATGGCGGTTACACATTCCCACCAAGGAGTGAACCATGGCAAATCGTGAGATTGATTTAATGGCCCATTTGTTTCGCCGAGCGGGTTTCGGGGCCAGCCGTGATGAAGTGGAATCAAGGGTCGCCCAAGGCTACGAGAATGTGGTGGAAGAACTATTGAACGTGGGGGACGAGCCGGGCGTTGATGAAGACCTGATGTACCGGGCGTACCCTTCATACTTCGACAAAGCCGCTATAGAGACCGGTCAGACGGAGTGGGTCTACCGGATGATCAACAACCGATACCAGTTGCAGGAAAAGATGTCGCTGTTTTGGCACACCATTTTCTGCTCCGGCGACAACAAAGTGGACAACGCCCGCACCACCTCCATCCAGATCGACAAGTTCCGGGAACAGGGAATGGGCAACTTCCAGGATCTGATCCTGATGCTGTCAAAAGATCCGGCGATGCTTTACTACCTGGACAACATCGAAAGCCACAAGGCGGCGGTCAACGAAAACTATGGCCGGGAGCTGCTGGAGCTCTTTTCCATGGGGGTGGGCAAAGACGGGGAACTCAACTATACCGAGGACGACGTAAAGGCCTGCGCTCGAGCTTTTACCGGCTGGAACCTGGCCCCCACGATCCCGGTGTTCCCATACGGGCGTACACCCTTCGAGTTTCGCTACGACCCGGCGGACCACGACTACGAAGACAAGACCTTTCTCGGCGAAACCGGCCCTTGGAATGGCGAGGATATCGTCGCTATCATCTGCAAGCAGCCAGCAACCGCCCGGTTCATTTCCAGGAAGGTGTACGATTTTTTCGTGGCCGACGAGCCTCCCGTACCGTCCTGGCGCCAGTCTCAGCCTCGGGACTTGGAAGCTATTAAAACCCTGGAAAAGGCCTACTTCGACTCGGGGTACGAGATAAAGGCCATGCTACGGGCCCTGTTTACGTCTGATTTCTTCAAGTCTGAGTCGGTGCGCTACGCCAAGGTAAAGAGCCCGGCGGACATGGTGATCGGCACTCTTCGCATGGTGGGCCAGCACACCGCGCCCCAACCGGGGCTGTTCTTCGTGGCCATGGAGCCCAAATACATGGGAATGGACCTCCTGAACCCACCCACGGTAGAGGGCTGGCATACCGGAGCCGGGTGGATTAACAGCGGCACCCTCATCGACCGCATTAACTTTGCCGCCGGGCTTTTGGGCGACACTGATCTGCCTGGAGTCAAGTCAATCATTGGCCGGCTGATGGATCTCTCAGAAACTCTCCACCCCGATGAATTCGTAGATGGATGCCTCGACCTGACCGGTCCGTTGACCGTCGCCGAGGAAACCCGGAGAGAACTGGTATCCCACGTCGAGGCCGGTGGAGAGCTTCGCCATGGAACCGATGCAGAGCGGGATAACTTTTGCCAACGCACGGCTGAGATGCTTCAGATAATCGCCACCACGTCTGAATTCCAGTTCGCTTAGACCCAAGGAGGACAACATGGTTTCCACTAAAAAAGACCCGGTCCTAGCCGTCTTTTCCCTTTCCGGAGGGAACGACTTCATGAACACAGTGATTCCGTATACCAATCCCCTCTACCGGGATTACCGGCCTACGTTGGCCGTTGCTGAAGACCAGGTGATTCCCATTAACGACAAATTGGGCTTCCACCCGGCCATGGCTGCCTTAAAAAAATACTGGGACGAGGGGAAGCTGGCCATCATCCTGGGCGTCGGCTACCCAAATCCCAGCCTATCCCATTTCCGGTCCATGGACATTTGGGCCACCTGCGAACCAGATGATCTGGGCCTGATCGGGTGGCTTGGCAGCGTGATCCAGGAAATCGACCCCAAAGCGGATAACGTTCTCACCGGCGTAAACTTCGGACGGGGCCTTCCCCGGTCCATGGCCAAGGATGGGGTCCCGGTGGCTTCGGTGGGCGACCTGAGCAGCTACGGCCTGCTGACCGATATTGAGGAAACCGGGCAGCGGGACCAGGCCCTGGACCTTTTCGGCCGTATGTACTCGCCGGTCCTTGGCAGCGGGATTGTCAACGACTACATCCGCCGTACCGGTCTCGAAGCCATGGCTGGGGCCGATATTTTAGCCACTGCTCCAGGCAAGTACAGCTCCACCGTTGAGTACGGCGCCAGCGCCATCGGCGGATACCTCAAGGACATTGTCCAGGTCCACAACGCCGATTTCGGCACCCGGGTATTGTTTACCACGGCCCCCTACAATATCTTCGACACCCACGCCAATCAGGCCGTGGGACACTCCAACCTACTGATGGACATTTCGAACAACATCGACTGCTTCATGACCGACCTGCGTGAGCAGAAGATTAGCGACAACGTGATGCTGTTCTTCTACTCCGAGTTCGGCAGGCGTGCCATGGACAACGGCTCGGGAACGGACCACGGCACCGGCGGCGTGGCATTCGCCCTGGGCGAGCACGTCAAGGGCGGCATCTACGGCGAGTATCCCTCGCTGGAGATGGGGAAACTGGAAGACGGCGGCAACCTGCAGCACAATGTGGACTTCCGGTCGGCCTACTCCACCATCCTGGAGCGCTGGATGGGCATGGACGCCAAACCAATAGTTGGAGGCTCCTACGAGCAGCTGGACTTTCTCTAATCCCGAAAATGTCTCAATGGGGCACGTAAACAAGGAGGCAAACCATGGCCAGTGTTTTTCTAGGAATCAACGACCGGACCTTCACATTCATGTTCGTCGCCGGACGGTCCGAATTTCAGGGTACCGGGTTCCGAAATCCCATGGACATGGCGCTGGCTCCCGATGACGTGATTTACGTGGTAAACCGGTCCTATGAGTCTCGCTCCGACGGCACCCGGATCAACGTTTTCCGCCTGCGTGACGAAGGCGAGGAATACATCACGGAGTTCGGTTCCTATGGGGAAGGCAAGGGGCAGTTCATCTGGCCCATTTCCATTGCCGTGGACTCCGACGTCAACGTTTTCGTCGCCGACGAATGGCTCAACCGCATCAACGTCTACAGCCAGGACGGCGACTTCCTCCGCGGCTGGGGAAGCCTTGGCACGGGAGACGGTGAGCTAAACCGCCCTTCTGGGTTGGCCATAGGCACGGATGGCACGATGTTCGTGGTGGACAGCCTGAACCACCGGGTGCAGAGGTTCACTCTTGACGGTGACTACTTGGGCCAGTTCGGCAGCTTCGGCAGCGGGCCCGGCCAGTTGAACACCCCCTGGGGCGTTGGGCTAGACCGGGAAGGCAACGTGTTTGTGGCCGATTGGCGTAACGACCGCATTCAACAGTTCACTGCTCAAGGTGAATGGCAGGCATCCTTCGGGCAACCGGGCACCGGCGGCGACGCTTCTATCGCACGAGACATGGGAGGGATCAAGTTAGTCAGCGTACCGGTCGGCCAGTTCAATCGCCCCGCCGGGGTCTGTGTCGACCAGGACGGCGATATCTACGTGGCCGACTGGCTGAACAATCGGGTCCAGGTATTGACCCCGGAAGGCCGCTTCATAAGCGAATTCACCGGAGACGCTGGTCTGTCCAAGTGGGGCATGGACAAAATCAGGTCCAATCCGGACATGATCCGCCAGCGCAACGGCGTCCGTGACTTCACCCCGGAGCGGGTGCTTTGGGCCCCTTGCGCGGTCAAGGTGGATGGCAAGGGCCGGGTCATCATAGCTGACACCACCCGCCATCGCTTCCAGGTGTACCAAAAGAACACCCAGCCGGTGCTGATCTAGAACCAATTTCAGTCCCCACGCATATCCAGATGATATTGGACGATTGATCTCTCTGCACCAGAATCGGTTTGCCTAGTAGCGGTTTCCTGGAGTTTCATGGGTCGGCTAATAGTCTGCCGTAAATGGGTAGGCTAGTATAGCGGGTATGGGAATCGGACGTAAGTCGATGATGTAGTAATCGAAGAGGTTGGCCACCCACCGCCGCCTCGTACCAGGACAGACGCTCCAGAATGGGAGTCTGATTCGGTGCAGCCACCGACGGTGAAAAGTCTGGGGCACCAAAAGGACTTGGTTTTGGTTGACCTTGAACTCCGTGTAATCGCCTCAAGTCTTTCTCGGCGATCGGTACATCTCTTTTACTCCTCCAAATGACGTAAGACCGGGCGCCATACTCCAAGCCAAAAGGTAGCTAATAGACTCAGCACCGCGCCGCCTGTGATCGCCACGGGCCACGAAGTTACATCGGCCACCGCAGCGAGGGGCAGTCCACCGAGATAATGAACCGCCGGCGCGAGTTGCAATATGCTCAACACCCGGCCACGCAATTCAGGGGGCGCGTTAAGCTGGATCAGGGTGATCACCAACGGGGTGAAAAACCCGAAACTCGCCGCTCCCACGAACAATAAGATAATCCACGACGCCCAAAACCAGGGCGACCAGGCGAACATGATCAAGAACACAGAGAAAAGAAGCACCGCTGCCATGAGCAGCCTGGCTTTGTATCGGATATCTCCTAGCGAAGCCAGCACCAGACTACCGACCAATGATCCTAGGCCCGCAGCCAGCAACAGCAAACCGGTCCCGCCCGCATCACCATCCAGCACTTCTTTGGTGAAGGCGGGCATGACATGACGGTATGACACGGCGAAGAATGCGAAAGCCACCGTCATCCCTATGAGGGTATATAGGATCGGCGTTGACCGGATGAATCGCAGTCCTGCAGCGATGTCTTGCAGTACCGCAGACTCCCCGGCAGTGGATCGAGGCGGTAATCCTCTGATAAATAAAAGGAACACGATCCCCGACAAATAAAGCCCCGCATTAACGAACAGAGCGGGACCTAACCCCGCCAGCTCAATGATCCCCCCTGCCACAGCCGGTCCTATGATCTGACCCGTCTGATTGACCATGGTATGTAACGCGATAGCGTTCATCATGTCATGCCGCTCCACCATGTCCGGTACTATGGCCATACGGGCGGGCATGTTCAGAGCTTGAATAGTTCCCAGGAGGAACACGACCGTGTAAATGTGCCAGACTTCCAGCAGGTCAGTGATCCTCAGGATGGCAAGGGCAAAAATCAGGAGGAACACGCCAAGCCGGGTGGTTATCAACAACCTGAGCCGGTCGGCGCGGTCGGCGATGATGCCGCCTAACATAGCGAACAGAAGGTTAGGGACACCGAAAACGAAAATCACCAACCCCAGTTGGTAGGACGAACCAGTGATGTCCAACACTAGCCAGCCCAGGACCAGGAATTGCATTCCCTGGGCCATGGCCTGGGTGGCGCCGTTTAACCAGAACCAGCGGTAGTTGCTATAACGAAAGGCGCTGAAGATCTGGAGCCGTTGACTGACCCATGAGTTTTGTGGATACGCCAATTCACCTCAGTTGTTGCTAGTGTCGCCTTTGACCGGTTCCCCACCGTATCCGATCCAACCAAGAAGGAGGTCAAATAAAACCTCTGGGTGCGGACCGAGTGAGCCATGGTTGAATGGTCTTTCCGACTGCATTTTGAACGGGCATAATCATCGGGATAGCATATCTAGTATCTCTTATTTCTGATCGATAAAATAATATCGCCAAAATTTAATGCAATTCGGATCGCCTGCTTGTTGACGAATACACCGGCTGAACTTTGCTTTGCTGCCTGGGTTATGCTAGATCAGGTGCAGTTCCGCTCAAAGGGAATAGAACTCAGATTGGGAACGGGTGGAGAGGACTCGGATCGCGGATATGAGTGGGCTCATTTCCGGTCAGGAACACGCCTTCACGATGTGCATTTTCCACGGTCGGTACCTCAGATTGGGAAAGGAGATCAGGCTACCTATTCCCAGCAACGGCCCGACCGACGCCGGCAAAATCTGATTCATGTGATGCTAAAACCAGAATCGGTCACCAAAATTACGATGGGTCCGACGCCACTTGTCGTAGCAGAGGAATCGGACCAGATTAACCCTTGGTCGATTGTTTGTCGGATTAGAGAAACTAATTGTGGGGCGCCTAAACATTTTCCGAGCAGGAGTATTTTCTGTATTTGGTTTGTTACTTTACATTCGTCTGGAACCTGTGGTCTAAGGTGGACCCCATCAGTTGGACAGGATCGGAGCAATGTTAAGTGAGGGTCCCGCCGTCTTTCCAAGGTTTACCAATGCTCTGCTGGGCGACCACCTCCTCTCTTTTGACTGTTCATCTGATCGCACCGAGTCTCCGCTGAACACCTCCGCCGGTGTCCGGTACCCCAAGGCCTGGTGGGGTCTTTGGGCGTTGTAGAAGTGGAAGTAGGCCTCCAGCCCGTCCTTGGCTTCCCGTCCGTTGGAGTAGGCCTTCAGGTAGACCCCCTCGTACTTCACCGTCCTCCACAGCCGCTCCACAAAGATGTTGTCGCTGTACCGCCCCTTCCCGTCCATGCTGATTCTGACCCCCTGCTGCTCCAGGAGCCCGGTGAAGTCCTCGCTGGTGAACTGGCCCCCTTGGTCCGTGTTGAAGACCTCGGGCTTTCCCTTGCCCAGCGCATCCTCCAATGCCTCGACGCAGAAATCAGCGTCCAGGGTGTTGGACAGTCTCCAGGCCACCACGTAGCGGCTGTACCAGTCCATCCTTCCGCGGAAGGACCAGGTAATGGAAGCCCCGGGACATGGGGATGTATGTGATGTCGGCTGCCCACACCTGGTTGGGCCTGATGATTGCCATGCCGCTCAGCAGATAGGGGTAGACCTTGTGCCCTTGTCCCGGCTGGCTGGTCCGGGGGCGTCGGTAGAGGGCCTGCAGTCCCATGGTCCTCATCAGACGTTGAACCCGCTTCCGGTTTACCGAGTGACTTTGCCTGCCCAGCCAAGCCCTCGTGCGCCGCGACCCGTAGAAGGGCGTGGCCAGGTACTGCTGGTCGATTAGCTTCATCGCTTCCAGGTCCTTTGGGGAAAACTCCCTGGGCCGGTAGTAGACACTCGACCTGCTGATACCCAACAAGGCGCACTGCCGGACGATGGATAGGCCCGGATGCTGACGGTCCACCATCTCCCGCCGCTGCTCCCGGCTCATGGACCGGACCTCTCCGCCAAGAAATCCCGCTCAACCTTCAGCTGGCCGATCTGTTGGTAGAGCCGGGCGATGAGAGCTTCCTCGTCCTTGCGGCCTTGGTCTTGGTTTCCGCTGAAGACATTGGCCGCTCCTCCCACCAACGCCTTCTTCCACGCCTGAATCTGGCCGGGATGGACCTCGTACCGGGCGGCCAGCTGGGCCACCGTCAGTTCCCCTTTCACCGCCTCCAAGGCCACCTTGGCCTTGAATGATGGGCTGTGCTTCCTCCGTTCTTTTGACATGTTCCACTCCTCCTTCACAGCCAAAGCTGGGCTTATTTTAGGAGCGGAACTCTCACTTAGCTACCTGTCCGAATTTCTGGGTCCACCTCAGTAATCGATATTCCTGTGCTTGAGTTCTAAATCCGTACCATCACCGATGGAGTTAAAAATGACAACTTCTCAGTCGCTTACTGGGAGCGCTGGCGCTGTTGTGGACACGACTGTCATTCTTCCAGCCGAGGAGGATATATTAG
>DAOUHE010000314.1:0-1889 GCA_034428715.1 Dehalococcoidia bacterium | reverse complement strand
ACACACGCCGTATAACCGGCGCTTGCTGACTTTGCCGGTGGCAAAGAGTATCCAGATGATAATTCCCGCCAGAACTACGCCGCCGATGATGGTGGAGGAGAGCAGACTGGAGGCGGCCCCGTCCTTGTCCCGCAGCAGGATGCCGGCAGCGAAAAAGGGGATCCATGTCCCGCGTCAACTATATTTGCCGGTTGGCGTCAATCAGTTTTGCCGGTTCACCTCCTTGGCCTGGCCCCGTTGCTGGGCAGCATCAAGGTCCGGCTTTGCTTTTTCCATCCCAATCCGGAGAACATCGCCTAGGGAAAGATTGTGCGTCTCTTTCAGTTCGGCCAATTTTGCTCGCAACTCTGAAGAGATTCGGACGGTCACTGCCGGGTTGGCCTTCTCTTGAAGGTGGAGCCGATTTCTTCCCCTTTCGACGGGGGGGCAGAACTACCTGTTACCATACCGTTTACCTCTGTGGTTTACCAGATTAGTTTACCCTCCCCAAATTAGTGCGAAGCGGACCGAATATGCTAGGTATTTCAGTACATATCAGTGGCCAGTTTTCAGAAAGAAACGACCCATCGGGAGGCCGACGCCAGTTCGGGTTGGGGGTACACCGCAATGGAATGGTTAGTCCGATTTGTCTGTCTCACTCGTCTCACTCACACGATTCTCATATGAAATCGTGTGAGTGAGACGAGTGAGTGAAGCAGGCCTCGGCATGGTTGTGAACTTCCTTCACGGACCCGAGGGATTCGGTAATGAAATGCAACGGCAGTAGGGAATCTCTGCGGAGAGGGAAGGGAGCCTGATTCAGGAGCTGGAGAGAGAAGAACGGGACGCTGAGGCAAGGGCCTGCCGGCTGGCTACCCGTGGGGATGTAAGCGAAGAGGTATTTAATCAGGAGATTACCTGGGTTTCAGTAATACCCGAAGGTTTCAAGTAACGGTCAATATCCGGACAATTGGTCGGTCATTCAGCCGGTCAAACGGTCATCATTTCAGTCAATGGGACCAGTTCCATATTGGAGCAAATGGAACTCTCCGCCAGGTAGTATACAAACCACTTCCATCAAGAGGCCTTTGGGCAGTTGTTGGATTGGCTGGAGATTTAGGTGTCGGTCTGGAGAGTCGGTCTACCTTATCATCCCCATAGGACCAACTGACAGTAATCCCTGGTGGCAGGCAAATTACGCCACCAGCCTGGCGTTCTATCCAAACATTACTGCCAGGGATAGTCCAATAGGCAGCCAGGAAGGCTCCCAAAAAATGGGGGTTCACCCATATCTGAATGATATATAGGTAAATCGGTGAGGAAACAATCGACCCTTTTTAAGGCTCCAGATAATCGATTCAACTCATTTTTTGCCTAACTAAACCAAAGCCAAGGTGGGATGTGCATTTGCCGGAAGTCGGGGACCGGGCTGGGAGTCTCGCAGGAGGGATTCGGCCCTTGATTGCAGGACCGTGCGGCAGCGGCGCTTGACCTCGTCTTTCCGGCTGGTCAGCCTGGCCAGGAAGCTGCCCACCCTCTCCTGCACCGCCCCTCTGCTTCCCAAGCACAGGTTCCCGGTCGCCTCTTCCCGCGCCCATCCCCAGATGGCTTCATCGGCGTTGAAGTCTGGGCTGTAGCCCGGCAGATTCACCAGCCTCAGCCCCAGGCCAGGCCTCCGCAGATACTCCCGCACCGCCTCGCCACGATGGGCTGGGGCATTATCCCAAATTACCTGAAGCGGCCCAGAGTGCCTCTGGCGCAACTGGTCCAAAAAGGCTGCCGAGGTTCCGCTGTTGCTGTTTCCCTCCAGGTCCATCCATTCCACCTCTCCCGTCTCCAGACACACCGCCGAATAGTAGCTGGCTTTCTCGCCATACCGCGGACTGCTGGAGTTCACCAGGGCTGGCTCT
>DAOUHE010000313.1:0-3448 GCA_034428715.1 Dehalococcoidia bacterium | reverse complement strand
CCCAGCCGGGGCCGTAAACAGGGCTGTTTCCAGCCATGCCGGACGACTAAACTAAAGGGAACGTGTCATCATTTTACCCACCAGACGTGAATTCCGGGAAAAACTCGGGCGTGTTCGCCGGACCGCTGGCTGAGTTTTTCCCACTTTGAAAAAAGGCAGGCCATAAAGCCTGCTGCCTGCATGCCCCGCCACCGACACGAGTGGAAGGCAGCATCACCAGAGGCTGGAGAGCTCCGGGAGGTTGTCGTGAAAGAACGAGAGACACCAACCAAAATCAATCTGGAACGGACCTGGCGGATCGGCCCCCAGCTTGGAGAAGGGGGCTTTGCCAGAGTCTTTCTGGCCCAAAACGAAGATGGTGATCCAGCGGTGGTCAAGCTGGTGCCCAAAGAACCCGGAACCCAGCGGGAGATGCTGTTTGTGGATCTGGAGGGGCTCTCCAACGTGATGCCCATTCTTGACAGCGGCGAGACGGAAGACTTTTGGGCACTGGTGATGCCGAAGGCAGAGAGTTCCCTGCGGGATCATCTCAACGAGGCAAACGGAATCACCATGAACGAGGCCCTCTCGGTGCTTATCGACATTGCAGAGGCGTTGGTCGCGGTTGAGGCCAGAGGTGTGGTGCATCGGGACATCAAACCCGAGAATGTCCTTCTGCTGGACGGCCGCTGGCACATCGCCGATTTTGGAATAGCGCGCTACGCTGAGGCCACCACGGCCTCAGATACCTTGAAACTTGCAAAGTCATCTCCCTATGCTGCCCCGGAGCAGTGGCGGGAAGAAAGGGCCACCAGCGCGACCGACGTGTATGCTCTGGGTGTCATCGCCCATGAACTGCTGGCCGGGGAACAGCCCTTTGGCGGGCCAGACTTCAGGAGCCAGCACCTAGAAGACAACCCTCCTGCCATCGCGGGTATTCCAGACAGGTTGCGGTCTCTGGTCATCGAGTGTCTGTACAAGTCTCCAGGGGCGCGGCCACGCCCGGAAAATCTGGTACCCCGGCTGCAGGACAGCCTAAGGCCTACTTCTCAAGCAGGATCTCGGTTGCAACAGGCGAACGCTCTGGCAGTCGAATGGCAGGCAGAGGACTCTCGTCAACGGTCTGCAATACAGGCTGAGGCAGAGCGCCGCAGGGCCTTATATGCTGATGCTGAACAGGCGTTTGAGAACATCCTGGCCCTTCTGGATAGACGGATAAAAGACGAAGCGTCTGCGGTCGACACACGTCAAGATGTATCCGGCATGACCTGGAAGTTGAATGTCGGCTCTATATCAGTGGAGTTCCGCAAAAAGGTGGCGCCGGGAAAGGACCAGCCCTTGCCATTCGAGGTCATTGCATATACACAAATCGTAGCTTCCATGCCGGCTGACCGGAGGGGATACGCTGGACGATCTCATGCTCTGTGGTTTTGTGACGCCCAAGAGCCGGGCGTGTTCCGTTGGTTCGAAACGGCTTTCATGACTCTTGGAAGTGAAAATAGTCTTGCACCATTCGCCATGAATCCCGACGCGAGGGATGCTGCTATCGCCTTGTCTTCAACAATGCATATCTATCAGGCTGCCCGGCCGTTCATGCCCATTGACCAGGGGGACGAAGACGACTTCATCGAGCGGTGGATAGGGTGGTTTGGAGATGCAGCGCAAGGGCAGCTGCGTTATCCCAGTCGCTTGCCGGAACTGGACCCTCATGGTTCCTGGCGAAGAGGTAGATGACCTGATTTGTTCGAGCATCCGAGTGAGGATCTGACCCTACCAGAATGGGTCGGGGTAAAATGCTGATAACGACATTTATGAGCAATTTGGATTTCGGGCCGGCTAGACGCGTGATCGCGGCCTATTCAGATTTTCGTGACCCCGCTGAACGCTGCCAAAGTTTCGTGACCCCGCTGGCTCCAGCCTGGCGCAAAGTTTTGCGAGTCCGCTGGCTCCGGTCTGGCCCAAAGTTTTGCGAGTCCGCCGGCTCCGGCCCGGCGCAAAGTTTTGCGAGTCCACTGGCTCCGGGTGTACATGGCTGGAAACAGCCTGCCGCGAATACTGCCAAGCAAAAGGCCTCACGGTCTCGGCCAGGTTCATAGACACGGCCGGCACCCGGAACGAGTTCACCAGGATGATCTTCGAGGCCACCCGGGACGACAGCACTCTCGACTTCATAGTCTTCTGGAAGCTCAACCGACAGGACGCGACGAATACAACTCCAGAATCTCGGTGCCACACAACCTGGTCGGACACCTCACCCACCTGGAATCCCTGTCCATCACCAAAGCAAATGTGGAGGGTTACAAACCCGACATGGCACCCCTGGAACTGGCATCAGACTCACCGCTGGCGGATCACCTGACTACACCCACCAAGATCCCAGAGGGATGGCGAGGAACAAAGCAGTACCAGGACCTGGAAAGATGGAGCAACTGGACCAACGGGGAAACGGTGTCGATTTTCTCCGGGGAGGACGACTGGTTGGACCTGGGTAAGGACTGATCACCAGCAGGAGCCGGCGGCAACGGCCGTCACCGAGACCGCCGGCCGCGCCATGCGCGAGATCCAGCCCGGCGGCACCGAACCCACGTTTCCCCAAGCCGGGGGGTTCGGCCCGACCGGCGAGACGCTGGTTGACCCAGGGAAGGCGGCAGAGTCGCCCCACCAGCCCTACCGGACACGCTTCACCAGATCGTAGTTGGACATGACGTCGATGCCCCTGGCATCCGGGCCCAGCCGGTACTGATCCGTCAGCAACAGCCGTTGCAAGTCGGCCATCGCCGACTCCTGGACTTTTATGTGTTTGATGTAACGATAAACCTCATCCGGCGACGCCCACCGGCCAGCCAGCATGATCATGGGCAGACTGTAACCCCGAAGAGCAAGCTCCTGGGCAGCGCCGATCCGCATGCTGTGCGTCCCGAATCTCCCGACCAAACCAGCATCAGCACAGGCTTCTCGGATCACACGCCACAGGGACACGACGGCGAGCCCGAAGATGAGATCATCCTTACGGGTCCCCTCTCCATGAAAACGCCTGAGATCACGAAGCAACTCCAAGTGTTCAAAAGAAACCGGGGACACGTAGACAACCTCGCCTTTCCCGAGCTGGTCCACCTTTGAGTGCGGCAGGAGCAGACTTCCCGAACCGTTCTCAGCAGACCTGGACAGGTGACCCCACCGAGCCCGGGCCGCTTCCCCGCCACGCAGCAAACCGTCGAACATAACCCTGACCAGCGACACCACAAGCTCTTTCCTGAGCTCAGCCCGCGACGCCCTCTCAAAGGGACGGGGATCGAAGGCACTCCCCAGAAGCACAGTGAAGTCGGCCTCCCGGATCGGGTCCATCTGTGGCGAAGACTCTTTCCGTTCCAACGCAAGGTCACTGACGTAATTGATCGCCGCATCGCCGTAGGCAGGATTATTCAGAAACCCATGCTGTTCGAATCCATATGCAAGTCCATCCACCATA
>DAOUHE010000312.1:0-7605 GCA_034428715.1 Dehalococcoidia bacterium | reverse complement strand
TCCAGGCCCTGGTCACGGAGCGAAATGCCGCCCGAGCCACCATTAACTGGCGGTTCAACACCCAGGACGCCAGGGGCAAACTTCACCGCCTCTATCCCTTCGATTCCAAACATGACTGACTACTAGCTTTAGTGGGGGCGGGTCTCCGACAAGAATGGGTCTTTTTGCCGTTTTTTGCACCACCTCCTCAGGCTTGCGCCGATTGCCATATCGGCGGGCCGCTTACTAGCTTTAGTGGGGCCGCTCACTAGCTTTAGTGGGGGATCAGAAAAGGTGGTGCAAAGTTGGGGTCAGGCTATGGACATTAAAAAGGGGTGGTGCAAATTTGCACCACCCCCTAGGCGTGGCTTCGTGTTATCCTTAGGCTCAAAAGCTAACCACGTGGTTTGCCTGTCGAAGGACCCAACAACGGGTTGTGCAGGATTATTAAATAGCTACTAATCCTTCAGGGCTGGAATGACCTCCTTGCCCATCAGTTCCAGGGATGTCATGGTGTCCTTGTGGGACAGGCGCCCTCCCTGGGCCTCCAGAAGCAAAGCGCCGACGCCCAGGGTGTCTTTTATGTGGCGCAGTTGGCGGATAACCGAGTCCGGGTTGCCCACCACCAGGTGGTAGCGGCTCTGAAGCTCCTCGTAGGACATCTCGTTCAACGGGGTGGGACGGCGCCGGGCCACGGCCGCCGCTCCGGCGCGGGACATATAGCCTGGGGGAGACCAGTACTCTTTGGGTCCCCGCAACGGGTAATTCATCCGCCATAAGAAGGCTTTCCCAGCCTCCTGGGCCAGTTCTTCAGTCTCGTTCACGTGGCAGCAGATCATGAAAGCGAACTTGTCGGGCCCCGGCTCCCATCCATCGGCGGCGGCGTATTCCCGGTAGCGCTGGAACAGGTTTTGAGCCACATCCAGAGGGGTGAGGAAGGCGGCGTAGGTATACCGGTTGCGTGCGGTCCACTCCACGGTCTCTGGGCTGCCGGTGCCGGGCACCCAAATGGGTGGATGGGGTTTTTGCAGAGGGAGCATCCAAGGGTTGACCGCGCGGAACTGGTAGTGCTTGCCCTCCCAGCGAAAGGGCCCTGGAGTGGTCCAGGTCTTGATGATAAGGTCGTGGCACTCTTCAAACCGCTCCCGGTTGTGCAGAGGATTGGTGTTGTTGGCCCAGCTTTCGATGCCGATGCCCCGGACAAAACCGGACTGGATTCGCCCCCCGGATATCACGTCCAGCATGGCTATCTCTTCCGCCAAACGTACCGGATTTTCCGTCGTGGGGAGCATATTCCCCAACATGAGGATCTTGGCCTTAGATGTGGTGCGGGCCAAGATGCCGCCGGTGATGTTGACCTCAACGTCCATGCATGACGGAGTGTTGTGGTGTTCGTTGATCATCAACCCGTCAAAACCCACGTCCTCGGCGTATTGGTATTCGTCCAGGTATCGCTTGAACAGATCGTGGGCGGTGACGGGGTCGAAATAGGTGTTGGGAAATGTGAGCCGCATGGACGGATACTTCTCCGCCTCGGTCTCGGGAAACTCGGCATAGGGAAACTCGGTGAAATAGTAGACATCCATGGATGCGCCTCCGTGGTTAGCGATCAGCCGTCAGCTTTCAGCGCTCAGCCCACCTACCGGTACCCATAGCTGATTGCTGAGCGCTGACGGCTGATCGCTTAAAGAAAATCCAATGCGGTTTTAACGAACTCTTCGGTCTTTTCCACCTGGGGAACGTGTCCGCAATCGCTTATGACCACCAGGTCGGAGCCGGGGATGGCCTGATTGAACATCTGGCCGCATTCCAGAGGGATCAGCCGGTCGTTGGCGCCCCAGACGATTCGGGTGGGTATGGAGACCCTGGAAAGCAGCCCGGGCAACCTGGGGTCGTACATGTAAGGTTTCCAGCAAAGGCGGACGGCCATTTCCCGGTTGCGTTCGGCGATATCGGCCTGCTCGGGAGTGGGTTCGCCGCCGTAGATCGACTCGTATTCCGGCGCCTGTTTGGGATCGTGGAACAGCAATTCCGTGACTTGGGCCGGGCTGATTATGAATATATCGGCAATCTCGCCCCGTTTGGGCTGGATGCCGGCAGCGTCCACCAGCATCAGCTTGCTGAAGGCATGCCGGCAGTTGGCGGCGATCTCCGATGCCAGCCAGCCACCCATGGAAAAGCCGATGGCCCGGGTCCCTTCCAACCCCTGCTCTTCCAGAAACCAGGTATAAAAAGAAGCCAGGTCGGCCATCGTTTCCAGCCATTCCGGCCGGTCAGACTTGCCATAACCGGGGTGGTTTGGCATATATACAGTGAATTTGTCAGACAGGGCCTGGACGTAATTCAACCACCCCGAATTCCCGCCGGCCCCGTGTAGAAGAACCAGCGGTTCGCCGGAGCCACCCTTGATCACCTGGATCTTCGTGCCCCCCACATCAACCATTTCCTCGGTAAATGCCTTGGCCATCGTTGCACACTCCTTCTGTAGCCGTCCGCTATCAACGGTCAGCTCGTTGGATTCGATAAGGGTTCCTGGCTATTTCCGGAATTGGTGAACTTGCCGTACTGGGTTTAACCTTGGCCTATCCAGCGAACCCTGGGGAACCGTGGGGCCACTGCCCGGTAAAACCGTTCGTCGGCGGTCCAGAAATCGCAATCGATTATCTCCGCCAGGGCCAGGTAATGGGAGTCATAGACGGCGCGCTGATCCAGGATTGCGGCAAGTTGCAAGGCCCTGGAATGGAGATCCGGCGGCTCCCACAATGTAATATCGCTGTTTACCAGGTTTCCCAACAAACCGGCGGCGGATTCCACGGAAATCCGCCTTTCCCGAGCTTTTCGGAGTAAGGCATTGGAAACTTCCACCGGCATAAGATATGGTGCAACGATCCGTGTTCCTTGTCGCAGCCATACGCGGGTAAGGTCCACAGCCTGGTCGGAATAAACCTCTCGGACCAGCCACTTCACCGTTACACTGGCGTCAACTACCACTTCGCCGTTCAAGCTCTTTGGTCCTGAGTTCCCGTTCTTCCCGGATTACATCGGTGGAATCGCCGGGAAGCATCTCCCCCCCGAAAATTTCCTCCCTCAAGGCTAACAGTTCGTCTAAACCCTTCTCGGTAAAGCGCGGTGTTTGGAATACCGCGTCATGGTCTTGGGCCAGTTCCTTCTCAATAGCCGACACGCAATATTGACGCATACTAATGCCCTTCAAGGCAGCGGATACCTTGAGACGCCTCTGCATTTCGGGGTCCAAGTCTAACGTGAAGCGCTTCCTCTTTTCCGGCAAGATGCACCTTTCCCTATAGCTGTCTGCTATTGGTAATGTAACGTATACACTGCAACACGTCAAAACCACAGGCGCCGGGCGGCCGCCAGAGAACAAGCATGGACGGTTTGGAGCACCGTCCATGCTAGCGGGGGCAGGGTTGGGGGTCAAGGGAGGCGGGCGGTGATTAAGGACCCCAGTCGGAAATGCTATCTTGGAAGGAGTTGTTAGTAATTTGAACTGTGTTCGATGCCGATGGCTCGAACACAAAAATTTCTGCAGCGTTTCCATTGCCTCGGGAGATGGCAATTTTTGTGCCGTCGGGCAACCATGAGCCGGTAGATTCGGGGTCTGAGTTTTCGGTCAATTGGGCCTGCTGGGAGCCGTCGGCCAACATGCTGTAGATTTCACCGCTATTGCCGTCACCTCGGGTGAAAGCTAACTTGCTGCTGTCGGGGGACCAGACCGGTTTGTAGTCGGAAACGGAATTGGTGGGCAAACGGGCCGGGTCCGTACCATCATCGTTCATCGAGTAAATTTCCGTTTGGCCACCATCCCGCCGGCTATTGAGAACAATTTTTCCGTTACTGCTCCACGAACGGTTGTCGTCTTCATTGACGTCGACGTCGTTCGTAATGTTAGTCTGCCCAGTTCCGTCGGCGTTCATCACGTAAATTTCCCTATTCCCGTCCCGGTATGAGGCGAAGGCGATTCTAGCTCCGTCTGGAGACCATGAAGGAGAGGCGTCATCGGCAGGATCGTTGGTGAGAAGGACTACATTGCCTTCGTCACAATCGCCACCAGTGTAAATATCCCATAACGTAAATCTCATTGTTACCGTCGCGGTCGCTGCCGAAGGCGATTTTCGTTCCATCGGGCGACAGACGGGAAACGTATTCATCGCTTATATTCGTTGTGCACCGAATCACGCCGGAGCCATCGGGGTTCATCAAGTAGATTTCCTCGTTGCTGTCTCGGTTTGAGACGAACACGATACGGCCCTGGGACGAAGGCGGTGGGCCAACAGTGATGGTTATAGAGTCGCTGGCGGTGTTACCCAGAGAGTCGGTAACGGTTGCGGTGATTTCATGAAAGCCATCCCGCGGCTTGGTGGAGTGGTTTGGACCGGCTATGGAGACTCCCGGATGTAAGTTAGAGGTCCATACCAACGAGGCGCTTATATCCCCGTCTTCGGGATCGATGGCGGCGCCACTGAAGTCGATGATGGTACCGGAAGTGAAGGTAGCGCCGTCCAGGGGATCGTTGATGGTCACGATAGGAGGAGTGTTCGACACGGTGACAGTGATCGATTCGCTTCCCGTGTTGCCGGATGCGTCGGTGACCGAAGCGGTCATGATGTGAACCCCATCGACCAACAGATTGGTCGAGAAACTTTCGCCGGTAAATGATCCCGGCTGGAGGTTGGAAGTCCATATCAGGCTACCGTTCAGATCCGCTCCCTGGGAGTCGGCGGCTGTTCCCTCAAAGAGGATCTACGCTCCAGAATTAAAGATCGAGCCATCGGCAGGGTTGATGATGGACACGGTGGGGTTAGCTATTAGTATCAACCACGCCCCGCGGCCCAGGGTGCCTGCCACCAGAACGCTATCCGCCGAGTCGAAGTCCAGGTCCAAAACTGGCGCTTCTGGCAGGCCACTACCGAACTCGAACCATACACCCGGAGTGTTGGTAAGCATGAGGAAGACGCCCGAGCGGCCACCCACGAATACAGCATCGGTGTTGGATGAGGCGAATTCAATGGACCGCAGGTCGCTGTCCACCAGGTTGCCCGTGACGTCGGTCCAGGTCGCCCCAGCATCGTTTGTCTGAAACACTTGATTAGAGTCGATCACGTAGGCTGGCCGGTAATCGCCGGGGTCCAAGACGATGTCTTGAACGAAGCCTCCGGCGTATGTGGGGGATGCAACTAAAGGATCTGGCGCTGCCGTGGTCCGTATGAATACACTGGAATCGGAGCCAATGTACAAAACGCCGGGGTTGTCCTCGCCATCTTGCCGGCCACCGTAAGCTACCGCGTCGGCGTTTGCGCCAATGCCCGGTCCGGCTTCCGTGATGGTGTTGCCCTGGTCCAACGATTCATATGTGGAGTTGCCACCACCAATGATCAGACGGGCCGGATCGATTGCGTTTAATTCGACCGGTGTCACGAACTGCGGTATTAGCGGAGCCCCTCCCCCCACCACGGTCAAACTTGGGAACACTTCGCTGATGAGGTTGTTGCTTGCGTCATAGGTGCGCGCGAGGAATCCGGAGAGGATCTGCCTGCTTGAGTAGCGTATGGACATACCGGCCAGACTGGTGTCGTCAACGGCGACATCGCCGCCATCGGCCGTGGAGATACTGTCCCAGGTTGTGCCACCCGAAGTGATCTGCTGCGGAGTCCCGGTGTCCTGGGCGCCACCTATGATGATGTTGGACACCGTGTCGTAGGCGATGTCGTGGAACTCGGTCACTTGAATATTGCCATTAAGCGAAAACCAATCGCCAATGTTACTTCCGGGGCTTGTGCGCCGGTATATTCCGCCATCATCTACTTGGATGAGATCGCCTTCCGCGTCAAAGACCATTTCCCGCGAGTCGGCGTGGGGCGCGCTGCTTTCCACTGTGCCGCCGCCAGGGATAGCGGTAATGGCGTTTGAGTGGGTCAGGTGTTCCCACTGGGGCGATGGCACTGTTCCGGCGGGCGAGACGTTTGTATCCCCACGGAACAGCCGTCCGGTAAAATCATTCGCGCCGATGAAGTTGGGGAAAGGGAAATCCTGCCGGTCGCCGCCGACATAAACGATATCCGGGTCGTCCGGATCGGCCACGATGGAAAAATGCCTGGCGCCTTGGCCGCCGGGCTTTGGTTTGGGATTGAGGCCAACGATGCGGGTCCAGGTCCCGCCTCCAGTGTAGGCGCCGTCGCCGGTGGACCCATTCAGCTCGAATTGTGTCTCTTCACCAGGCACCGGGCTTGGGACCACCGAGATAAAAAATTCGCCATTAGCGGCATCATTGCCGGTCACACCCCTGATCGCCACGAAAGCGCCGCTGAAGAGGCCGTGGGGCATCTCCGAAGTAATGACGATGGGGCTGGTGTTGGTGGCGTCTACGATTGGTTGAGCGAATTCCGCGAAGGTCAGGGGCAGGTCCATCTGCGTCCAGGCGGCTCCCTGGTCGTCGGTGAATCCGACGTAAAATGCTTGTCCATCGATCATGGCTGCGGCGTAGATCCGGCCGTTGCTAGCGGCCGCCATCTCGGTGTTGTTGTTGGCCGGCGAGGTGACGATGTTATTCAAGGCGGCATCGGTCGACGAGATGTCATTCCAGGTCAACCCGCCATCGTCACTGCGATAGATTCCGGTAGCCGCGACCGAGGCGTAGAAGCGGTTGGGATCGGTTGGGTCGCCAACCAGGTCTAAGATCCCGCCGGCTGGCAAACCGTTGGCGCCAGACATCGCGGTCCAACTGTTACCGCCGTCGGCGCTGCGGAACAGTCCTCCAACGCCGAAGTTCCCGTTTGACGAGGCAAGCAAGACGTTGCTCCGGATAGCGACCCCCGAAATATTCTCACCGGTCAGGAGCGGATCGTTGATCTGGGTCCAGTTTTCGCCGCCGTCGGTGGTGCCAAGCAATCCGGACAGATCGCCGCCGATCAGACTAAAGGAGCTGAACCGGCCAATTCCGGCGATCAACGTGTTTGGATCATCGGGATCGAACTCTAGCGCGCCGATGGAAAGGGAGCTAAAAGCGTCGGTCTGTGGCGACCAGGCCGGGCTGACAGCAGTCGCGTTGGCCGTCCGCCAGATCCCCCCGTTGACCGCCCCGATATAAAGAATATCGGGATCATCCGGATGGGCTGCTACGGTGTGGATCGCCCCGGCGACTTCGTTGTCGGGGTTCACATTCTCGACCTGCCCGTTCAGGATCGGACCAGGCCCCTGAGGGATCCATGTTCCGCCCACGACACTCAACAATGGCCGCGGGGAGTCATCTGACGGAGCTTCTTCCGTCTTTTTGCCGGGCGCATCCTCCGGCGGGATTGGAAGAAGTGGATCACCGGCGGTGGTGATTGGAACCCCGGGATTAACGAGCAGGCTTGATAGCGTGAACGCCAAGAGGATCAACGCCGGAACGGTCCACATCAAAGACAGCTTTGGCTTGAGCCGAGTAAGTCCCTCAAGGCACCTGAACGATAAGACCGGCCTGCCCTTTGATCCCGGCATAGCCTAGTAGTCAGTCATGTTTGGAATCGAAGGGATAGAGGCGGTGAAGTTTGCCCCTGGCGTCCTGGGTGTTGAACCGCCAGTTAATGGTGGCTCGGGCGGCATTTCGCTCCGTGACCAGGGCCTGGA